>DATGOL010000143.1:0-24505 GCA_035306065.1 Gemmatimonadales bacterium | reverse complement strand
GCGCCTGGCCCGAAAGCTTGTGCTGGAGGAGTGGAGTTCGCTCCGCGGTCTCGCGCGCTGCCACCTCCAAAGCTGTAGTCCCGCAGTGCGCCTTCGGAAGCATGATCTGCATCGAGCAGTCGCTCCAGCACGGCGGCTAGTTCCGGGTCAGCCCTGGCAATCTGTTTCAGCCTGGCCTGGCGGATATCGTGTTCCATGTCGGCCAGCTCGTCGAAAACAGGCTTCGCCCTTTGCCAGAGCTCCCGATCCGAGATCATCCTTCCGCCAGTTCAGCGGCCAGCCACGCACGTGCCGACCGCAGCTCGCGCTTTACGGTGGCCAGCGAAAGCTCGGTTGCGGCGGCGATTTCCTCCAGGGTGAGTCCGCCGAAGTAACGTTGTTCAACAAGAGCTGCCTGACGCTCATCGAGTTTCTCGAGCCTAACCAGAGCTTCGTGAAGCTCCATCACCCGGTCCAGGTTGACATTAGCTGCCCACGCGTCTTCATGAAACTCCGTGAACACAACGCCACCGCCGCGCCTTGCGGAGGTGCGCGCCCGGGCGTGGTCCACAAGTACGTTGCGCATCACGCGAGACGCGATCGCCAGGAAGTGACCATCGTTGTCGAACTTCCCGCCCTGGGTGGCGGCGAGGCGAAGATACGCCTCATGCACGAGCCCGGTTGTGTTCAGCGACCGCTCGCCTGGAGTTCTGCGCAGCCGCTGGTGCGCCATGGTTCGCAGCTCCGCGTAGAGCGCGGGAACGACCTTGTCGAGAGCGTTCTGTTCGCCCGTATCCCGGACTTCGAGCGCCTCCGTTGGTGTGCGCTGCTGCATGGCCAGCTCGTCGATCCGGGTGGATTCGCTATGCGGCACCATATTATGGGCAGCCGGCCGTTGCGCAAGCCGCGATCGCTGGTGACCCGCAAGGGAGCGCGGGGCCGACTCGATGTCGAAATTCACCGTACGTGAATAGTGCCGAAGTCGGGCGGATCCCAACACCCACCTGTGCAAAACTCGAAAGTCCCCGGCTCGAGAAAGGTCAGTTTGAACGTCGTCGCCGTCCGGTCAATGCTATGGCGCTGACCGTCTTCCTCACCCTTCCATAGATGCAGCGCGCTTGTTTCGAAAGACGGCAGGTTCCATACTACCTCACCGCCAGCAAGCACGTATGCTGGAGACGGATACCAGCCGTTGTGGTCGCGCCAGACTTCCCGCGACTTTACCGCGATCGAGTCTGCTACGACGACGTCCATTTGGGCACGCATGGAGGTGTCTGCAAGCGCGGTCACCACAATACTCGTTTTGCCGGGCTCAATTCCGATAACGAGACCCTCGCTGTTGACAGTCGCTACCGCTGGGTCGGAACTGGACAGTCTGAACTTGCTGCGATTCACCTCCAGGTATGTTCCGTGCTGATCCCTACCTCCCACACCGACGTTGCTCGTAAAGCCTTGAACGATATTCAGGGTTTGGGGATAGATGGTCAGGCGCGTCAGCGTTCTTTTTGGGCGCGCATCCACGGGTTCGGAAGCCGTCGGTTCAACAGCGCTATCACTACCGCATGAAACGCCTCCGATAGCACACGTCAGCAGGAGAAGCCGGCGAGTCGAGTTGTGCATGTTTCACCTTGAGATTAGGCCCCTGTCTCTGTCGAGACCTGTGGGCAGAACGGCTCACGCGGCACCACCTGCCCCGCAGGAAGTGAGGCGCGTCGGTTAAGCTCAGCATCGGGCTCTATCAGGAGAGTGGCACTTCCTGTTATCGGGATTTCAGAGTGGAACGGCTCACATTGAAGCCCGGATGCTCAAGGCACTCCCGGTGCTGCATAGGCCCATATCACGGGCATCCGGCCGGTGCGCAAGATGAGAGTTGGCGGTATAGCACGCCCGCCGTGGCGCGGGCCGACTCCGGATGCGAGGTGCAAGCTCGACAGCTGAATCACTGCACGTGAATAGTGCCGAAGTCGGGCGGATCCCAGCAGTCC
This sequence comes from Gemmatimonadales bacterium, assembly GCA_035306065.1. GTDB lineage: Bacteria > Gemmatimonadota > Gemmatimonadetes > Gemmatimonadales > Gemmatimonadaceae > JBBQHX01. The sequence continues at coordinate 22,541 of DATGOL010000143.1, read as the reverse complement.
AGCTGACAGTAGTGGATGAGGCCAGGCTTGGTGAAGCTGCGAGTAGCTGTGCCTCCAATCATGCTCACGCTGTCCGTTACTGCGGAGTTTTCGTCCATGATGAAGATCATGGCGTTCCTGCTCGAAACCCACCTCACGACTCTACCAGAATGAGAGTTCCGATTCGCCTGAACATGGATCACCTCGTGCAGGTTCTGCTGAGTTAATCGCAATTTCAGGCGTGGCCGGCTCACGGTCTCGAGGCCGACGGCCGGTCGATCGCGAGCCCGTGTCTGCAGTGTGAGTGATCCGCCCTGCCAACCCCCGAACGACACGGGGCAAGTGCTGATGGATGACAGCACTTGACGTTTATCGTCAGGTTGGATGCCGGTGTCTCCGCTGTCTCCGCAGCCGAAACCTGCCGCCGACCGGAACAGCGCCAGCAGAGCGTCGATTCACCTCGCCATGTATCTCCTCGCAGAATGTCCTGAAGGGCTATCGTGTTTCGATGCCAAACCGGCTCAACCTGGCGCCGGCACTACTCCGCCTCCCATGCATCCCTGAACATGGCGACCAGCTCCGGATCGGTCACTCCGTTTACGATGAACTGGATCGCGATACAGAAGATCAGGAACCCCATGATCTTGGTCATCGCGTGAACGCCGTTCACGCCAAGCACCCGCGTCAGGTGGCCGGATAGACGAAGGGTGACGAAGACGATCACCCCAACCACCAGGATTCCGATGAATATCGCTATGTAGTCCCACCAGTTGGTGACCAGGGTCGCCAGGCTTATCGTGACCGCGATGGATCCAGGCCCACTCAGGCTCGGCATCGCGAGCGGGAAGAAGGATATGTCCCGCTTTCTCCTGGTCTCTCTCCGTTCGTCCGGGGTCAGCTCCCCCTCGTCAGGCGGATACAGCATGCGGAACGCAACACGGCCAACGAGGATACCGCCGGCGATTCGTACTCCGGGCAGGGATATCCCGAAGATGGTCATGATGAGCGTACCCGCCAGCAGGAAGGTGCCGAGGATCGCAATCATGTAGATCACGCCCTTCCTGCCCTGTTCGTTCCGCGTCTCCGGATCCTGCCCCTCGGTGATCGCGAGAAAGAGGGGCGCCGTGCTGAACGGATTCACGATGGGCAGTAGCGCCGCGACGGTAATGAACGTGAGTTCGAAGAAGGAAGCCATGCTGTGGCTTACAAGGCGACCTTCGCCCGGTCAAGCCTCCAGCCGGAGATGATCGGTTCACACGCTCCCGACTAACCGTACCTGCGTGTTGCTAGTCTTCCCCCGATGAACAACGCCGCAAATCCGGAAATCCCAACTGTCCTCCCGCGCCGCCAGGTGCTCGTCGTGTTCAGCGGGCTGCTGCTCGCGATGCTCCTCGCAGCACTTGACTCCACCATCGTCGCAACCGCACTTCCCACAATCGTTGGCGAGCTCGGCGGGCTCGAACGACTCGGATGGGTGGTCACCGCATACCTTCTGGCACAGACGGTAGTCACTCCGCTCTACGGGAAGCTCGGCGACCTGTACGGCCGGAAGCCCGTGCTGCAGATGGCAATCGTCATCTTCCTCGTAGGCTCGGTGCTGTGCGGAATGAGCAGGAGCATGATGCAGCTCATCGTGTTCCGAGCCATTCAGGGCATTGGCGGTGGGGGCCTGCTCGTGTCCACCCAGGCCGCGATAGGCGACGTCGTTCCCCCGCGTGAACGCGGACGCTACCAGGGCATTTTCGGCGCCGTGTTCGGGGTGTCGAGCATTGCCGGGCCCCTGCTCGGCGGATACTTCACCACTCACCTCTCCTGGCGCTGGATTTTCTACATCAACCTGCCGCTGGGAACGCTGGCGCTGGTGGTGATCGGTGCAACGCTGCCGCAGTACGTGAAGCGAATAAGCCACAGGATCGACTACCTGGGCACCAGCCTGCTGGCCGTCGCACTCAGTTGCATCGTGCTTTACGCGGATCTCGGCGGCGTTCTGTACGACTGGAGCTCGCCGCAGATGGTGGTGCTGGGAGTGACGGCCATTCTCTCGCTGATCGCGTTCGTTGCTGCCGAGCGGCGTGCGGCGGAACCCGTGCTACCATTGTCGCTGTTCGCCAACAAGACGTTTCGCCTGACGTCCGTTATCGGTCTGATAGTGGGCTTCGCGCTCTTCGGTTCGGTTACCTACATCCCCCTCTTTCTGCAGGTGGTGAACGGCGCAACGCCAACAGGATCCGGCCTGCAGATGCTGCCACTGATGGGCGGCATGCTGTTCACGTCTATCAGCTCGGGGCAACTGATAAGCCGATGGGGACGGTACAGGATCTTCCCGATTATCGGCACCGCGACGACTGGTGTGGGACTGTTTCTTCTCTCGCGCATGGATGCGAGCACTCAGGTGGCTCAGGCATCCATTGCCATGGCAGTGCTCGGCCTTGGACTTGGCCTCATCATGCAGGTGCTCGTGATCGCCGTGCAGAATGCGGTGGACTACCGCGAGCTCGGCGTGGCAACGTCAGGTGCGACGCTATTTCGACTGATTGGCGGAGCGTTGGGCACAGCGGTGTTCGGTGCGATCTTCGCCAGCAGGCTGCAGCTCCTGCTCAGCCGGAATCTCCCCGCGGAAGGTGCTCTGCCTCCCGGCACTCTGCTCAGCCCGGAAGCGCTAATGCAGCTGCCGCCGGCGGTGTATGAGATCTATATAAGTGCATTCACTTCGTCGTTAAGCACTGTGTTTCTCGTTGCGATGGTGATAGCGCTGTTTGCCTTCCTGCTCACGTGGCTCGTGCCCGAACTTCCGCTGAGAGACACCATTGCAGCGACGGCGGGAGATGTGGGTCGTGAGGCAGAGCTGATTTTCCCCATGCCGACGGACACAACCTCGCTCTCGCGGCTGGAGCGTTCACTGTCACTGCTCGCCAGCCGGGACATTCGCCGGGAGTACTTTTCGCGAATCGTGAGCAGGGCTGAAGTGAACGTCGGCACGCCGGCTGCGTGGCTGTTGTTGCAGATCGAGGCAGACCCGTCCATCAGGCCAGGCGAGCTAGCACGCTCGCGGGGTGTGCCTGCCGAACGACTGGAAGACGCGCTGGCCGAGCTGCGGAGTGCCCGGTTGGTGGAGGAGGTGCGAGGTGAGGACGGTGAACTGCATCTCATGCCGTCCGCAGCCGGTCGAGTGGTGCTCGGCCAGCTCGTGACCGCGCGACGTGAGCGCCTGAGGGAGGAAGTAGCGTCTCTCGCTCCTGAAGTGCGCTCGAAACTGGAGCCCGAAATCAGGGAGCTGGTGCCGGATGGTGCGCCTGAGCCTGTGGAAGAGCGATCGGCCAGCCCTTGACTCGGTACCTAGGTGAAGGGTCTATCATTCGGGATAGGACCTGATCGGAGGGCAGGCATGCAGACGCTGACAATTGGACAACTCGCGGGTGCCGCGGGTGTGAACGTGCAGACCGTGCGCTACTACGAGCGACGCGGCCTGCTGGATGAGCCGCCGCGGCGACCGTCGGGCTATCGGGAATATCCGGAGTCGGACGTCGCACGCCTGGGCTTCATTCGTCGTGCGCAGGCGCTGGGGTTCACGCTCAAGGAAATCAAGGAACTGCTCCAGCTGCGAATGGCGCCGGACACGACCCCCGGCCAGGTGCGCAGCAGGGTGGACACCAAGATTGCCGACGTAGACGAGAAGATCGCGGAACTCGAGCGCATTCGCGGTGCGCTCAGGAAGATGTCCGCATCGTGCGAGGTGCATGGGCCGCTCGGGGATTGCCCATTCCTTGAAGCGCTGGAGTCGCAATCAGAGGCGGCATAGCGCATTCGACCCGGAACTCCATTCGAAAACAGCTGGCGTAATCTCCTGCCGAACCCCGGTTCCGAAACACCTCGGAGCCGGGGTTCGACATTGGGACTCCAATTGCCGTCAGGGCTTGACTCGGTACCTAGCTATAGGGCCTAGATTGGGTACAGACGATGGGGACAACCCCTCGTAAACCCATGGAAGAACAGGAGATAGCTATGATGATCATGGAAGCTGCAACGGTTGATTCGGTGCTTCGAAGCGATGAACTCTCGTGCCCGTCCTGCATCGGGAAAATCGAGAAGGCACTGAAGGCCCTGCCTGGTGTCGAGAGTGCCAGGGTTCACTTCAATGCGGGTCGTATCGAGGTGCGGCATGACCCCGCGCAAGCGACAGTCCACCAGCTGGTGGAGGCGGTGCGCCGGGTAGGATACAAGGCTCGCCCGGCTGCCTTCTGAGCCTTTCCCAACTTCTGCCCCCGTTCCGACGCGCCGCAACGAGGCAGCGCCGCGGAGCGGGGGACGACCATGGGAGATGCAAAAATGAACAGGATTTCAGGCAGGCTTACTGCCGCACTATCGGAAACGGGCAACCGGCGATTGTTGCTCACTGCGGCAAGCGGGTCGCTGATAACGCTGGCGCTGCTGTCGCGCTGGATCGTTGGCTCGATGCAGGCGTGGACAGTGCTGATGGTGGTAGCGGCAGTCGTGGCCGGAAGCGACATAGCCCTTCGCGCCTGGTACGCATTGCGTGCGCGCAGCTTCAGTATCGAGCTGCTGGTAACCATTGCCGCGATTGGCGCGCTGGCGATCGGCGAGTACTGGGAGGCGGCTGCCGTCACCTTCCTCTTCATGCTGGGAGCCTGGCTCGAGGCGCGCACGATGCGCCGCACGCGGGGAGCGCTGCGTGAACTTCTGGACGCCGCTCCCTCCATGGCAACCGTGTTTCGCAACGGTGAGCCGGTTGATGTTGCGCCGCACGAGGTAAGGCTTCAGGATACCGTGCTCGTTCGGCCGGGGCAGAAGATCCCGGTTGACGGTGAAGTTGTGGACGGCTCGGCCGCCGTTGACGAGAGCACGATTACCGGTGAGCCGATCCCGGCAGAAAAGGCCGCGGGCAGCAGGGTATATGCGGGCACCATGTCGCAGAACGGCATGCTTCGCGTGCGTGCCACCGGGGTGGGAGCTGATACCACGCTCGCGCGCATAGTGCGCAGGGTTGAGGAGGCTCAGGAGGAGCGTGCACCAACCCAGCGCATGATAGACCGCTTCGCGCGGTGGTATACGCCTGCCGTAATCCTGCTCTCGATGCTGGCGTTCGCTGTCACCGGAGACGTCAGGCTCGCACTCACGCTCCTGGTCGTAGCCTGCCCGGGAGCCCTCGTAATCTCGACACCGGTCTCCGTGGTGGCAGGGATCGGGCGTGCGGCTAGAGCGGGAATACTCATCAAGGGCGGGCAGCATCTTGAGGAGATCAGCCGCATTACGACGTTCGCAGTGGACAAGACCGGCACGCTCACCGAGGGAAGGCCGCGCCTGGTTGACGTGATTGCGCTGAACCAGGGGGCGGTTGCGGTTGGCGCGGGGGAACCTGACGCGGAAGGCATCAGGACTGAAGCGGAACGCGAACTGGTTCGTTTGGCAGCTATCGCCGAGTCGGGGTCAGGGCACCCGCTTGGCAAGCCGATCGTGGAGGCCGCGCGTTTGGAAGGGGTGCTGCCAGCTCCCGATGCACTGGAGGAACACGCCGGTATGGGCGTGAGCGCAATGCACGATGGAAACGAAATCGTGGTGGGTAATCGCAGGCTGCTCGAGCGCAGGGGTATCCTGCTGCACGAGGAAGCCGAGAGCAGGTTGGCAGGGCTCAGGAGCGACGGCCACACACCGGTTCTCGTTGCGTTGAATGGCACACTCGTCGGTATACTCGGGCTAGCCGACACAGCCCGCTCGTCCGCAGCACCGGCGCTGGCAAAGCTCGCTGATATTGGAGTGCGGCGCGTGGTCATGCTAACCGGCGATGATCCCCTGGCTGCTCGCGAAGTGGCAAGGGAGGTTGGCATCACGGAAGTACATGCGGGGTTGTTGCCCGAGCAGAAAGTTGAGCACGTGAGGCAGCTTCGAGCCCAGGGCGAGCATGTTGCGATGCTGGGGGATGGCATTAATGATGCGCCCGCACTGGCTGTGGCGGATACGAGCATTGCGATGGGTGCGGCCGGCAGCGACGTGGCAATCGAGACGGCAGACATTGCGCTCATGAGCGATGATCTCGGCAAGGTGGCCGAGGCGATCGTGATCTCACGGGCTACGTTAGGCAATATGCGACAGAACCTTGCGATCGCGCTCGTGACCGTAGGTGGTCTGCTGGCGGGTGTGCTTGCCGGCAATATCCACATGGCCGGCGGAATGCTGGTGCACCAGCTTTCGGTGCTGGTGGTGATTGCCAACGGGATGCGGATGCTGCGATCAACGCCTTCGGGACGCCGCCCCCGGCGCCAGCGGGCAGGTCACTCCCGGAGCGCGCTGGCGCTGGCTGCACATTATCAATCAGTTTGAGGTGCCACTCAACTGTGAAAACTCTGGCGCGGAGTTCTCATGCTTCGAATCAATGCGATGGACCTTGTTTCGGCCTTCTGCATGAGCGAAGAAGGTGTTTCGAACTGGCTGGATCTCGATTCGGGCGAGGTTCTGCTCGTTGCAGCTTACGGAGACGCAGAGGATTATCCCGACGAGCCGAAGGTGGAGGATCTCGAGAACAGCACGCGCCACCTTTTCGTTCCGCCGGTTTCGTCCGACGAGGCTTTCGACTGGATGGTGCGATTTGCGGAGAACGTGGCGGACGGCCGTGTGTCCAGGGAGCTTCTGGATTCACTGCAGAAGCGCAGGCCGTTCCGAAGCTTCAAGGACGTGCTCCTGAATTTCCCGCCCGAGAGAGAGGCGTGGTTCGAGTTTCAGAGGGTAAGGCTTGCGGAGGCGGCGGAGGGTTGGCTGGAAGCTCAGGGCATTGCAGCCGAGCTGGTGTGGCCGGAGCAGCCCAAAGCTGTTGAGCTGCGATTGATGAAATAGTGCTCGATGTCGCGGATGGCTGAGTACATCCTGCGCGACTGGCCCGTGTCTTGAACACCGGCGTGAGGAGCAGGCTTCGCTTGCTTCAGTATGAGTTGCAACCGGAAGGTTGGGCAGTTCATCCCGATAAACTTTCGGCGGAAACAATTCTACTTCGGACGGGGACATGACAGCATCATTCGACGGCACGGTAGCGGTAGTGACAGGCGGCGGCTCGGGCCTGGGTGAAGCGATCGGCAAGCTGCTTGCCGAGCGGGGAAGCAAAGTGGTTGTTACCGATATCGACCTGGAGTCTGCCGAACGAGTGGCTGGAGAGATCACGAGTGCTGGCGGAACGGCACTCGCCGCAAAGCAGGACACTGCAAAGCCGGAAGATTCGGAACGTGTAGTGAAGCTCGCGGTGGACACTTTCGGAGCGCTCAACCTCGCGGTGAACAACGCGGGAATTGGTGGTGCGCAGGCACCAGCCGGAGAAACGGACATTGCAGACTGGAATCGCGTTATTGCGATCAACCTGAACGGCGTGCTGTACGGAATGCGCTACCAGATTCCGGCGATGCTTGGCGCGGGTGCAGAGAAGTGCTCTATCGTGAACATGGCGTCAATTCACGGTACTGTAGCCGCGATCGGCAATGGTGCATACACGGCTGCAAAGCACGGAGTGGTGGGCCTGACGAAGAATGCGGCTGCTGAGTACGGACCGAAGGGGTTGCGCATCAATTGTGTAGGTCCTGGTTACATAGACACGCCCCTGCTTGAAGACCTGCCGAAGGAGCAGCGTGATGGTCTGGTAGCCAGGCACCCGTTAGGCCGGCTCGGCAGAGCGGACGAGGTGGCGCAGCTGGTGGCATTCTTGCTCTCTGACCAGGCGTCGTTCATTACCGGTGCGTACTACCTGATAGACGGCGGCTACACCGCGGTCTGAGCGAAACGGCAGTAGCTGCGCCGAAGACGGTATCTACCGACTGGTGCCTGCTGCATGGATGCCCACCCGGAGAAGCTTGCCGCGAACGAAGACGCGCTCACGCTCGATCGTTGGCAGGTAGCAACTCGGGGTGGGCGCGTTGGCTCGTAATCAGGCAACCGGTACCGCCATCATCGTCGCCTGCATTACGCAAACGAGCTTGCGCGTAGTTCCGAGCTCCGCATGTACTTCTCCGGCGCAGACGCTAATCGTCTTCCCGGCGCGGAGTACGCGCCCCGTAGCCACAAACCGTTCTCCGCCGGCGGGTGCCAGAAAGTTCACCTTGAACTCCACGGCCAGCACCTCGGTGCCTTCCGGCATGAGCGTGAGGGCCGCATAGCCGCAGGCGCTGTCTGCGATCGCGGTGGTCGACGCCGCATGAAGGAATCCGTGCTGTTGGGTGAAAGCGCTGCTGAATGGCATGGCGATTTCCACTTCGCCGGGGCGAACGGCAAGGAGCGTGGCGCCAAGGGTGTGCATCATCTGCTGTCGATCGAAGCTGAACTGGATGCGATCGGCTGTGGCAGGATCGTGCTGAGGCGACATGACGGTTCCGGAATGTGAGGTTGGGTTGCAAACGCAGGATACCCGGAGCATCGGGACTCCTGCCAGACGGGTGCTGCTCGCGAATATCCTGAAGGCGACGGCTCATCCGGCGCACGGGGATTCTCCTTTCCCGGCGCGGCCAGCCTCATGCCTTTCGGGTCTCGGCTTCCGGTCTCAGAGCCCAGCGCCGGATGCGTCGGCATCGTCCCACGCAAAGCATACTTCGCCTACTCATTTTCCCGCTCTTGCGAACGTAGAAGGCCTCGGCATATTGACATAATGTCGAGCATACGCGCCGGTTGACCTGGGTCGCCGATGACGGCAGCTAACGACACGAGCGACGACCACCTACATCCCTCTCGGTTTGGACGAGATCCGAAGCCGCATTGAATCCGCACTTACTGGCAGCTACGTCTTCCAGCGGGAGTTGGGCGGAGGCGGCATGTCTCGCACGTATCTCGCCACGGAGACCGCGCTTGGACGGCAGGTAGTTATCAAGGTACTCGCGCCAGATCTGCTTGCGGGCATCTCCGTCGAGCGCTTCCGTCGTGAGGTGCTCCTCGCAGCCAGGCTGCAGCATCCGCACGTGGTTCCGGTGCTCAGCACCGGCGAGACTGGCGGAGTCCCGTGGTTCAGCATGCCGTACGTGGACGGCGACTCGTTGCGGCAACGGCTCGAGGCCGGCCCGCTCGGTATTACCGAGATGACGGGGCTAATGCGCGACGTTGCACGCGCGCTCGCGTATGCACACAGCCACGGCATAGTCCACCGCGATATCAAGCCGGACAATGTACTGGTCTCGGCCGGCAGTGCGACGGTAACCGACTTCGGAATCGCGAAGGCGATCAGTGCCGCGCGTACACAGGTCGGCGGTGGTGGGGCCACTCTCACGCAGGCTGGTACTGCGATCGGCACGCCGGCGTACATGTCGCCGGAGCAGGTGCTCGGCGACGAAGTGGATCATCGTACGGACATCTACTCGTTCGGAGTGATGGCGTGGGAGCTGCTTGCGGGGCACGCGCCATTCCGGGCAACGTCTTCGGCGAAGCTGGTAGCCGCGCATCTCACTGAAGTGCCTCGCAACATCGCAGACGTCAGGCAGGATTGTCCGTCGGCGCTCGCTGCACTCGTTATGCAGTGCATGTCCAAGGAACCGGATGAGCGTCCGCAATCTGCCGCGGAGCTGATCAGCGTACTTGACACTGCGGGAACAGGCGACGTGACGGCTGCCCCGCGGGGCGAACGTATGCGGCTGAGCCGAGCCCTCACGCTTTGGGCTGCGGCTACTGTGGCTGTAACCCTGGTGGCGTGGGTACTTACGCAGGCGCTCGGACTTCCGGACTGGGTGACTCTGGGATCGCTGGGCGTAATGATGCTTGGCGCACCAGCGGTGCTGCTTACCGCTTATGTGCAGCGAGTGTCCGAGCGCATATCGGCAATCACGACTGGGGGTGGCCCTCGCAACGCCTCACGGGAGCAGGGCACGATCGCAAATGCCGCTCTCCGGGTGAGTCCGCACCTCTCGTGGCGAAGGACGTGGATGGGTGGAGTCGCAGCCGTTGGTGCATTCTTTGTGCTGGTGGCTGGCTCAACGGTGCTTGGAGCGCTCGGCGTTGGCCCCATGGCCACTTTGCAGGCAAAGGGCCAGTTCGGAGCTCAGGAGACTCTCGTAGTCACGGATTTTCGGAGCCCTGCCGGTGATGCCGATCTGGGGTCCACGATCGCCGAAGCGTTGCGTACCGACCTTGGGCAATCCCAGTCGCTGAAGGTGCTAACGCGGGCTGCACTTCGAGACCGGCTTACGCGCATGAACCGGGCCGATGTGACGCTCGTGGATTTTCAACTGGCTCGCGAGATCGCCACTCGTGAGGGTGCCAAGGCTGTTCTGGACGGCGAGGTGATGAAGGTAGGACAGGGATATGTGCTTTCTGCTCGCCTGATCGCTGCACTCGACGGAACAGAGCTGGCCACGTTTCGTCGTGAGGCGCATAGTGAGAGTGACCTGCTCCCTGAACTGGGGAAGCTTTCGCGCTCTGTCCGGGAGCGAGCCGGAGAATCTCTGCGAGACATACGCGCCACCCGTGATGTCGAGCGAGTAACCACCCCATCACTCCCTGCGTTGCGCCAGTACGTGGAAGGTATGCGCAAGTATTCGCAGGATGGGGATCGCGATGGCGCTGTCGCGCACCTGCTGGACGCCGTTGCACTGGATTCGGCCTTCGCAATGGCATGGAGAGCGATTGCCGTGGTCAGCAATTCGCAGTTCATTGCCTCACGAGATGGGGCAGTTGATGCGCTTGCTACCGCGTATCGTCACCGCGACCGTCTGACAGACTCGGAGCGGCTACTCACCGAAGCCACCTACTTCACAGACGGACCAGAGCGCGATTTTGCCCGAGCAGAGGAGGCACTCGAGAAGCTGATCAAGCTGGATTCCACCAGTGTTGCCGCACTGAACAACATCTCGAATCTGTATTCATACAGGGAGGATCACGCGGGCGCTGAGCGCTATCTTCGTGCAGCCCTGGCGCAAACCGAAGCGTTTGCACCTTCTTACAGCAATCTGATAGGGAGCCAGATAAGGAATGGTCGTTCGGCAGCTTCCATTGACTCGACCGTTACGGCCTACAGGCAGCGATTTCCGAATAGCAAGGACCTGACATCCGCCGAGATTACCGCCGCATGGGGCACAGGGCGATACAGTCTCGCGGATTCACTCGCGCGTGCAGCCTTTGAAAAGGATCCAGACGCAGAGGAAGGAATCCGGGCAGCGTGGAAGTTGGGAGATCTTGCGTCAATGGCGGGAAAGCCGAACGAGGCGCTGCACTGGTATTCGGTCATAACGGAGAAGATCAGCAGTGTTATACCCGCTGTTTATACGATCTCTGCAGGTATGGACACCGCGTATCATTTCGGGGTTGTGCTGGGGGATGCCGAGCGCGGCAAGGCATACCTTGAGCGCGCATTTGACCATGCGTCGATGGAGGATGTTTCGGTTAGCAACCGTCGATGGGCGGGAGTTATGGAGATCGCCGTAGAGACGGCAGATTCGGTTCTGGCAAAGCAAACCGTTATGCCTTACCTCCGGGATGCGGTGCCCTTGGCGGTGGATTCGGCTGGCGAACGAAGTCACATCATGGGCCAGTTGATGCAGGCGTCGCGACGTTGGGATGAAGCGATCGACCTGTACCACAAGGCGTACGCGGCTCGCTCGATGGAGAGATCGTACTACTTGCGATGGGTTGCAGCATCGTATGACGGCGCAGGGAACGCGGATTCGGCGATTGTCTGGTTCGAGCGATTCCTTGCCAACCCTGATCCTGAGTCGTACGGCAAGGCCTATTACATGCCGCCCATACACCGCAGGCTGGGCGAACTGTATGAAGCCCGTGGAGATGTGGCGCAAGCGCAGGCGCACTATGCTGCATTCGTCAACTTCTGGCAGGATGCCGAGCCTGAACTGCAGCCTGACGTTCAGGAGATTCGCAGGCGGATTGACCGATTGAGGGACGGCAGGGGATAACGCAGCGCACGCCAGTACTTGCCGCAAACAGGCCGTGGCCAGTGTTCAGCCAGTCAGTGGCTCAGCTGTCCGAGCATTCGTATTCAGGTCAACGAATCCATGACGATCACCGTTGCCGGAAGCACCGGAACCATCGGATCCGCACTCGTGCAGCGTCTGTCTGCCGAGGGTGCTCCTGTTCGCGCCGTCACGCGCAGCTTGCAGAAGGTGCGACCGCTGCCGCACGTGGCATGGGTCCAGGCGAACCTTGGCGATGAGCAGTTGCTGGAGCCGGTACTTGCCGGCACCGATCAACTGTTCCTCCTGAGTGGAATCGAACCTGGTTTCGGCACGCTGCAATCGAATGTTATCCGCGCCGCCGAACGACTTGGCGTGAAGCACGTGGTAAAGCTCTCCGCACTCGGCGCCTCCGACCATTCGAAGTCGGGCATTGCCAGGGAGCACTGGGATGCAGAGGAAGTCCTGCGAGATACCACCTTGAGATGGACGATTCTGCGCCCGCACTCCTTCATGCAGAACATGCTGTATGACATTGCCGCTTCGGTGCGGAGCGAGGGCGTTATCCACGCGGCAATCGGTGACGGACGTGTTCCATTTATTGACGCACGGGATGTAGCGGCCGTGGCAGCTGAGACGCTGCTTCATCCCGAGGCACACGAGGGCAGGGTCTACACCCTTACCGGAGGGGTGGCGCTGGGCTACGCAGATATCGCGCAGGCGATGACCGATGTACTCGGTACACCGGTATCCTACAATCAGCTTTCAATGGACGAAGCCCGTTCGCGGCTCGAGGCCGTGGGTCTTCCCTCCGAAGCTATTGACGGCATCCTCGCACTGGCGGCGTACCAGAATGCCGGTGGGGCAACGGAGCGAGTGTACGACACCGTTGAGAACATTCTCGGCCGTGTGCCGTCAGGCATCCGTGAGTTCGTCATGGATTACCGGGAGAGCTTCGAGCGGTCGCCAGCCTGAAAGCTGCGCTACCTGCGGATCCCGTTTCATCCATTCCGCCTCGGTACTGAGTTAACAGCCGCAGAGTGTTGTCTCGCCCGGAAAGTGCGGAGCATTTGCTGCCATCAGTCCACAGCTAGAAGGCTGTTGCGCGATGGCCTGTCCACCAGGTGATGATAGCCGACCCCGACGGATCACGCCGGATTGCACCGGAAGCTCGCGCGGTGCTGCCGGCCAGGGAGTGAACCCACGTACGCACTCGCAATGATCACAAACCTGCTTCTGCTCGCACTGCTTGGCACCGCTGTCATGACGCTTTACGCGGTCTGGAAGACATACCTGCGCATCGAGCATTCTGTCTTGCAGAATTCGCAACAGATGCGCGCGCTGTTCAACGAGCTGAAGGCGTACCACGAGCTCACGAAGCTGCTGCAACTGGAAGCGCCGCTTCCGGCCATGCGCGGCTGGGCCGCTTCTCCCGACTTCCTGCTGCACGTTGTCTCTCACGCTCTTGCCTCACGGCCTGCGACTATCGTGGAGTGCAGCTCCGGCGTGAGCACCATCGTGCTGGCCAGGTGTTGCGAGTTGAATGGACGGGGCCACGTATACAGCCTCGAGCACGATGGCCACTACGCCGGTATAACGCGTGATAATATTGCCGCGCACGGGCTCGAGAAGTGGGCAACGGTGCTCGATGCCCCGATTGTACCGAGCGCGAAAGCTGGCGGTCAGCCCTGGTACTCCACTCACGAGCTGGATTCGATTCCGGGCCGCGCAGACCTGCTTGTTGTAGACGGGCCTCCAGGCACCATTTCCAGGCTGGCCCGCTATCCCGCACTACCGGTACTGATGCCGAGGCTTGCGGACAGCTGTGCAGTATTCATGGACGACGCGCTCCGGCCTGACGAGAGGGCGACGGTGGACCGCTGGTTGCACGAATTCCCGGAGTTCGAAGCACACGAGCTGACGGCGGAGAAAGGGTGCGTACTGTTGCAACGAAGGCGGGGCGATGCGTTTACGGCACTGCGCGATGCTTCGTGACTTCACGTCGTGGGGCGTTGAAGTTGTGATCGCAAGCATTGCCCGCCTTCCGCATTCACTCGTTCACTTTACTTCCGCTTCGATAGCGGCTCGAGACCGAGCCTTGCACGGCCACGGTGCATCGCTTCCGTCGGCCGGGCGCGCACGGACTCGGGCCGCAGCGACTCGCCGCATGAGACGCACTGCGGGCTCACGTTCACCCCGCCGCACCCCTCGCGCAGGTACTCGATCGGGCGTCCGTCCGGAGCCGCCCAGCGGTCCCCCACTCCGTGAGAGCGATGATAACGGGCTTGAATGCGATGCCCTTCTCGGTGAGTTGGTACTCGGGGTGTCCTGACTCTCCGGTAGACACAGCCATCCGTTCAGCGCCAACAGAACCTTCATTCACCCGCGGAGCTCAAGCACCATCCGGATATCCGCTCGCGTGTACTCAGTCTCCGGCATCGGCGCCTCCACGAAGCCCAGGGACCGGTAGAGCGACAGCGCCGGCAGCAGTCGGCGGCTGGAGAGCAGCTCCACGCGTAACGCCCCGCGCCTTCGTGCCTCGGCAATCGCTGCCTCGCACAGCATGCGGCCGATTCCACGACCGCGCGCCGCTTCGCTCACAGCCATCTTTGCCAGCTCAAACGACTCGTCAGGCTCGGCAATCAGTGCACAGGTGCCGAGTATCTCGGGCGTGCCGGCCGTACTGGCTGCGTTCGTTTCCGCCATCAGGATCGCACCGCCGTCGGCCAGGATGCCCTCGGGGTTGAGCAGCTGCCTGCGGTCCGGCTCCTCCACTTCGAAAAACCTCTCGATCCATGCAAAATTGAGCGAGGCGAACGCCTCACGATGATCCTGGCGGGCAATTTGATACGGTACAATCCGAACCGCAGTTGAATCACCGCTCATCAGAGCAACCTTGTCAGCCTGTCTGCTCCCCATTCCTTTACCCGCTCATACCATGGTCGAAGCGCGAACGTGGCGGCAGTGATCTCGGTCGAGTGCTGCAGGTCATTCATGAATATCTCGTTCATGCGCGCTCCCACACCCTCGTCCAGCACCATCAGCGAAACTTCCTCGTTCAACGCCAACGACCGGTTGTCGAAGTTCATGGTCCCGATCGTGGACCAGACACCATCCATCACGAACGTCTTCGAGTGCAGTGTGGTTGGCTGCCACTCGTACACGCGCACACCCGCATTCAGCAGGCTCTCGTAACGTGCCCGGCCCGCCATGCGGGTTATGCTCACGTCGGTGCGGGCGCCGCCCACCAGAACGCGCACATCCACTCCGCGCTCCGCCGCACGTATCAGCAGGTCCACGAAGTTCTCGTCCGGCACGAAGTAGGAGTTCGTTATGTAGATGGACTTCTGCGCGCCGGCGATCGACATCGCGAAAAAGCGCTCGGCAACCGTGCTGGCGAGTGTGGGGGATGCGTAAAGCAGTCCCGCCTTCACCCCGTTCTGCGTAGCCGGCTGAACCGTGGCGCGACCGGTAATGAGTACGCCCGTTACCTCTGCCCAGGCGGCTGCAAATGCAGCCTGAATCTGCAGTACCGCCGGCCCCTGAAAGCGAACGTTCGTTTCGCGCCAGGCGGAGTTCGTGATTCCGTCGCCAAGCCACTTGTCATCGATTCCGAAACCACCGGTCCAGGCGGTGATGCCATCCACCACCACTGCACGAACGTGAGACCTGTTCTGCACTCTCCACAGGCTCGTGAGGTGCAGCGGCCTGAAGGGATGGATAGCCACGCCACCTTCCTGCAGCTGCTCTACGCGCTCGCTTTCCATCGGCGAGCCGAACGCATCGTAGAGGACCAGTACCCGAACACCTGCGGCCGCTCGCTCCAGCAGAATCTTTGCGAGCGTGTCTGCAACAGCACCGGGCTTGCCGTAATAGTTCTGGATGAGAATCGCGCTATTGGCAGAGCGCAGGTCTTCCCACATGCGCGGGAATGTGCCGTTGCCATTGAGCGCGATGTCAACCGCGTTGCCGTCGGTTAGTGGGGTACTCGTAAGCAGTGCGACGCTCAGCGGAAAGTGAGGTTCCGCTGGCGCAACGGGTGTACCGTCAACGCCTAGCCCGCGAACATGCTCCACATCGGTGCCGCGCGTGATGTAGAGAAAGCCGATAAGCGCGAGTATGAGCGTGATCCCTATGGCGAGGTACGCCGTTGCGCGGCGAATCAGTCGCCATGCGCCAAACTTCCTGCGCCGCCCTGACGTACGGCGCCCGCTGGAAACCTCAACGGGCGCCTTGACTGCGGGCGCGTCAGGCGGGAGTGGCAGCGTCCACCTCGCTGGGCGCTTCGCGCTTCACCGGCAGGCCCTGCCTTACCCAGTCGCTGTAGCCACCTGCAAGGTTGATCACGTTATTCATTCCGCGTGACTGAAGCACGCTCGCCGCTATGGACGACCGCCCTCCGCCCTGGCACTGCAGCACTACCGGCATGTTGTCCGGAATCTCGCTCAGCCGGTCGGTGAGATACCCAACCGGGATGTTCGGGACGCCAGGAAGGTGACCCGCCTCCCACTCTGCGCTACCGCGCACGTCCAGCACGTGAACGCCGCCGCCCTCCATCATCCGGGCCAGCTCGTCTGCAGATACCTGCGCAATGGTTCCCATCGTTCGGCCGCTGCGCTCCCAGCTGTCCAGGGCATCGCTGCCGAACACGCCGGCTACCCGGTCCAACCCGATCATGGCCATCTCGCGTGCAGCTCGGTTCGCGCAATCAGTACATGCATCGTCGAGCAGGAGCCACACGTCACGATCGTAAGGCAGCAGCCAACCTGCCCATGTGCTGAAGCTCTTGTTGAGCGGAATGTTGATGGTACCCGGAATGTGTCCGGCTGCGTATTCGCGTGCGGGCCTGATGTCCACCACCATGTCGCCGCGCCGCAGTACGGCCTCCAGATTCTCCGCCGGGAGCCTTTCCGGCGCGGGCATGCCGCCGAGCAATGAGGGACCTTCCTTGTTGATCCGCTTCATGTGTGCGAAGTAGCGCGGCGGCTCCGGCTGACCTTCCAGCACCATGCGAACGAAATCTTCCTCGTTGGTGGTTCCCACACCCCAGTTGCCGATCTTCTCGTAGCCAACCGTGGTAGAGGGCAGGGCGCCTAACGCCTTGCCGCACGCGGAGCCCGCACCGTGACCGGGCCACACGATCAGGTGATCCGGCAGTGCACGGAAACGCTCGAGCGAATGGAACAGTGTGCGCGCGCCGGCCTCCATCGTACCCGTCACGCCAGCAGCCTTCTCCAGCAGGTCCGGACGGCCAACGTCTCCCACGAACACGAAGTCGCCCGTGAGTATTCCCCACGGACCTGCCGCTGCAGGCGTATCCGTAATGATGAAGCTGATGTGCTCCGGGGTGTGACCTGGCGAGTGCATGATATCCAGGCGGATATTGCCGACCATGAAGTGGTCGCCGTCGTGTAGCAGCTGCGCCCCGTCCGAGGCCGCAAACGCATACTTCCAGTCTTCGTCACCTTCATCCGACAGCAGCAGCCGGGCGCCCGTCGCATTGGCAAGCTCGCGCGCGCCGCTCACGAAGTCGGCGTGGATGTGCGTTTCGCTCACATGGGTGATCCTCAGTCCTTCTTTGGCCGCGACGTCGAGGTACTGGGCGATATCGCGGATGGGATCCACCACGAGGGCTTCTCCGGTTGCCTGACAGCCGACGATGTAGCTTGCCTGGGCGAGTCCGGCGTCGTAGAGGCGCTGAAAGAACATGTCAATCTCCTTGCAGGCACAGGCTGCGATGCGGGGCCGCGCAGCGAAGGGTACTCTCGAAAGATACTGCGCCTCAGCGAGCCGGGCGAGCCACCCTGGCAAGGCCCGGCGTACCCCCGGGGCCATGTGTCACGCCTTGGCATCCGCTCCCGTGGACCGCGAGATTCTGCACAGCCCGGCTCGACACCCCACCCGCTCATCCTTCCAGTGACCGACACCATTTCCATCAGCTACGCCGTAGCATTTCTGGCGGGGCTCGTGTCGTTCCTGTCTCCATGTGTGCTGCCGCTGGCGCCGAGCTATATCACATTTGTGACGGGGATGTCGCTGGACGACCTGGCATCCGCGGACCGCAGCAAGGCGCGTCGTCAGGCCGCTCTCCACGCCGCACTCTTCATACTCGGCTTCTCGCTGGTGTTCATCGCGCTCGGGGCCACCGCAACCGTCCTGGGTGCGTCGCTCCGGCGGATGCTGCCTGCCCTGCAGCAGATTGGCGGCGTTGTGATAGTAGTTTTCGGCCTGTACCTGCTCGGCGTGCTGCGACTGCCGTTCCTCATGCGTGAGAAGCGCGTGCAGCTCTCTCGCAAACCGGGCGGACGCCTCGGCTCGGTTGTTGTGGGCATGGCGTTCGGGGCCGGCTGGACGCCGTGCATCGGGCCGGTGCTAGCGTCAATACTGCTCTATGCGGGCATGCAGGGCACGATGACGGACGGCATGATCCTGCTCGGCATTTATGCGGTGGGACTTGGAATTCCGTTCTTTGTGGTGGCTGTTGCGTTCAGCTGGTTTCTGGCCGGTGCGAACTCCCTTCGCAGGCACGTTCGCACCATCGAGCGTGTTGCGGGCGCACTCATGATCGTCGTTGGCGTAATGCTGCTTACCGGCAGGTTCACGCTTCTCTCGAACTATCTCGCTGGCCTCGGCCAGCTGATCACGCTGGAGTTATAGTGATGGCCTCAAGGGCCGGTACCGGTTACATCGCGCGGGCAATGCGCAGCACTTCAGGAAGCCGACGACTCCTGTCGTACGCAATTGCAGCTGCGTTGCTCGCGGCATGCTCGCCGGATGCACCGCCGCCGCCCCGCGATTCAATCGTGGCGTCTGCGGCTGCGGCCACACTGCATGATTCAGGAGCCGCGCGCATCGTACTGGGTGGCGTGAATCTCACCGGTGTTGGTTATGACATCGGTGATGTAAATGCGCCGATTACCATGATCGAGTTCAGCGATTTCGGCTGCCCGTACTGCGCACAGCATGCCTTGCAGACACTGCCGCCGATTCGTGCGGAGTTCGTGGACAGCGGCAAGGTTTTCTACAAGTACGTTCCGTTCGTGGTGGGCATGTTCCCCAACGGAGACGGGGCTGCGAGGGCGGCCGAGTGTGGTGGAGACCAGGGTGAATTCTGGCCGATGCATGATGGCTTGTACGAGCGGCAGAACGACTGGAAGCGCGGTCGAGACCCGGTGAAGGTGTTTACGGAGGTTGCGACCAGCACGGTGCCTGACGTGGACCGCTGGCGTGCATGCTTCGAGGGCGGCCGGCCTGACGCGAGAACTGCAGTCGCCACCCAGGCGGCTACGCGTCTTGGTGTGCGCGCAACGCCTACGTTCTTCATCAACGGGCAGATGGTGGAGGGCGCATTGCCCCTTGGCGTGATGAGAGGCGGGTTGCGCTCTATGCTGGAGGCTGCAGGGCAGTAGGCAGCGGGCTGATGGACTTCGGGCTGCTAAGGGCCGCTCGACGTGGGGTGCGAACATGAGAAAACGACCGCCGCCGGCAAGTGCCGGCGGCGGTCGTTCGCCCGGGGTGGGTGCTGATCAGTCGCGTGTTATCACGCCGCATGCAATGCGGTCGCCGGCATTTCCTGCCGGATCGGTAACGTTGTCGTCAGGCCCCGCGTGCACCACTACCGATGCACCATCCGCATCGAGCAGCGCATTCTCACCTTCCAGCATGCCACCTGGCGTATCGCGCTGTACGGACACCGTGCTGTCAGCTGCAACGGTCACGTTGAGCATGTCACCGAAGTGTGGCCCATTGGGATTCTGCGTGCCGTGTTCGCTGTCCGTTGGATTCCAGTGGCCGCCGGCACTTGTGAAGGGGACTTCGCAGGCACCCACGGTGTGAACGTGGATGGCGTGTTCACCGGGCGGCAGGCCGGTGAGAGTACCGGTAAGCGTGATGCCGGTGGCCGCATCGGCCAGTGCGAGGGTGCCAAGCTCGCGTCCGCTTGCATCCATCATGGTGGCGCTGGCGGTCGCTCCGGCCGGAGCGTCATCTGCGGTCATGCCGCCGGGGGTGGTGGTGTCATCCGGCATCATGTCGCGGCCTGCGTCAGTGCTGCAGGCTGTGAGAGCGAATGCACATGCAGTGATCGAAAGAATAGTTCGCATTGGCTGGAGTGCTGTAGGCGGTTGCGACGTACGAGGGCTTCGCCGGTGTTCACATCCCGAACACCGGTAAGGTATCTCACCGGCAGACCCCGTGCCGGAAGGCTGCAGCAAACACGACTCCAACACCTGCCAGACTCGGGGAGACGGGTACGGCACCCCTATTGCTGCGTTGGGGCTTATCGGCTGACACGAAATAATCGGAGGGTGCCATGAACTCACGCAAAGCAACGCGCAACGGACTTGGGGTACTCGGTGCATTTGGCGCCGGGGCCATGCTTATGTATCTGCTGGATCCCGCGCGGGGGAAACGCAGGCGGCACCTCCTGCGCGACAAGCTTGCGCACTCGAGAAGGATGGCGGGTGAATCGGTGGGCGGTGCCTCACGCGACATCCGGAACCGCGCGATGGGAATGGCCGCTGAGGCGCGTGCCACCTTTCGCAGTGAGCCTGTAAGCGACGTTGTTCTCACGGAGCGCGTTCGGAGCGAGCTCGGTCGCGTGGTCTCGCACCCGGGCGCCATAACTGTGGTGTCAGGCGAGGGGCACGTGATACTCGGCGGACATGTGCTGGCTGCCGAGGCGGACAGGCTGCTGTCAGCTGTGAAGCGCGTTCGCGGAGTGCGCGGTGTGGACAACCGGCTTCAGGCGCACGAAACGCCATTTGGTGTTTCGTCGCTACAGGGTGGCAGGGCTGACCGTGCAGGGGAAGCCGCGAACGATCGGCACTCGGTACGAGTACATAAGACCCTCACGATTCGTGCGCCGGTAGAGAAGGTATTCAGCCATTTCGCCGAGTTCGAGCGCTGGCCGGAGTGGATGACTCACGTTCGGGAAGTGCAGCGGGCCGGAACCATCGGTGGGGACGAGCGCACCCACTGGGTAGTGGATGGCCCCGCCGGTGTGCCGGTGAGCTGGGACGCGATGACCACACAGTTCGTGCATAACGAGGTGATCGGCTGGAAATCGCTCGAGGGGGAGCGCATTCGTCATGCGGGACTGATTCGCTTCACGCCAACGGATGATGGAGCGACGCTCGTGAATGTTCGGATGTCGTACGATCCGCCGGCAGGCGCGGTGGGTCATGTAATAGCGGAAATGTTCCGACGCGATCCGAGGCACCAGATGAATGATGACCTGGCAAGGCTGAAAACGTTGATCGAACAGGGACGTCCGGCGCATGATGCTGCCCGGCGCAAGGAAGCGGATCGTTCTGATGGTGACGCGCTGGAGCAGAAGTCGACGGGAGAGTCTGGTTCGATTGCGTCCGGCGGTGCGGCAGACGATACCGAGCCGGAGCGGTCGCCGGCGGTGGTTCGCGAGTTTCCGCGCGAGCGTGGGTCGGAGGTGCCGCCGCCGCTGCACTAGCACGCTGTGAGTTCGCGCCGGCTGTGCGACCCGTACCAGCGGCCCCCATGCTAACATACAAGAGGGAACCGAGCATCCGGGGTTCGCCATCGCACAGTCGCCGACCCCGGCCACTTCGACACGCTATCCACCCGCCATGGGGCAGAGCAGCCTGCAGGCTACCAGCACATCGCCAGCCCGTAAGCATCAGGGGCCGGCAGCTGTTCTCAGTGGGCCAATAGTCTGCGCGTATCGGGACACTGGCTACCACTCCGCCATCGCGATGTCGGCGTCGCTCGCCCGTGCGCACCAGGTACAGGTTGCCGCAGTGGGCGTGGCGCGTCCGTTACCGTTTGCGGCTACGCTGTTTCTCAACGCATCACGAAACACGATGGAGCGCGAGCGGCGTGAGAAGGTGATGGGCGCTGGATTGAATGCACTCAGGGAGCAGTTACCGGATCAGCCGGAGTTGTGGGGTGTGTATGCAGTTGCGGGACGGTGGTCACCGACGGTGATGCGATACGCGCGCGCCTTCGGAAGCGATCTCATAGTGTCGCCCGCGCTCACGCGCGAAGCCGGACGTGTTGAGCACGGTGCCGCACGACGGCTCCTTGCGTCTGCATGGCAACCCGTGTTCTCGATTCCGGATGGTACGGTGGCGAGGCTTCCGGCGCGCGCGATGGTGGGAGTGGACCTCGGGCCTGCCTGGGAGGTTCCGGTGCGTGAGGCGGTCGCAGTCATGTCACAGGACGAGTGTGCGCTCGTGCTCGTGCACGTGCTGCCACACGAGAGCGCGGAATGGTCTGCGGAGTGGCGCGAGGAGTATGTGGAGGCTGCCTCACGACATCTCGAATCCCGCCTTGGGGAACTCGATCTGCCGCCGCATGTGCGCGTTGAAAGCCGAATCGTGAACGGGCAGCCTGCCATGCGCCTTCGGGAGCTTGCGGCGGAACTCGAGTGCGACATGCTCGTTGTGGGGCGGGCAGGGGAAGACGCATCCGGCGAGGCGGGGACCCTCACGGGAGAAGTGGCTGACCTGCTGCTTCACGACTGTGCAGTGCCCCTGCTCGTGGTGCCTGCGCAGGCGGAGCCGAAGCTGCCGGAGCGCACTGGCGTCCTTGAACTCGGTGTGGGTGCGGTGCCCGAGATGGCGCGCATCCTGGTCCCGCTGGACGGCTCTCTGGTCAGCGAGCAGGCCGTCTCCTGCGCGGCAGACATTGCGAGGCGAACCGGCGCCGACC
>DATGOL010000142.1:0-14158 GCA_035306065.1 Gemmatimonadales bacterium | reverse complement strand
CGCCGCCGCCGCCGCCGCCGCCGCCGTACTGCTACGGTATCATGCCGCCGCCACCCTCGCCTCAGGCAGCAGCGAACGGCACCGGCACCATCGTCGCCCGCCCGGAAGCACCCGGAGCCCGAACCGTAAGCGGTTCACCCGGCGAGACTTCCCTGCGCACCATGCCCAGGCCGATCTCACCGAATCGCGGCGAAGTTACCGCAGACCGGATGTCACCAACCACCTTGCCGGTTGCGTCCAGCAACTCGGCGCCTACCGGCAGAGGCTCATCGCCGTCAGACGACAACCCGCGAAGGTGCTTGTTCACGTGGCCGCGGAAATGCACGCGCGCCACCACTTCCTGCCCCGTGTAGCAGCCCTTGGTGAAAGAGATGGCATGCGCCTCATCCAGATTGGCTTCCTGTGGAATCGTGGTATCGTCCATGTCCACGCCCCACTCGGGAAAGCCGGCTTCAACGCGCGCAATCTCGTAAGCGTCCAGCCCGCCCGGCACAGCGCCAAGCTCCACGAGCCGCGACCAGATCGCAGCCAGCGCTGCTTCCGGCCCGTACAGCTCGAAGCCATCCAGTCGCAGGTCCGGAACTCGTGCGATCAGCACGGTGCTCTCGGGCGACATAGCCTGCTCGTCAGGTGAGGCTGGCAGCAGCACGTGCGCGTAAGGCGCGAGACTCTCGAGCTGTTGCGCATCCTGCATCGTGGCGGCAGCAAGCAGCGCAACGGAGCTCGGCCCGTACAGGCCGATCTGGCGTCCCTGCTCGCTCACGTCCTGGTATGGCGCCAGTCGCGGATTCACGAACTTGCGTACCAGCTGCATCCAGCCCTCGCCTGCACGAACGGGAATGTCTATCAGGAAGACATCCGGCTTAATCGCATGAACGCGCAAGTCCGTCACAACCTTCCCCTTGGGCGTGAGGGCGGCGGCATAGCAGCCCTGGCCAGGCTGGAGCGCCTGTACGTCGTTCGTCACCAGGCCGGTGAGCAACTCCGCAGCCCGCGTACCGCGGAACAGCGTTCGGTGACGCGCACTTCTGTCAATGAGCATCGAGCCATCCCGGAACGCAGCATACTCGGCATACACATCCCCATAGCTGCGCACCACCGGCTTTCCTGCAACCTCGTCAAGAATAACAGCCGACTCGAAAGGCACCCACCCTGCTGCAGTCATCCAGCTGTCTCCGTTGGTTCTGTTGCCAGGCGCTCCAGTGTAGCGGGCGTTACGCCATCGAGCCCGTCCAGCGACGCATGCGCTCCAAGCCGCTGCCATGCGGGCAACGGGCCAACTGCAACGCAGCGAAGCCCTGCGCTCACTGCGGCAGCAATTCCTACCGCACTGTCTTCCAGGGCGAGCGTTGCGTTGAGATCT
Organism: Gemmatimonadales bacterium; assembly: GCA_035306065.1. Taxonomy (GTDB): domain Bacteria; phylum Gemmatimonadota; class Gemmatimonadetes; order Gemmatimonadales; family Gemmatimonadaceae; genus JBBQHX01. Next base: position 12,795 of record DATGOL010000142.1, on the reverse strand, counting down.
ACAGGGGCCACACGCGACATCTTCTCTATTGCCAGCCGATAACCCGATGGAGACGGCTTGGGTTCACGAATGTCATCCGCGGTTACGATGCACTGAAACAGATGCTCGAGCCCCGCCAGGTGAAGCACGAAGTCCACTTGCCGGCGCAACGCGCGCGTCACGATCGCAAGGCGCGACCGCCCACCCATGGCACCGAGCAGTGAGTACGCGCCCGAATGAAGGGCAAGACCACGTGCGGCACTGTCTGCGAAATAGCGTTCCGCACGCAATGCCACGAGCTCGGCCGCAGTTTCGTCCAACGGATTGCCACGGGCTGCGCTCAGGTGCTCAACTGCACTCGAAGTGAGCAGGCCGTGGCAGTGTGTGCTCCATTCGGTGTCGCTGAGCGTGAGGCCATCCTCGGCAAGGCTGCGCTGAAGCGCAGCACGCCGGAGTGGCAGGGTGTCCGCCAGCACTCCCTCGAACTCGAAAAGCAGCACGGTGGGTGGCATTACGGAAATGTAACGCGTGCACTTCGCAAGCGAACACAACCCGCTACCGTGCGTGCGGCGGCTCGCGCCTCGCCACTCAGCCGCACCAGAAACTCAACCACTCGCCACCCGCCACTGAACTGCTCAGCTACCTGCGCGCTCCTCGGCGTACGATTCATCCAGCAGTTCCACCGGGTGGATGCACCGCACGGTGGATCCGGCACGGTGCAGGCCCGCGCCCATCTGCATGAGGCAACCCGGGTTGCCGGTTGCCACGAAGTGGGCGCCCGACTGCGCGATGCTCGCCAGCTTGGGAAGCAGCACCGTGTCGGACACTTCCGGCTCCAGCAGGTTGTAGATGCCCGCGCTGCCGCAGCACATGTCACTGCCCTCGAGCGGAGTGAATGACATGCCGGGTATGCTCTCCAGAACCTTCAGCGGAGGAGACACAACCCGCTGAGCGTGCATGAGGTGGCACGGTGCGTCGTACGTGACACTTCTCGAAACCTTCGCGCCCGGTCGAGGGCCTGCAGCTGCGAGCACCTCGCTCACGTCACGCACTCGTGCCGCAACGTCGCGAGCGCGCTCCGCATATTCCGCATCGTCGTGCAGCAGGTGCGCATACTCCTTGAGCATCGCGCCACAGCCCGCAGAATTGACGACGATGGCGGCATCGGGCAGCTGCTCGAAAGCTCGGATGTTCACGCGCGCGAGCCGCCTGGCACCCTCGAGGTCGCCGGCGTGCGCATGCAATGCACCACAGCAACCCTGGCCCGGAGTATCCTGCACCTTCCATCCATTCTCGCGTACCACACGATCGGTAGCGCTGTTCACATGACTGAACAACCCTGCCATCACGCAACCCTCGAGCATCGTGGCAACACCGTGCGGCTCTGCGAGCTCAAACGGCTCGTACTTGCGTCTGCGCGTTACCGGTCGCGTGCTCTCGAGCATTGCAAAGGCAAACCCTGCGCTACCCGGCAGCCTGGCGAGTAACGTGGATACCCTGAGTGCACGGGTCACGCGCGCGCCAAGCATTGCCAGCTTCAAAACAATCGGCCGTTCAAAGACGCCCAGTATGAAGCGGGCGAGGAAGGGGATCGGCCGGGATTCAGCGAGTGTCGCGCGGGTGGCCTCCAGGAGTTGGCCATACGGAACGCCGGATGGGCAGGCGGTTTCGCATCCGCGACAGCCAAGACACTGCGAGATGTGGTTGTGAACGATCGGGTCGTCAGATGCCATCACGCCATCGAGCAGCGCGCGCATGATCACGAGGCGACCGCGCGGCGAGTCGTTCTCGTCTTCCAGGGTTACATACGTGGGGCACGCCTGCAGGCAGAACCCGCAGTGCACACATCGGTCGAGGCCTGCTTCCGCCTGTTCGAGTGGTGATCCGGGAAGGGCGCACTCGGGACGTGTGCGTGCGAGGGGTGACACGTCAGGCATCGGAACCTCCTCCCTGTGTCATGGTGATCGCGACGGGGAGCGCTTCGCTGAGGATTCCACGATTCAGGAGCCTGTCGGGGTCGAAGGCGTCGCGAATGCCGGTAGAGAGTCGGTCATTCACGGAGGTTGGGCAGAGTACGGACCACAGGGGTTGAGGCATACGCTCGCCTACAGTGGTGACCTGCGCTGAAGTACCGGATGCAAACCCCGAACTGTGCGTGTCTGCACCAGATCGAGACACGGAACTCCATGCAGCAAGCAGGGCCTCCTCATTCCCCACCGGCGCAACCTGCCTCACGACCCCGCGAGCCACGGTAGCATGCGAGGCTGCTCCGCCAATCGAGGCCTCTGCATTTCGGGCGGCGTGCCAGAGCGCTGGCAGGTTCGCCCGCGCAACTGACCAGCGAATGGCAGCCGTAGATTGGGCGTCACCCTCGCCAAGCCTGTTCCATGCCTCACGCGAGCAGTTCATTGCTCCTGGAAGTGCGGCGGACACTGCAGTCAGCTGAGCGGTCACTGATGCCTCACTACCCATGAAACGCATGAGCATTGCACTGTCGTCTCCTACGCCGAGGCGAGTGGCGAGCACCGGACTAACGAGTTCACAGGCGGACATCTCCAGGGGAAGGGAGGTGATCTGCTGTAGAAACCCGGCAAGTTCCGTTGCCGAATCGGGAATGCGCACGGCTACGGTCTCGTCCATCTGCGGCCTGGCGCGCAGTCGCAGCGAGACTGCAGTGATGATTCCGAGCGTCCCCCACGATCCGGTTAGCAATCGCACGAGATCGAAGCCCGCCACGTTCTTGACCACGCGCCCACCTGCCTTGATGGCATCGCCCTGGCCGAGTACGGCGTCGATGCCGAGAATGACGTCGCGTGGCATGCCTGACGTCGCAGCCAGGGGGCCCGCCGACCCCGTGGCGATGGTAGCGCCGATGGTACCGATCGTTCCGCCAATCGGATCCAGCGGAATCCACTGGCCTTCACCGGCAGTGATGGCATCGAGTTCAGCGTGCGAAGTGCCAGCGAGCGCCGTGATCGTCAGGTCTCCGGGTACATATTCCAGTATGCCGGTGAGCGCGCGCAGCGATACCAGGCGACCCGCCTGAACGGCCCGGCCTGCATCCATCCAGGTGCCGGCTCCGGCTACGCGAAGCGGGGTGTTCGTGACGCGTGTGTCGCGTACGACCTCTGCCAGCGCCTCGACAGATTCGACAGCGACGGCAGGAAGGTCCGCATTCGCGGAATCGGAGGAGAACACGTCAGTCGGCATGATGGTGCGAGCGCATGGAAGCTGCCATCTGCCACTCCCGGCATGAGTGCACGGGCACCACCTTGCCGGGATTGGAGCGCCTGTCCGGATCGAACACCGAGCGCAGCCTGCACATGGCGTCGAGTGTGTCTTCCGTGAACAGCCTGGGCATGTACTTCATCTTGTCCATTCCCACGCCGTGCTCGCCGGTGATCGTGCCCCCCGCCTGGATGCAGGTCTGCATGATCTCGGACATTGCGGCTTCCACGCGTTCTGCCTGTGCGGGATCGGAAGCGTCGTAGGGAATGTTGGGGTGCAGGTTGCCATCGCCCGCATGGAAAACATTGCACACCCTTACGTCATGCCTCACGCCGATCTCGTGTATCGCGTCCAGAATCTCGGGCAGGCGCGTTCTGGGCACAACGGCATCCTGCACCACGAGCGCGGGAGCAACCCTGCCCATGGCACCGAACGCCTTCTTGCGACCTTGCCACAGGCGAGCGCGGTGCTCGGGGTCGCCCGCCACACGAACCTCGCGCGCACCCGCCTCACGGCAGATCGCAACCACGGTGTCCACCTCGCCGTCCATTCCCGCTTCCAGGCCATCCAGCTCAACCAGCACCACTGCTGCGGCGTCTACCGGATAGCCTGCCGCGTAGATGGAGTCTTCCACCGCGCGTATCGTGGCGGCATCCATCATCTCGAGCGCTGCGGGCACGATGCCGGTGGCGATTATGCGTGACACTGCCATTGCCGCTGCATGCACCTCGGTGAAGTCGGCGAGCAGCGTACGAATGGCCGGCGGGTTCGGCGTGAGGCGCACGGTAACGGTCAGCGCAACTCCGAAGCAGCCTTCACTTCCCACGAATGCACCCAGCAGGTCATACCCCGTCATCTCGCCGTACGGGTTGCCCAGCTGTTCGATGGTGCCGTCAGGCAGGATCACCATGGCACCCGCCACGTGGTTGAGCGTCACGCCATACTTCAGGCAGTGAGGCCCCCCGGCGTTCTCGGCAACATTGCCACCGATCGTGCAGGCCGTCTGGCTGGACGGGTCCGGGGCGTAATGCAGGCCATGCCTGGATGCCTCACGGCCGAGCACCGCGTTCACGACGCCGGGCTCCACAACCGCAAGCCGGTTCTCTACGTCCACGGAGATGATGCGCGTGAGGCGGTTGAGGCCGAGCAGCACTGTGCCCTCCGCAAGTGCGCCGCCGGACAACCCGGTACCCGCACCACGCGGCACGAACGGCAAGCCCTTCTCGGCAAGATACCGCACTATCGCGATTACCTCGTCCCGTGTGCCCGGCAGTACAACGAGCGAGGGCATGTGGCTGTAGCCGGGGAGTGCGTCGCTGGCGTATGCCACCAGGGCGCTGGGCGCGCTGCGAACCCAGCGATCACCAACAATTGCCCGGAGGTCCGCGGCAGTACGCTGCAGGAGGTCGCCCTCCAGCCGCGGGTGCGCGCGAGGCTGCTGGCCGGAGTTGGCCGACGTGTCTGCCGGCAGAACCGAGGCGCTCATGGATATGCGGCTGTTCGGCGTTGCGAGGCGGTGTAAGTCACAACTGGAAGATACTCGGCATCGAAAGCGTGTAACACAATCGAAAAAGCGTGCAACACAAATGAAGAAGGGGACGCAACCTCGTCGCGTCCCCCCCCGGGAATCACCTTCGCTCTTGCGCACGGGTGAACCGCACGCACCTCCGTCGGCGTCAGCCGCTATGCTGCCTGCCAGAAGCCGGCCAGCGCGCGTCCGTCCGGCGAGTCGCGCAGCTTCTCGAATGCCCGCTCACGGATCTGCCGAATCCGTTCGCGGGTAACGCCCATCAGCACGCCGATCTTCTCGAGCGTCATTGCCTCGCTGCCCTCCTCCAGCCCGTAGTAGAGGGAGAGAATCTTTCTCTCGCGCGGCGTGAGGTGCTTCTGCAGCGCCATGACCACGAAATCGCGCATCAGGTTGAAATCGGTGGTCTCCTCGATCTCGTCGCCGTCACCGTCTGCGAAACGTTCGCCCAGTGTGGCTGCGTCGCGGTCGCCGCGATCGATTGGTGCGTCAAGCGATACTTCGGTTGCGTTGAGACGTCGGGCGGTCCTTACTGTGGCCGGAGACTCGTCGATGAGCTTTGCGAGCTCCTCGTCGGTGGGGTCTCGTTTCAGCACCTGCGCGAGGATGGTCTCCGCGCGCGCCATCTTGATGAGTTGTGAGTTCTGGTTCAGTGGAATGCGAACGGAGCGAGTTTGCTCTGCGAGAGCCTTGAGCACTGCCTGTCGCACCCACCACACCGCGTAGGAGATGAATTTCACCCCCTGATCCGGGTCGAACTTCTTCACTGCCTTCAGCAGTCCCTCATTCCCGATTGCCACGAGCTCGGCCAGTTCCAGTCCGTGTCCCTGATACTTCTTTACATAGGAGATCACGAAACGGAGGTTCGCAGTCACCAGTCGTTCCGCGGCTGATTCATCTCCCTGCTGGGCGAGGCGCGCCAGGCGCTTTTCCTCTGCAGGATCCTTGATCAGTGGGAGTTTCTGGATGTCGAACAGGTACTGGTCGAACGCGGTGCTCGACGAGGAACGGACGAAGGACTTCGATCTCTGTTCAGTCGCCTGCTGCATGAACGCACCTGACCTGGGCGGAAGACTGAGCGCGAGGTCAGTGCGTCCTGGCCGCGCGCGGGGGTATCCGGCGGGCCTACAGTAGGATCAAAAGGTTGCCGAGGTCAACAGCCATTATTCGTGCCACGGCGGAGTGGCTGGTGGACCCCGACCGGCTGTCGGTCAAAAGAGGGACCAAATGAGGGCTGAATCGGGGTTGTGGAGCCGGTTCCGGGGCCGGTTCCGGGCGGGTTGAACCGCAGATCCGATCGGCTACTGCCCTGCGCAGCCCTGGTTCCGGAGTACCTGATAGTCGGTAGGCTGCCTCCCGCTGAGCCCTGATTCCGGAGTACCTGAGATCATGTCGGCTATCGCGCTGCTCAGCCCGGATTCCCGAGCACCTGCTGGAGAATCTCCTCCGGAATCCGCACGCTCCAGCGCCCGTCGGCCGGCTCCATCTCGCCGATCCGGCGGGGAAGCGCGCATGCGGGTTCGCCCCTCTGGTTCTTCTTGTCCAGCACCATCCACTGGCGAAGCTCAGCGTAGGACACCGACGGCGGAATGGCCACGGGCAGTCCAGCCGATCTGAGCGCGCTTTCCAGTTCGGTGCTGGTACCGGCGTCTGTAATGCCGAGCGCCTCGCCGATTCGCGCTTCCATGATCATTCCCACGCCAACCGCCTCGCCGTGGAGCATGCCGAAGTGCGTGGTGGCTTCGAGTGCGTGCGCTATGGTGTGGCCGAAGTTCAGAGTGCGGCGGAGGCCGTGCTCGAGCGGGTCAGCTCGAACGACGTTGGCCTTTATGGATACACTGTCGCTGATCAGTCGGCCTGCTGCGTCTATGCTGTCGCCGGCCGGCGCATCGTCCGGCAGCGCGGCGAGTGTACCGGCTGCGTCCCGCACAGCTTCGAAATGCTGCCTGCTGGTCAGTACGCCATGCTTGAGCATCTCCGCAATTCCCGCTCTGGCCTGGCGCACCGGGAGCGTTGCGAGAACAGCGGGATCTGCCAGTACCAGGGCTGGCGGGTGGAACGCTCCCACGAGATTCTTGCCTGCCGGTACGTCAACCGCTGTCTTGCCACCCACGGACGCGTCCACCATGGCGAGCAGGGTGGTGGGCAGCTGAATCACCGGTACGCCGCGCATGTAGGTGGCGGCCACGAAGCCCGCGAGGTCGCAGATAACGCCGCCGCCAAACCCGATGATCGCGCTGTCGCGCCCCAGGCCGTGCTCGAACAACGTGTCGGTAAGCTCGGCCCATCGCTCCCGACTCTTCTCACTTTCCCCTGGCGGCACGGTTAGCACCAGCGGCGGTTCGGCAAACCCTGTGAGGAGCGTTGAAAGGTGCAGCACGGCGACCGTGTCGTCCGTGATTACCGCGTAGCGATTTGCCGGCGCGACGGACGCGATGTGTGCAGCGGCCCGCGCGAGCGCACGATGTGCGAGCAGCAGCTGCCCGTTCGGGAGTTCCAGGCGGTGGACGTCGCCCGCGGCGGTGGTGTTTCGCGTTGTGTCTTGCCCGTCGGCAGCATGCGTCGCTGCTTCGTTCACCACTCCTTCTCCTCGAGTCCCGCGCGGCTGTTTGCAACACGCGCGAGAGTGAAGAGCAGGTCGGAGAGTCTGTTCAGGTAGACGATGGCAACGGCTGGCACTTCCACCTCGCGAGCCGCGTGCACCACGCGACGCTCGGCGCGCCGGCAGACGGTGCGCGAAAGGTGGAGGGCGGCTGCCTTCTGCGTGCCGCCGGGCATGATGAAGTGCCTGAGCGGCTCCAGCTCGGCGTCGCCGTCATCGATGGCCTTTTCCAGCTCTGCGATTCGGGCGTCGTCCAGCCGAGCCTTTTCCAGCTGCCGCTGCATCTTCTCCCTGTTGGGAGTGGCGAGCAGTGCGCCAATCGCGAAGAGATCCCGCTGGATGGGTGCGAGGATCTCGTCAATCCGCGGCATCGGCTCTGCCGCGATGGCGAGGCCGATTGCGGAGTTGAGCTCGTCAACCTCTCCGTAGGCGTTGACCCGGATGTCGTCCTTGGACACGCGACCACCTCCGAAGAGGCCGGTTGTGCCTTCGTCGCCGGTTCGTGTATAGATGCGAATGGGGCAGTACTCGGTGGACGGTTGCGAAGGATGCAGCAGATGGATTCATGATAGCAGGCGACGGGCGACGAGGGGATGGCGTTGAAGTCTTGTTCCTCGGGGTCCCGCCCGCGTTCTTTCGTGCATGATTACGCACGACATTCGCGATATCACGATCATCGGAGGCGGTCCTACCGGGCTGTTCGCGCAGTTTTACGCCGGCATGCGCGGTGCCACTTCGCAGATCGTTGATGCGCTTCCCCAGCTTGGCGGACAGCTGGCAGCGCTCTATCCCGAGAAGGACATATTCGACGTAGCCGGCTTCCCGCAGGTGCCCGCGAAGGAACTGGTTAGCAGGCTGGCTGAGCAGGCAGGGCGCTGGGAGCAGCCCATTCACCTGAACCAGCAGATTGTCTCGCTGGAGGAAGAGGACGGGCACTTCGTGCTTTCGTCGGAAACCGAGAGGTTCCCCAGCCGTTCCATTGTTGTGGCGGCGGGAATCGGCGCGTTTTCGCCGAGGAAGCTTCCGCAGCAGTGTGCAGCCGGCTGGTACGGGCGCGGCATTTTTGATGTTGTCACGAACCCCGAGGATTTCCGCGACATGAATGTCGTGATCATCGGTGGTGGCGACTCGGCGTTTGACTGGGCGGCGCAGCTTGCTGGTCGTGCCTCGAGCGTGACGCTGGTTCACCGGAGTGATCGCTTCCGCGCGCATGCTGCAACCGTTGAGGAGGTCAAGCGCAACGCGGCCAATGGCGGGCGTACGACCTTGCTCACCTACCACGAGCTGTTCGACATCGAATGCGAGCCGGAATCACCGCTGTCGGCGATCATCGTGCGCGACACGAAGACGAAGGAGACTCGTGAAGTGCGCGCCGACGTCGTGCTTCCAATGCTCGGCTTCGTGAGCGACATGGGTGCGCTGGTGGAGTGGGGCCTGACGATCGAGAAGGATGAGATCGTGGTGGACAGCATGATGCAGACGGGTCGTGCGGGTATCTATGCTGCCGGCGATGTCTGCACGTATCCGGGAAAGCTGAAGCTGATCGCGAGCGGCTTTTCGGAAGCGGCGATCGCGGTGAACCAGGCGGTGCACTGGATTTATCCGGAGAAGAAGGTGGCGCCGGGGCACAGTTCGAATCTGGCGATATTCGGTCAGACGGACTGACGGGGGTTAGGTGTTGGGTGTTAGGCGTTAGGGGTGGCGGATCGAGATCTTCGCGCGGCGCGTGCCACGATGCCGGCAGAGCGAGACGAACGGTAGAATGCGAGCCCTGACACCTAACGCCTGCCCTTGGTCCCTACCCCCAATCATGACTCCGCGCCTTCACCTCCCCGTCGAGCGCCCTGAAGCTGTGCGCACGCACGTTCACCACTCCGCTCTCCACCTGCAGAACTCCGCGCACGAGTAGGAGCGGGGTTATGGAGATCAGCAGCGCCTGTTCCTCGAAGCGTTTCGGTGTAACCACTACGTTCACCCATCCGGTTTCGTCTTCCAGGGTCAGGAACACGAAGCCGCTTGCGGTGCCGGGGCGCTGGCGGCAAATCACCATGCCTGCAACCGCAACTGGTTCGCCATCGCGTCCGTTCACAACCTCACGAGTGGTACGCACTCCGTTGGGGTTCAGCAACTCGCGCATATGACGCATGGGATGTCCGTTGAGCGACACGCCAGTCGTGCGGTAGTCCGCTGTAGTGATCTCCCAGGGAGAGAGCGACGGTAGCGGAGGGCGCTGGGAAGAGGAGGGTGGTGTGCCGTCGGGAGTGGACGACAGCAGTGGTGCCAGCGGGCCGGCTGACCCGCGCTCAGCCTCGAGCACACGCCATAGCGCCACACGTCGCCTGTCGGCAACGTGTACGTCCTTCACCATGGAGTCGAATGCACCTGCCTCCGCGAGCGCACGCAGCGCGCCGCGGTTCAGGCGGGTGCGGTTCACGACATCGGCTATGTCGGTGAACGGGCGGTCTGCGAGCGCGCTCTCCAGGCGTTCGCGAGCGCGAGCGCCGAGTCCGTGTATGAGGCGGAGTCCCAGGCGAAGTACGGGTGTGTTGTGCCCGGAGTGTGCGTCGTCGTCACTGTGGTGCGCGGCCGGCTTGTCGTCAGGCTCCTCTTCCTGGCTGGTACATGCCGCAGGTGCCTTCTGCAACACCACTCGACCGTCGTGCGGCACCATGATGCGCCCGTCAGGCAGCTCCAGGCAGTGGTCCCACGACGAACAGGTAAGGTCCACCGGACGCACTCGCACCCCATGGCGGCGGGCGTCTTCTATCAGCGTGCCGGGCGCGTAGAAACCCATGGGCTGCGCGTTCAGCATTGCCGCCGTGTACTCGGGCGCGTAGTAGTGCCTCAGGTAGGCCGACGCATACACCAGCAGCGCAAAGCTCGCTGCATGCGACTCGGGAAAGCCATAATCCGCGAAGGCGTTTATCTGGTTGTAGATGCGCAGCGCCGTCTCCTCGGGAATGCCGTTCGCAGCCATCCCCGCAACCAGCTTCTCACATATGGCGGCCATGCGCTCGCGCGAACGCTTGTGCCCCATTGCACGACGCAGCGTGTCCGCCTCACCCGGGGTGAAACCCGCACACGCAACGGCAACCTGCATCCCCTGCTCCTGGAACAGCGGCACGCCCAGCGTGCGGCGGAGTATCGGCTCCATGCTCGGGTGCGGGTAGGTAACTGCCTCCACGCCTGCACGACGGCGGAGATACGGATGCACCATGTCTCCCTGAATGGGGCCCGGCCGTATGAGCGCCACCTCCACGACGAGGTCGTAGAAGCAGCGTGGCTTCAGGCGCGGCAGCGTGTTCATCTGCGCACGGCTTTCCACCTGGAACACGCCGATGGTATCTGCTCGACAGAGGTCATCGTACACCGACTGGTCCGTCATGTCGAGCGTGGCAAGGTCCAGCGTAACGCCTCGTGTGGCACGAACATACGTCAGGCAGTCCTGCAGCACCGTGAGCATGCCGAGTCCCAGCAGGTCGATCTTCACGAGGCGCGCGAAGTCGAGGTCGTCCTTCTCCCACTGGATAACGGTCCGGTTCGCCATGGACGCGGGCTCGACAGGCACGACGGTAGACAGCGGTTCCTCGGTGAGAACGAAACCGCCCACGTGAATCGAACGGTGTCGCGGTACCTGATCCAGCCCCGCAACAACGTTTGCAAGCATGCGCACGCGGTGATCGGCGGAATCCAGGCCCGCGCTCGACAGGGCGGAGCCTTCCGGGTCATCCGTTTGCAGGGCGTCTGCTGCAGACCTGGCAGAGAACCGGTCGCTCACGCGACTCAGCGCGTCTGCCTGTTCGGTGGAAAAGCCAAGTACCCGTGCAGCATCGCGTACCGCCGAACGGCCACGGTAGGTAATCTGCTCGCATACCATCGCGGCATGCTCGCGTCCATAGCGATCGTACACATACTGCAGCACACGCTCGCGCTCACGGTGCGAGAAGTCCAGGTCGATGTCGGGTGTCTCCTGACGCTCCTCGCTCAGGAAGCGCTCGAACAGCAGCTCCATTCGCACAGGGTCCACCGCCGTGATGCCAAGACAGTAGCAGGCGGCCGAGTTGGCTGCGGAGCCGCGGCCCTGGCAGAGGATGCCTTCGCGTCGTGCAAAGCGCACGATGTCCCATACGATCAGGAAATATCCCGCAAACCCCAGTCGCTCGATCACGTTCAACTCGTGACGCAGCTGGCGCTCCTGCGCCGCAGTGCGATGATGCCCCCAGCGCTCGTCTGCTCCCTGCTCAACGAGTCTCGTGAGGTACTCCATTTCGCTGATGCCCGGTGGCAGCGGAAAGCGGGGAAGACGCGGACGCAACTGGCTCATCCGGAAGGCACACCGCTCCGCGATCACCAGCGTCTGCTGCAATCCGGCTTCCTGGCCGCGCCATCGGCGGTACATTGCCGCAGGACTGCGAAGGTGCCATTCCGCATTGGGACGCAGGCGTGTGCCCATCTCGTCCAGTGTCTGCTGGTGTCTCAGTGCGCAGAGCACGTCATGCACAACGCGTTCGCGCGGTGTTGCATAGTGCACGTCGCCTGTCACTACCCATGGCAGTCCATGCGAGTTCGCGAGCGCCTGCAGCGGCATCACGAGTGCCGCTTCCTCCGGCAGGCGATGATCCCACACTTCGACAGCCACCCTCCCGCCGAACGCATCGGACAGCTCGCCCAGCGCCTGGTGTGCCCCACGATTGTCGCCGGCGGCAAGACGTTGTGGTATCCAGCCGCGCGGACATCCCGTAAGCGCAAACAGTCCGTCCGCATGCTCCGCCACGAGTTCGAACGGCACACTCGGCTCCCCGCGTTCAGTGTCCATCCGCGCGCGTGTCACGAGCGTAGAGATGTTCCCGTAGCCTGTTCGCGACTCGGCGAGCAGGATGAGGTGTGCGTGCGATGCCAGCTGTGACTCCGTGCGGGCATCGTCAGGCACCGCGCGAAGAATGCCGCCGCCGCTACGCTCCCTTCCCATCTGTACGGTGAGTTCCACGCCCACGATCCCCGGCAGCGATGCCTCTTCGGCTGCCTGTCCGAACCGTATGGCGCCGCCGAGGTCATTGTGGTCGGTGAGTGCGAGCCCGCTGAGTCCGATGTGCCTTGCGCGCTCAACGAGCTGCTCCGGCAACGATGCACCGTCGAGGAGGGAGAAGGCGGAGTGGCAGTGGAGCTCGGAATACATGGGGCAGGGGTTAGAGGTTAGAGGTTAGAGGTTAGGGGTTAGGGGTTAGAGGTTAGGCGGGGGCTTCGCCCCGAACTGCCGGCCGGTCGGGATCTCGATGGCGGGTTGGGGTTTCGGCAACAGGTCGGGATCCTGGTGGCCGGTCGGGATCCTGGTGACGGGTCGGGATCTCGGTGGCAGGTCGGGATCTCGAATGCGAGTACCCCGGACCCCTGCGGTCAAACCACAAACCCTCGAATCCGAGCCCGAACGCCTAACACCTAACGCCTGCCCCTAACCCCT
>DATGOL010000141.1:0-60473 GCA_035306065.1 Gemmatimonadales bacterium | reverse complement strand
CGTGCCGCAGCGCTCGTCGACAGCGCCAGCTACACCGGCAGTGCGACCGACGCCGAAGGCTACATCCGCGAATCGATCATCAACCCGCACGCCTATCTCGTTCCCGGCGCCATCTATTCATCGGATGGCCGCTCGTTCATGCCCGACAACAACGACGAGATACTCTCGGCGGAGCAGATAGACCAGCTCGTCGCATACCTCTCCTCCCTCCGATAGGAGACCGGACTTCATGCGTTATCGCACGCAGTGGATCGCGTATCCGTATTTCGTGGTCGCGATGCTCCTCTTCGGACTGCAGATGGTGTTCGGCCTTCTCGCGGCCGCCAAGTACCTCGGCCCCGACCCGCTGCTCAACATCCTGCCGTTCGATGTGGTGAAGGCCATTCACACGAACCTGCTCATCGTGTGGGTGCTCACGGCATTCATGGGCGCCACCTACTACGTGGTACCAGAGGAGTCACGCACGGAGATCTACAGCGAGAAGCTCGCGTACTGGCAGCTCGGGCTGTGGACGCTGAACGGCGTGGTGATCATCGTAGGCTACCTGTTCGGCTGGACCGCGGGCAACAAGCTCCTGGAGCAGCCCTGGCCCAACAAGTTCGTGATCGTCATCGTGATGCTGATGTTCCTGTACAACATCCTGATGACCATCCGCAAGGCAGGGCGCTGGACCACGACCGAAGGAGTTCTCGTGGCAGGGCTCGGGCTGGCGGCGCTCCTCTACCTTCCTGCGCTCCTGGTATTCCACAACTACACTGTAAGCATCTTCTATCGCTGGTGGACGATCCACCTGTGGGTTGAAGGAGTGTGGGAAATGGTACAGGCAGGCCTGCTTGCCTACCTGCTCATTCGTCTCTCGGGAGTGGACCGGGAGATGATGGAGAAGTGGCTGTACGTGATTGTAGGTCTCGTGTTCATTGCGGGCATCATCGGCACCGCACACCACTACTACTGGGTGGGTGTTCCAGCATACTGGCTGCCGATCGGCGGCATCTTCAGCGCGCTGGAGCCGCTGGCACTCTTCGGCATGGCGATATTCGCGTACTACGCCATGAGGCGCTCGGGCCTTGCACATCCGAACAAGCTCGCACTCCACTGGACAGTTGGCAGCGCAGTATTCACCGCGTTCGGTGCAGGACTTCTGGGGCTGGCGCATACGTGGCCTGCCGTGAACAAATGGACGCACGGCACGCTCATCACGCCGATGCACGGTCACTCGGCTTTCTTTGGCGCATACGTGATGATCAACCTGGCGATCATCTCTTTCGCCATGCCGTACTTCACCGGGCGAAGCGAGGAGAAGCGGGAGAGCACGCTGGGATACTGGGCATTCTGGCTGCAGACGATCGGCATGCTTGGCATGACGCTGGCCTTTGCGACAGCGGGAATTGCGCAGACATACCTGGAGCGAATCATGGGACTCGGTTACATGGAGACCCAGTTGAAGATCCAGGTGCACTTCCTCATGCTCATCGGAGCCGGAATCATCTTCACTGCTGGCGTGGCGGCATACCTGTTCGACTTTTTCCGGTATCCGCCGCTTCGTGCACCGGAGACGCGAGAGCCTTTTATGGAAGCATCTCCGGAACCACTGTCATCCACCTGAGCATCATTGCAGGAGTTGCATAGCATGACTTCAGCAGCTCGCGCGGACGCACCGAATCGTGAGGCGCCCACGTTGCACCACCAGGCGCTTCGCTACCTGGAACATGAGCCGTTCTACCTGCCGGTTGGCGATGAGGTGGCTCTGTTCGAGAAGTGTCATGAACGCAGACTCGCCGTGATGCTCAAGGGTCCTACCGGATGCGGCAAGACCCGATTCATTGAGCACATGGCGTGGCGCATAGGACGTCCGGTTGTCACCGTTGCGTGCCATGACGACCTCTCGGCCAGCGATCTCACGGGCCGCTACCTCGTGAAGGGCGGCGAGACTGTATGGCAGGACGGCCCCCTCACCCTCGCTGCACGAATGGGTGCCATCTGCTACCTGGACGAGGTAGTCGAGGCACGGCAGGACACCATCGTCGTGATCCATCCGCTCACGGATGATCGTCGCATCCTGCCGCTGGACAAGGCCGGTGACCTCGTTGAGGCCGCACCGGGATTCCAGCTCGTAATCTCGTACAACCCGGGCTATCAGCACGTTCTCAAGGATATGAAGCCGAGCACGCGCCAGCGGTTCGTTGCGATCGACTTCGACTTTCCGCCCATGGAGTTGGAAACCCGCGTGGTGATGCACGAAGGCGGTGTGAGCGAGGCCACCGCTCGCGCCCTCGTTTCCCTTGCCTCACGATTGCGGAACCTGCGGGATCGCGGACTTGCCGAGGTGCCAAGCAGCAGGGTTCTGGTGGCCACGGCCCGGCTCATCGCGAGCGGCATTCCTGTGACCGATGCGTGCAGGTCTGCCCTGATAGCTCCACTGACAGATGACTCCGAATTACGTGCGGCAATGCACGACATAGTATCGGCCACTCTGGCGTGAGAATCCGGATTGTCCGAGCCTGAAGAGGTAATCCTCGACGGCGCGCACGCCGCAACCACATTTGCCGCCCGGTTATGGCGGCGCCACGTACCAGGGCCACCGTCAGTCCAGCTTCCGGACATTCGCATGCGGCTGGAGCTCCTGGTCGGCGCGCTGTTCGGGAACACTCCACCTGTTGTCGCATCCGAGCCGCCAGCGCTTCCGTCCTTCGCACGCCGGCTCGCGCTCCGGATCCCGCGCCATCTCATAACGAACGAGGCACAGGCGAGTACCGATGGCGTGCGCATCGGGCTTCCCCGCAACATCACGGCCTCACGAGGGCTCGACGCAGCCGTGGCCACGTACAGGATCATGGCAATCGAACAGGCTGCGAGGGTTGCGCGAGGGAGCGCAGAACTGTTCGATCCGGCGCTCCCCCCCGATGTACGCGACCTGTACCAGCTCAGCGAGGCCGTCGCAGTGGACATGGATCTCGCTACCTCGCTTCCGGGCCTGATTCCGGAGCTTGTGACTGCCAGGCGCACCGCTCTCGATTCGCGTCCCGCGCTTCGCCTGCTCACCGAGCGTGAGCGCGTTGTAGAGGAACTGCTTCGCACTGTTTTGGTAAATCATCCTGCGAGCGCACCGGACGCACTTCCGGTGGCGGCTTCACCGCACGAGTCCATGGCCTGGGCGCGACGGACGGCAACTGACACAGGCAGACTGCCCGGTCGTTACCGCGGCCTCCCGCCGGTGCTTCTGTGGGGAATGCTGAAGCAGCTGCCGGATGCCCCTGTACCCGGAAGGCGGCCGCTGAACGAGGAGCACGAACCGCGCGCAGATGAGAAGCGCGTAGCCACGATGCGGAGACGTCCCCTCGTGAGGCAGAAGGCCGAGGACGAAGACGACTCCCACATGGGACTGTCCATGATCCAGCTGGACGATCCCCAGGAACACGTTGAAGACCCGATGGGACTCAAACGTCCTGCCGACACGGACTACGAGGCCGACCCCGATGACCTGGCCGACTCTCTCTCGGAACTTCCCGAAGCACGACTGGTTACAGCCCCGGGGAAACCCACCGAGGTGCTTGCCAGCGACGACCCGCCTCCGCGACAGCCCCTGCTGGCAGACGGTGTCCCACGGCCCGGTGCCTACGCCTACCCCGAGTGGGACTACCGCATTTCGGCGTATCTGCCGGCGCATGCAGTAGTGCGGGAGGTCTCGGTACAGCGCGGCGATCCGAACTGGGTACAGCACGTTCTTCGCAAGCATGCAGCGGAGGTGGAGCAGGTACGCAGGCGATTCGAGAAGCTGCGCCCGCGCCGCGTGAGGCTCGGCCGCCAGCTCGAGGGCGCCGATGTGGACATTGCCGCCTTCACCGTGGCGTTCGCTGATGCACGGGCCGGCGGCCGCTCGGAAGACCGGCTGTATGAATCAGTACGTCCCGAGCGACGTGACATAGCCGTGAGCCTGCTGGTGGATGTGAGCGGGTCCACGGACAGCTGGCTTTCCGACAACCGCCGCATCATCGATGTGGAGAAGGAAGCGGTGCTGCTGGTTTGCGAGGCACTGGATGCGCTCGGGGACCGCTACTCGGTGACAGCATTCTCGGGCGAGGGACCGGAATCAGTTGCGCTGTATCCGGTCAAGCGCTTTGACGAGCGCTACGGGCAGGATGTGCGACTGCGAATCGCGGCGCTGGAGCATGACAGGTATACCAGGCTGGGGGCAGCGGTGCGCCATGTAACGGCGCAGCTGGCCCGTGAGTCGGCGCGGCATCGGCTTCTGCTGGTGCTCACGGACGGCAAACCTAACGACGTGGACCTGTACGAAGGACGCTACGGCATCGAGGATGCAAGGCAGGCAGTAGCAGAGGCTCGCCTGCAGTCCCTGCATCCGTTCTGCCTCACAGTAGATCGCGAAGCCCCCGCTTACCTTGCACGCATGTTCGGCGCCGGTTCGTACGCGGTGCTTCGGCGAGCGGAGACGCTGCCACTCGCGCTGGTGGAGGTGCTCAGGAGACTGTTGGCGGACTGACGGAGCTCGAGCACCCCCATTTCCATCTACTTATTGCCGTTTGTCCAGAATTGTCGTTATTGGCGCCGGCGCCGCCGGCTGCATGGCAGCCATCTTCGCTGCTTCTCGAGGCGCCAGCGTAGCTCTCGTTGAGCGCACTCGCGACGGTGGACGAAAGATTCTCATTAGCGGTGGCGGGCGATGCAACGTACTCCCCGCCCGGCTGGATGAATCACGCTTCGTCACCGACTCGTCACCCAACACGCTCCGCAAGCTTCTGCGTGCGTGGCCACTGCGCGAGCAGATTCAGTTCTTCGAACAGGAGCTGGGTATACCGCTGGTGGAGGAGCCGGAAGCCGCCAAACTGTTCCCCGTTTCGAATCGCGCTCGTGATGTTCGTGACGGGCTGCTCGCTTACGCGCGTTCACGCGGAGTCAGCGTCAGTTTCGACACGCGCGTAACGAACATTGTGCCGTCAGGCACGCGATGGCGTGTGGAAGTTGAGTCCGGCAAGCTCCCTGAAGCCGACGCAGTGATCGTGGCCACCGGTGGACTGTCCGTTCCCAACACCGGCAGCGACGGAACCGGACTACGTATTCTCGAGCGTCTTGGGCATGTCGTTAATCCCACGTATCCGGCCCTTACTCCAATCACCTCGGAACCGGCCCCGTTCGCGGAGCTTTCCGGCGTTTCCCAGCGGGTAACCATCACCGCAAAGAGTGAACGCAGGAGTGCAACGTCCAGCGGTGGCTTCCTGTTCACGCACCGCGGCTACAGCGGACCTTCGGTTCTGGATGTGTCGCATGTGGTTGCACGAGCCCGCCTGGAAAATGAGTCGGCACGCCTCACGGTGCGGTGGACGGGGCATGAAGCGGGCGACTGGGAGTCGCTCCTGCGAGATGATGCCGGCCGTGGTACGCGATCGGTGGCGTCTGTACTTCGTGCAGAGATCCCCGAGCGACTTGCTGCAGCGCTACTCGTGCAGGCAGGGGTAAGCCAGCAGCAGACGCTGGCGGAGCTCTCGCGCGATGGGAGGCGGCGGCTGGTGCAGACCCTGGTGGCTGGTGAGGTACCCTGGACTGGTGACGAAGGCTACAAGAAGGCCGAGGTTACCGGAGGGGGTGTGAGCCTGGCGGAGGTGGACCCGCGAACCATGGAAAGCCGGCGGCACAGCGGGTTGTATCTGTGCGGCGAAGTGCTGGATGCATTCGGGCCCATCGGCGGGAACAACTTCTACTGGGCGTGGTCAACAGGACGTGCGGCGGGCCTGGCGGCCGGGGCAGGGGCAGTCTGATGTGCCGCGTTTCGGGATTTGCTCGCAGGGCGATGTCGTCCACGACAATGCGATTCGAGCGGCCTAGCTAATCGCCACCCCGCCCGCTACCGTTCCTCGTACAACTGAATTCGCGGGCGGGGTCACACGGAAGTCCGGTGCAATACCGGCGCGGCCCCGCCACTGTAAGAAGCAATTCCGGAATGCAGCTGCCCCGGAACTCCTCGCCCGATATGCCACTGCGTGCTCTGCACGCGGGAAGGCGAGCGAGGAGGCTTCAAGCCAGGAGACCGACCCTGCCCGCGCCCGCATCAACCCCTCGAGGGAGGGGCGCGGGCGACGCCGTGTCTGTCTGACGTTCAGCGCCCACCGAGGCGCGCGTCGCACACCTCCCGATCCGTCGCCCAGCCCTCCCCTCGGGCAATCGGACGGCTCGTGCACACATCGGCAACCTCCAGTTCAGCCCGCACTCTGCTCGCACTCACAATTGCGTGTGTGCTCCTGGGCGCGTGCGCGGACGGCGTCAGCAGCTCGCGCGGTGCCGCAACCGACTCGGGATACGCAGCCAATCAGGACAGCAACCGGAACACCGATGCCTCTGGCTCCACCGAGATAGTCGTCGTGGACCAGGCGGGCGACACGGTAAGTCTCTCGCAGCCTGCCCGGCGTGTGGTGTCCGTGCTGCCAAGCGTGAACGAATTCCTGCTGGCAATGGGTGCCGGGGAGCTCATTGCCGCACGCACGGACTATGACGTGCAGCAGGAGCTCGAGAATCTCCCCTCCATCGGCGGCGGACTCGACCCTTCGCTTGAAGTACTGATCAACCTGAGCCCGGACCTGGTGATTACCTGGCACGGGCCAGCGCACAACCGCCTGCGCGAGCAGCTGCGCGCGGTTGGTATTGCCACGTTCGGCGTTGGCACGCAGGACACGGCCGAAGTATTCCGCAGCCTTCATTCGCTCGGGGAGCTCATCGGGAACACTCGTGCGGCAGATTCGCTCAGGAACACCATAAGCGCGGAGTTTGCGGATGTTGTCGCGTCTGTACGCGGGCTTCCTCGCCCCACCGTGCTCTATGCTCTGAGCATTGCTCCGCCAATGACCACGGGCCCGCATACCTACGTGTCCGAGCTCGTTGGCGTGGCGGGCGGGACTAATGTATTCGCGGACCTGACGAACGATTTTCCGGCGATCGCGCTGGAGGAAATCGTGAGGCGTGACCCGGCGGTCATCCTGCTGCCCGCAGACTCCACGAATGCCGGTGCACGCATTCGCTCGCTTCACAGCACGCCGGGGTGGCGGGACTTACCCGCGGTTCGCGAGGGGCGCGTGATCACCATCTCTTCGCTGCTCCTCGACAGGCCCGGCCCGCACATGGGAACTGTGGCCCGCATGATACGCAACGGACTGCACCCGCACACAGCCTCACGATGACGGGCTCCGCAGACCTCACACGATCGCTCTTCCGCTTGCTGCTGCTTGCCATCGTCACGGTGCTTGCAGTGCTGGCTGCGATTCGCGCCGGTGCAGTGGACATGTCGCTCGCCGAGTTCTGGCAGGCTGTGCTCGGCAATGGCAGCGATGGTGCATCTGTGATCGTGCGACAGCTACGGGTTCCACGCGCACTGCAGGCGGCACTGTGCGGCGCTGCGCTCGCGGGTAGCGGCGCTGCATTCCAGGCATTGCTGCGGAATCCGCTGGCGGAACCGTACATCCTGGGCGTATCCAGCGGCGCCGCTGTCGGCGCGGTGGGCGTAGTGGTACTCGGTCTAACGCTCGCGGGGGCATGGGTAATCCCCCTGGCCGCACTCGCCGGAGCACTCATCGCCGTTGCAGTGGTGCTGCGAATTGCACTCGGCGTGGGCAGCGTTCTGGATTCGCGAGTGCTTCTGCTGGCTGGAGTTGTAGTCGGTGCGTTCTTCAACGCCGCCATCCTGCTGCTTCTCACCTTCAGCAGCCTGGAATCATTTCGATCGGCAATCTTCTGGATGATGGGCAGCCATTCCGGCGCCACATGGAACTCGGTGGGATTGCTGGCACTCTGGACATTACCTGCCCTGTTCGTGCTGTTCGCAATGTCTCGCGCGCTGAACCTGATGGCGGTGGGAGAGCTGACCGCTGCATACCTGGGTGTTCGGGTTGAGCACACCAAGCGCATTGTATTCGCCATTGCATCGCTGCTTGCGGCGGTGTCCGTGGCAGCCAGCGGTGTGATCGGGTTCGTGGGGCTGGTGGTGCCGCATACCGTGAGACTCGCCTGGGGCAGCGATCACAGGTTCCTGCTGCCAGCGTCCGCGCTTCTGGGTGCGGCGTTCCTGGTGCTTGCCGACCTGCTTGCACGAACGGTTGCAGCGCCCACGGAACTGCCGGTTGGCGTGGTAACGGCGTTCATCGGTGTGCCGTTCTTCGTGTGGCTGCTCCGGCGAAGGGGGGCACATGCCTGACACTACAGGCTGGAGCGCCAGAGGACTCGTGTTTCGCTGGCCGGGTGCCGCACGAGCCGCTGTGAATGATGTGACAGTGGATGTCCCGGGAGGACGATGCACCGCGTTGCTGGGCCCTAACGGCGCCGGAAAGAGCACGCTGATGCGTCTCCTGCTCGGCACCCTTGCTCCGCAGTCCGGCAGTGCGCTGTTCGCCGGCAGGCCAGTGACAGATTGGACGCGAGCGGAGATGGCGCGCCTGATCGGAGTGCTTCCACAGGAGGAAGGCAGTTCGTTCCCCATGAGCGTGCGTGAGTGCGTGGCAATGGGTCGATACCCTCACCTTGGGCCCTGGCAGCGCGAAAGGGCAGCTGATCGTGAGGCGGTTGACGAGGCACTCCAACTCACCGATATGACCTCCTTCACGGACCGACCGCTGCAGAATCTCTCGGGAGGCGAGCGTCAGCGAGCACGCCTGGCACGCGCACTCGCACAGAAGCCGGCTGCATTCGCGCTGGACGAACCCACTGCTGCACTCGACGTACGGCATGAGATGGCGATCTTCGAACTCCTTCGCAGCCTTGCAGCGCAAGGCGCCACGGTTCTCCTGGTGACACACAACCTGAACCTGGCCGCACGTTATGCCAACCGGATTGTGCTGATGCACGAAGGTGGCGTGGCCGCGGCCGGTACGCCCCACGAGGTTCTGCAGCGGGAAACAGTTGAGCAGGTATATGGATGGCCTGTTCGCATTACCAACCACCCCGGCCCCGGGCCCGACACGGGTACGCCTCAGGTAATTCCGCTCGCGGGTGTCGTTCCGGGCACAGTACCGCAGACACCCCTCAGCGACAGCGCCGAAACATCCAACAACGACACTTGTGATGACTGAATCCATACGCTCGATGCGCTGCGGCCTTGTGGTCGCTTCGCTGCTTGCCACGACCGCACTGGTATTTGCCCCGGCTATCAAGGCCCAGGTTGTGCCTTCGCCTACGTCAGGCGACTCCGCCCAGATCCTGGATCCGGTTGTTACCACTGCCGCACGCGCTCCCGTCCGTTCGAGCATCACGGCGCGTCGCCTGGACGTGTTGGATCAGAGTGTTCTTCAGCAAACATGGAACACAGACGCCGCCGACCTGCTCAAGCGTGAGGCAGGCGCCGATGTAATCCAGTTCGGCGGGTTGCTCTCCGGCATCGGCCTTCGCGGATTTCGCCCGCAGTACAGCGGCATTACCCAGCGCACGCTCATTCTGGTGGACGGCCGCCCGTCCGGGGTGATCAACGCTGCACTACTTGACATCGGCGATGCCGAGCGCGTGGAGGTGCTTCGAGGTCCAGCGTCTGCGCTGTATGGCTCGAGCGCCATGGCAGGTGTGGTGAACGTGATCAATCGGAGGCGCACGGGCGCGTTGGAGGGCACTGTGCAGGCTTCGGCTGGCAGCTTCGGCAGTACTGAACTGCGGCTGTCAGGCGGCGGTGCCATCTGGGAATCTCCGAACGGACGCCAGATTGACGCAGATGTCAGCCTCAGGCGCGTGGCGCAGACAGAGGATTATAGAGTGGGTTCCGGCGATTTCCTCAGGGGAGTAGTCGGGTCTGACGAAGCGGTTCAGGTTTCGGGCAACGAGGTGATCGGCCGCGTTCCCGAAATCGGCGACGGCGCGCGCAGGGGCAACACCACGTTCAGCCAGGAGGCTGCCAGCGCTCGTGCAGGCTTTGCCTTCGGCAATGGCCTCCGCGCTGATGCTCGGGTGGGGATCTTTCGCTCCGATGATATCGAGAGCCCTGGCGACCTCCATTTTGCTGACTCCCCCTTTCCGGGCAACGGACGGAAGAACCAGCGCCACTGGAATGGCGAGATGAGCCTCGGCGGTGATTACGCAGGGCATTCGCCGCTGCTGCGTGCGTATTACGCCGAGGATGCGGCTGAGTACTTTGACTCGCCCGATGACGGCCGCTTCGTGAACTATGTAACCGATGTGTTCACCCGCGGCGTTCAGCTCCAGGACGTATTTGCGGCAGGCAGCGGCACCATGGCAGTGGGAATGGACTTTGGCCGCACGGATGCTGACTCCAGGCGCCTGACGGCTCCCGCAACGGTTGCACCGCCGTATTCACCGAACGCCGCTGTGACGTCACTCGCTGCGTTCGGTGAGTGGCGGTGGTCCGCGCTTGGAGGGCGCGTGAATGGAGCTGTGGGTGCACGCGCCGACAGGGTGAGTCTGGAGCTGAAGGAGACTGTTCTGCGCCCGGACGTCACGCCAGGCACCGAGCACTTCATCGAGCTGAATCCGAGCGCTTCGCTGCTGGCAAGGCTGTCTCCCCTGATGTCCATTCGCACGAGCATCGGGAGCGCGTTCGTTGCGCCTGACGCGTTCGCCAGGGCCGGCCTTACCACTACTACCAATGCGGATGGGAGCGTTGCATTCGCAGCCGGGAATCCCGACATCTCCGCCGAGCGATCGGTGACAGTTGATGGAGGGCTCGTGCTTGCGTCAGGCACCCGCGCGCTGTCGCTCGACGTGGGCTATTTCCACACCCGCGTGTCGGACAGGATTACTCCTGCCGTTGCAAGCTTCAATCCGGAAAGTGCACCGACCACTGCTTCGGGACAGCGGGTGTCGCGCGTGGAGACACGTGTGAACGCTGCCAGCGCACTGCTCGAGGGGATCGAAACCCGCCTCACGTGGGATCCGGCTCTGGCTGCCGGAAGGGGCTGGTCGCTTCAGCTGTTCGCCAACGGCACGTGGATGCTTACGGCCGAGGAGAGAGTGCCACTCGTAACCGCAGACGTGTCTTCCATCGAGAACAGCACCAGCTTCACGCCCGAGCAGGCCTTCAGCGCATTTTCGTTCGGCAGCCGCACCAGCAGCCGCGTGAAAAACGTTGCCAGGTCTACAGTGTCCGGAGGCGTTGCATTCGACGATCTCGATCGCTTTCGCGCACGCCTTTCGGCACGCTACGTGGGCGAGCGACGCGATCTGGACTTTGTGACCTTCATGAACGACGTGCTCTATCCGGCGTCAATGGTGGCCGACCTCTCTGCCGGCGTACGCCTTACGCGCAATGTGCGCGCCGATCTGTTCGTGACCAACATTACGGATGAGAACTACTACGAGGTGCGCGGCTACAACCTGCCGGGGCGGGCGTTCTCGCTGAGGTTGACGGCGGAGTTCTGAGTTGCCTGCGATGCCGCGCTGTTCCGGGATCTGCCAAGCGTGCGCCCGGTGCGGCAAGTACGCCGTGAAATCGAATCCAGGGAGGCGCCTGTCGCCTGCCGCATGACAGGTACTTCGGGCAAATCTCGCGTTTCGGGGTGGCGTTTGTGATCGTCCTTGTACCTGACGCCAGACGAGTGCCTCGGTACCCGTCGCCGACCTCGGACCCCGGATCACCTCATGCAGGACATCTACCTCGCGCGGCAACCGATTTTTAACCAGAAGGACCATCTCGTTGGATACGAACTGCTCTATCGCAGTAGTGCCACCGAGAATTTTGCCAATGGCACTGCGACGCATATGTCCGTGGACACCATGCTCAACGCGCTCATTGGGCTGGGGTTGCAGCAGGTTACACACGGAACGCTCGGGTTTTTGAACTTTGACGAGAACCTGCTGAAGGCGAATCCGTTCGACGTCTTCGATCCGGACCGAGTGGTGATCGAGGTTCTGGAGACTGTTCCCTGCGAACCTGAGACGCTGGAGATCCTCGGGCGCCTTCGCGACCGCGGGTTCACGATTGCGCTTGACGACTTCGTGTACAGCGAAGCGCTGGAGCCGTTCCTGAAGCTCGCGACCATCGTGAAGGTAGACGTCTTGGGGCGTAGTGCAGCCGAGCTGGAGCCGGAGATCAAGCCGCTACGCCGCTACGGTGCAATGCTGCTGGCCGAGCGCGTGGAAACCGAGCAGGAGCGTGATTCCCTCCGGAAAGTCGGGTTCGATCTCTTCCAGGGCTACTTCTATTCGCGCCCCGAGATCATCGGTGGACGCGAGATACCGATCGAGCACGTAAATGCGCTACAGCTCATGAACCTGCTGCGCAATCCAGAAAGTTCTGACGGTGAGTTGGAGGGAGCGTTCAGGTCTGACCTTTCACTCACCTATAAACTGCTGAGAATTGTTAACTCTGCGGCCATTGGCGGGCGTGGAATCGAGAGCATCGGGCACGCGCTGCGACTGGTTGGTCGCGAGCCACTTGCCCGTTGGCTGGCATTGCTGGCTGTGTCGTCCATGGCCAGGGACACAGGTGTAGGCTCGGAGCTGGTGCACGCCGCAATGCAACGTGCGCGCTTCTGCGAGCTCATTGCGGAGTCGCTGGGAATGTGCACGGCTTCGGGCCAGGGTTTCATGGCCGGACTGTTCTCCCATCTGGACGCGCTGCTGCGCGCTCCAATGCAGGAGGTACTCGAGCACGTGCACCTTGCAGATCCCGTGAGGCATGCGCTGATCGAGCGCGCGGGACCGTACGGCAGCGCGCTGCTTCTCGTGGAGGCGTATGAGCGCGCGAACTGGGAGAGCGTGGACGGGCTTGCGGTTGAATTGGGAATCAGCGTTGAGGCTCTTCCGGCGCTGAGAGCACAGGCGCTGGTGTGGGCCTCCGAGCGGGTGGCGGAGACAGGTAGCAGGTCACACAGCTCGAGCGCCTGACGACCAGCCTGGTGCGCTGGCAAGCGCCTCATGACACCCTCGAGCGGGAGAGCGCTCGGACTCCCTGGGAGTGGTGGCTCACCGCTGAGGGAACCGCGCTCTCCATCCAAACTCGCCGGTTGCACTCAGGGAAGGGTGACAACCGGGCAGGAAGTCTTTCGTAACACCGGATGCTCTGGCGCTACTACGCCCCAAGCACCCTTCCGCGCTGTCCATCCAGTTCCTGCAGTACATCGCTGAAGGGTAAAAGTATCGAGATACGCCGATTGGCTTCTGCAGCAGGATTATCCGGGATGCGCAGGTAGCGGTCTGCGAGACCGCGCACCCCCACCACGCGTGAGCGCGCCACTCCCTCACCCTCCAGTACGCGTCGTGCGGCATTCGCGCGGTCTGCAGACAGTTCCCAGTTGGTGTAGCTGGCACGACTGGAGAACTGCATTGCGTCGGTGTGCCCTTCGATTATCACTGCTGCCGTAAGCTCCGCCAGCTCGACCCCGATCAGTGTTAGGGCCTTGTGTCCGGTTTCGCTCATCATGGCCGAACTCAAGGGAAAGAAGGTTGTGCCTTCTCCGTCTTCAACGAGTTCGATCCGCAGGCCTTCTTCGGTAATGGTGATTTCGATGAGCGTATTGAGCCCCAGCTCATCCTGGTTTTCCTGGATTCGCTTGCGCAGTGCTTCTGCGGCACGCTCGTAACGGGAGCGCTCCTGGGCGCGCATGGCCAGTTGCATCGGCACCGGATCCGTGGTGCTGGGCGGCGCAGAGAGTGGATTGGGAGCAATGCTGGGTGCGCCGCCGGTACGGAAGGCAGTTGGGTTCGAGAAGTAGCCGCCGATCGCCGAACGAGTGCTCTGATCGAGGTTGATCAGCCACATCACCATGAAGAATGCCATCATGGCGGTCACGAAGTCGGCATATGCCACCTTCCACGAGCCGCCGTGGTGTGCTCCACGAGACGAGACCCGCTTCTTCTTGACTATGACTATCGGCCGTTCTCTGGCTGGGCCGGACACGTCAGGCAGCCCTCTTGCGAGTCATCTGCTCCAGTGCGGAGAACGAAGGCCTCTCGTTGGGCTCGATGTTTCGCCGCGCAAATTCAACGGCCGTCATGGGAGAGTCGCCGCGCGCAAAGGCGAGGATTGCCGTTCGAATGCAGTTCATGTAGGAATGCTCCGCGCGGGCACGAAGCTCCATGGCGTTCGCCATGGGCGCAAGCACGCCATAACAGAGCAGGATTCCCAGGAACGTTCCAACGAGAGCTGCCGCAACACTCTCACCAACACCGGAAGGATCACCACCGATCTTGCCCATGGTGATGATCACGCCGAGTACGGCCGCGATGATGCCGAATCCAGGCATTGCGTCGCCAACGGTTCTCACGGCATGTGCAACCGCGAGCGACTCCTCGTTATGCTGTTCGAGGTCAGTCTCGAGAATATCCGCCAGGTGGTGATTCTCAATCGTACCGGTGAGCAGAACCTTGAGCGTATCGGCGAGGAACGACATGGCGTGATGCTGCTTCATGAAGTGCGGATACTTCTTGAAGATGTCGCTTTTCTCCGGCTCCTCGATGTGCGGTTCGAGTCCCACCAGACCGTCTTTTCGGGCTTTCTGGAATACATCGTAGAGCACCTGAAGCAGCTCGGAGTACGCCTTGTCGGAGTAGGGCGTAGGCTTGAGAAGGGCCAGAGTCTGGCTGAGTGTCGCCTTGAGAATGGATGGCGGATTGCCAACGATGTAGGCACCCAGCCCGGCGCCACCGATGATGATGAACTCGGTCCACTGCCAGAGTACGAGTACGTTCCCGTGATGCAGGACATACCCGGCCAGGATGCTGCCAAAAACGACTATGAGTCCGATTATCAGGAACACGGTGATACCGCCTGCCAATGGATAGGAGTCCACCTGAAGGGTGCCTCTCAGGGTCCAGTATCGGCCCGGCCTCGGCATTTCTGGAGTGCGAAATGAGCTTTGATGGCAATTGCACGGAATCGCACTGGGCCGAAATGAGGCTACCGGGAGGAGCAGCCGTATCGGGCGGCTTCGGCTGACGTGACGGTATCAGGACTCCAACGCGCGGCGGTATGGAAGAGCTGGCCGCAGCCTGACCGAGCGGCCAGGGATGTCACACACTGGCTGGGGCGCCGCGGGTACGCGGCCGTCTGACCACTTGGTCAGCCGTCGCGAAGCACCCTGGAGACAGCCTCTCTGGGAGCGAGCAGTCTACCGAGTCTGCTCTGCCTTCGGTGGCAGCTTCGTCAGCCACGCGCGTACCTCATTACCAGCCACCCCGCGCTGATTCTGGCTGGCAATCTCGCGCGCCAGCTCCTCGCGCACGATTCCCACCTCCGGCGGCGCCTCGATTCCGAGTCGCACGCCACGACGGTCACATTCCACTATGACCAGTCGAATTCCGCCGTCCAGCAGGATGGCTTCGCCTTGGCGGCGACTCAGAATCAGCACGGAGTTACACCATGTTCAGGATGGCTTGCGCCATTTCATCCACCGTGCTCACCAGGCGTGTTGCCGCTACATATGCCTGTTGCTGGCGCATGAGCTGGGTCAGCTCTTCGTCGGTGGACACGCCGGCGACACTCTGCCGGCGCAGCTCTGCCTCACTGACGATTATGGCGCCACTCTCGGCACCATTGGTCGCCGCCTGGGTCTCCAGGGCGACTCCGGTGACCAGATCCCTGAAGGCGTCGCGGAGGGATCGAGTGGAGGTTGGACTGGCCGGATCCGGGACGACGACGTCCGTGCGATCGCGGAGCTGAACCATCTCCAGTGCGAGCGAATTGTCGCCCGTACCATAGCGAAGAGTTCCGGCCGCCACGTAGCGCGCGTCGTTGCGGACGCCCGGTAGCACACTGGCGGGATCTTCGGGCCCGCGACCGGCCAGGATAATGGACGCGGCCGTGAGGCCGGCAGGATCAAAGAACGCCACCTGGCTGCCGGCCCACGCGGGGTCTGTACCAGCCGGATCTCCCGCAGGACTCCATCCTGCCATGTGGATGGCGTTAACCGACTCCACTAGCGAAGCCGCGATGTCGTTCAGCTTGCCCGCAGCGCCCGGTATATCCTCATTCAGAACGCGCACAACTGCGCCCAGGCTTCCGCCAACGGTATGAAGCGGCTCATTGTTGCCGGCGATCGCGAAACGAACTGGCGCGCCGTCCGGGACCGTGAGCTGCTGTACGCTCGAGCCGTCCACCAGCATGTTTCCGCTCAGGAAAACGCCCACACTTCCATTGCCGCGCTCCACCACCTGCACGTTTGCCAACTCGGACAGTGTGTCGAGCACACGGTCGCGCTGGTCCCTGAGGTCTGAAGAAATGCGGCCACTCACCTCTCCGTTCACTATCTGTCTGTTGAGCTGGCCGAGCTCACTCGTCAGGCTGTTGAATTCCAGCAGAGATGCTTCCAGCCTCGAGCGCGCACCGGAAGCAACTTCGTTTACACGACTGGCATAGCCGTTGAGCATGCGTGCAACCTGCTCGCCACGCTGACGGACCGTGCCTCGAGCGGAGTCGCTGTTCGGCGAGACCGACAGCTCATCCCACGAAATCCAGAACGCATCCAGTGCCGCATTCAACCCGATATCGCTTGGCTCCGCCAGAACGCCTTCGAGCTGCGAAAGTAGGTCGCGGCGCTGCGTTTCCGCAGCGTGGCTGCCAGACGCGCGGCGATACACGGTGTCCAGCAGCCCGTCGCGAATTCGCTCCAGGCGCTCGACGTTTACGCCACCACCCAGCTGCCCGTACGGCATGGACACTGGCACCCCGGCAATAAGTGAAGCACGCTGCCGTGTGTAGCCTTTCGTTTCAGCGTTGGCCACGTTATGCGACGTAACGCTGATCGCCGTCTGGTGCGCCGAAAGTGCGCTGCGGGCAATTCCGAGAATGGATGCAAGACTGCTCATCAGGCCGTCCGGTTGAGTAGCATGCCACCATGTGGCGACTCCGACTGAGTCCACCCTGCTGGCGCTTCCTGCGCTTTTTCTCCGTACACGGAGCGAATGAGTGCCGCGCCATTCGCAACGGCTCCTTCGAGGCGCGCACGACTGCGGCTCACCTGCCCTGCGAGTTCGCGAGCGGACGAACGGAGTACCGAACGTGCCTCCACGAGCTCGTGCGGCGGGTCGCCGCCCAGCAGCTTGTCAATAGCCTCGCTGTCCAGCTGCTCCACGCCCGCGATCATTGCATGCACTTCATTCCGGCGGCGCCGTGCTTCCGCCAGCGTACCGAGCACCCGATGCAGGGCGAACACGGTGTCGTCTACGGCGTCCAGGTCATCGCTTTCCAGCGCAACCTGCTGGCGATGCAGGACACCCGTGAGGTCGTCGAGCAGACGAGCCTCGCAACGATATAGTTCCACCAGTGCCGTGAGGGCGTGTGGTGCGATGCCCCCCGAGCGACGCTGCGCCGTGGTCGTGGTGTGCCGGGTGAGTGTGTTCTGCGTCATCGAAGGGGAGTATCCGGAGGCAAGTTTATCGGCTGGCTGGCTGCCTGCAGTTCTGCTGCCGATTCCTGGATTCCTGCCCTGCTGCGGAGTTGCCTGTACACCGCCTCGACAAGTTCCGAGCTTCGCTGCGCAGATGCCTCTCCGGCAAGGTGCTGATCCAGTAGTGAGTCGAACATCTCCTCCCCGCTTCCACCACTCGTGAGGCCATTCTCGGGAACCGTGTCCCGCATGGCCTTGAACATCTGTTCCATGAACACAGACTCGAGATCTCGTGCGGCAGCGCGCAGGGCATCCGCCCCGCCTTGCGCACGTGTGTTCGGAGCCAGCGTTGCTGAATCGACCGGAAACGTCATCGGACTATCACTTCGGCGTTGAGGGCACCGGTCTCACTCAGCGATGCAAGTATCACGGCGATCTCGGACGGTGTTGCGAACACTGCATGCAGCGCAGACGCCACCTGCTGCACGCTTGTGCCGCGCGGAACGTTCACGTTGCCGGACATGACGGTAGTATCGGCAGCCACATCCCCAATCGTGAGCGTGATTTCCCCATGACTTACAACTCCAGCGTCCACAGCAACTTCGCCGCCCACTACGACAGTGCCGTCACGTCCATCCACGATCACTCGCGGAGCACGGTTCAACGCCACGCGGATTTCCTGCATACGTGCCATGGCAGCGGCTTCTCCACCCTCGACCGCAGTCAGATCCAGTGCAACCGCACCGGGGTCTTCCACTGTTGCAACCGGGCCACCAAACGCGGAATCAATGGCGGTCGCAATGCGCATGGCAGTTCCGATGTCGGGGTCACGAAGCAGAAGGCGCGTTGTGCCATCGCCGGCCGCAATGCGCGGGAGCGAACCCTCGAGTACTCCACCAGATGGAATTCGGGCAGTGGTGGTAACTACCCTTGAACGCGTACGATCAGCATTGTCGCTTACGAGCAGTGCACCCTGTGCGGTTGCCACCGATGCTTCGCCCGCATCGGAAACCAGCGGTGTCATCCAGAGAACGCCCCCGCGGAGCGAACGCGCATCACCCAGGCTGGACACGTGAACTTCAAACCGGTTGCCAGCTCTCAGGTAAGGCGAGAGCTCCGCCGTCACGAGTACCGCTGCAACGTTTCGCAGGCGCAGCACCTCCGCCGGAACCTCGATATCGAATCGGCGAAGCAGGTTCGCCACGGACTGCACGGTGTGCCCCGCATTGCGGCCGCCCAGCGTGCGGTCTCCCGTTCCATCCAGGCCTGTAACGATGCCATAGCCAACCAGGCGAACCGGTATCGCTCCTTCGGAGATCGTCAGGCTTCGAATGGCTACCTGCTGCCCGCCAGCGCTCGAGCCTGCAATAGCAAGCGCCAGACATGCGCCGGCAATTGCCACGAAAAGCCGCACAGTGGCGCGGCGTGCGGGTGAGGCTCTCATGGCCAGATCATTCCGAGAATGCGGCCGATAATGCCACCCCGCGGCTTCGCGAGGTTTCCGGTGGATCCGAAGGTGATCTCGGCGTCGGCAAGCCTGTCAGACACTACAACGTTGCGCGGCGAAACATCCTGTGGACGCAGCCAGCCGCTCACGGAGACTTCCTGAACGTCTTCGTCAACCGTGACCGTCTTGGCGCCCTCGACACGCAGCATACCCGAAGGGGACACTTCCATCACTCGAACGCCAAGCTCGGTGCGAAATGCAGTTCCACGCGTGCTCTCGCCGCGCTGAATGGACTCGGCATCGTTGCGAGTTCCGAAGCCGGCATCCATGCTGGTGCCGGGAGCATCTGATGAACCTGGAGTGCTCAACGAGAAGTCAGCATTGCGTCGCCGACGATCAGTCGCAGACACGCCTTTCCGTGCAGACGCAAGCGTCGCTTCGTCAACGAGCACGGTGATGATGTCTCCGACAACGAAGCCACTGCGTGACGAAGTCCAACTCGTGCGCTTTCGCGTCGTTTCGGCAGCTTCCGAGGAGGGTGCCGCCACCTGCTGCGAGGCGGAAGTGGCCTGTGCCTGGAGTGAAGTGCCGGCACTCGTGAGGCTGACGGCTATTGCCACCATGATGACATTGCGAGCCACGGAGCATGCCATGGGTCCGGGATTGCGCATTATTGAACCAGTACGGTTGAAGGTCCTGTTGCTACAGCAGAAACCCTTTGCAGTGCACCCAGTCGAACCTGAACCAGTTCGCCCAGTGCTGCTTCGCCCAGTGCAATACCAGGGCGTGAGATCTCGATTCCGGACACTCGCCAGTGCACGCGAACGGTGTCGCCGCGAGCAACCAGTGACGGCGGCACTACCGTCGGCACGCGCAGTATCTCGCCTTCGCGAACTACGCGTCGCGTGATCCATCCCGGCTCAGGGAGTTGGCCGGCTGTCACTTCGGCTGCCCGCTCGCGCGACCGCGACTCGGCGTATGCAATGTCCGATGCTTCCAGTACATGCCCGCGCGGAAGCTCGCGAGATGCCACAAGCACCCCCGCCCCTGCACCCTGTGCGGCGGCAACCGTAGCTGAACACGCAATCAGCAGTGCTGCCTGCGCGAGACGGGTCGCGCTCTTCCCGAGCTTCATCGAAATCAGCGAATCAGGTTGTTGGCAATCTGCAGCATCTCCTCGCTGTTCTTGATTGCTTTCGAGTTGATTTCGTACGCTCGCATAGCGGTGATCATGTCCACCATTTCACGCACGATTTCCACATTGCTTCCTTCCAGGTGTCCCTGGATGGTGCTGCCGAATCCGTCTTCGCCGGCGAAGCCGAGTACGGGGTAACCGGCGGCCGGCGTTTCCTGATAGAGGTTATCGCCAATACTGATGAGACCGGTGGCATTCGCGAAGCGTGCCATTTCCAGGCGTCCGAGCTCCATCAGTTCACCACTGTCGCCCTGCTGAGCCGCGACGACGCCGGTGCGCGAGATACTGATGCGAGTGGCGTCAGGCGGCACGGCGATACCGGGGATGACCGTATAGCCTTGTCGTGTAACCAGCGCGCCTTCATCGGAGATATCGAAGCCCCCGTCTCTCGTGTAGGCAGTCTGTCCGCTCGGAAGCTGAACCTGAAAGAATCCGTCACCTTCAATGGCAATATCCAGCGGACGCTCCGTCTGCTCCAGCGGCCCCTGCTCATGCAGGCGCTGCACGGCCGCCAGCTTCACGCCGCGTCCTACCTGGATTGCGGGAGTGGTGGTCATGTCGGGCTGGCCGACGATCGTTGCACCCTGTACCGTTTGATACAGCAGGTCTTCGAATACCGCGCGGCTTCGCTTGAAGCCGGTGGTATTAACGTTGGCCAGGTTGTTTGCAATTACTTCGGTTCGCGTCTGCTGCGCGATCATGCCGGTTGCTGCGGTTCGAAGTGCGGGATCCATTGGGTTGGTCGGTTATTGGTTCATTGATGCGATGAGGCCTCAGACCGGTCGGCCGATTTCCGAGGTAAGCAGGCCTCGAATTGCATCGAGGGTGGTGACGGCCTTCTGCACGTTTGCATATGCGCGCTGAATCGCGATCATGTCTACCATGGATGCCACTGCTGTAACATTGCTCTCCTCGAGCATTCCCTGCCTCACGTTTCGCTCGTTTGGCTGTATGATTTCAGTGGCACCGGTGGGCCTGTACAGGCCGGACGCCTCACGCTCGAGTGCAGTGCCCTGGGGTACACGCTCCACCCGCAGCATGCCGAACGAGCGGCCATTCACATACACCTGCCCGTCGGGATTCACCTGTACCACGGGCCCGCCGGCTTCCGGCGGGATGAGTGGATCGGTATCCGGAGCATCGGGTACGAGTTCGCGCGGCTGCATGTTGATCAGCCCTTCGTGCGTCAGAAGGGGGTTCCCGTTCACGTCTACAAGCAGTCCGCTCTCATTGAATCGGAAGCTGCCGCCACGCGTGAGGCGCTCACCTTCCGGCGTTTTGACAACGAGAAACCCTTCATCGCCTAGAGCAATGTCGAGCGGAGACTCGGTCGGCCGCAGGCTGCCCTGGCTGAGATCCGTTGCAGCACCGATTACCGGATGCCCGCCTTCCACCAACTGTGCGAACGCACGTTCTCCCTTGAAGCCATCGGTGGAAACGTTCGCAAGATTGTGCGCAGCCACTTCCTGCCTGAGCTCCCAGTAGCGAAGTGCATGCACAGATGCAGTCATCCCTGTCGGCCTGAAGCTGATACCCATTCCTTTATCTCTCCGGAATTGACGAGGGTCACAAGGGCAACCCGCATGCCGATCGTCTGGTTTCGTGCAAGTGCTGTCAGAGTAAGGGGTTACAGATACGGGAGACTCATGCTGGCCACCGGCTGAACACGGAAGGTTCTTCCGGTTGCGGAAGGTTTGACCGCAGGCGACGTCCCCGGCGGCGGATAGTTCCCTGCAGGGCCACTCAGTCGCTGTGCTCTGCGAGTGCGCCGCGTGAGGCTGGCGGAAACGCATTCCGGCACCAGAGTTCCGCTGCTCCCTCATTCCCGCAGCTTCCCGAGCTTCTCGCGCAGGCGCGAAATTGCCTTTGATCGTATCTGGGACACCCGTGACTCGGTGAGGCCAAGTACGGTTGCGATTTCGTGAAGTCGAAGCTCCTCGAAGTAGTACAGCGTGAGCACCGTTCGTTCCTGGTCTTTCAGTCCGAGCACGGCATCGCGCATCAGCTCCAGTTCGCGCTCCTGGGTCAGTTCGTCTTCAACCGTTGCATCCGTGCTGCGCGGAGCCAGCATCGTTGGCGAGAACTCCGCAGACCCATCGTCTCCTCTCGGCTGGTCCAGTGACACCGGTGCCGCGGAGCTCACGTCTGCCTCCCATTGCCAGAGAACCTTGAGTTCCACGCCCATGTGCTCTGCCAGTTCGCGCTCTGACGGCTCCCGCCCCAGGCCGCTCGCCAGCGCCTCACGCGCCCGCGACAGCTCGCGGGCCTTCCTGCGCACCGAGCGCGGCACATGATCCTGGCGACGTAGTTCATCCAGGATCGAGCCGCGAATTCGCGGTGCCGCAAAAGTGCTGAACGCCAGCCCGCGCTCGGGCTCGAATGACTCATGCGCTGCCATGAGCCCGAGCGTACCGGCGCTCACCAGCTCATCGAAGTCTGCCTCCGTGCTCAGCCCGCGCTGCACCTGCCTGGCGATGAAGTGCACCAGCCCAAGGTGCTCGTTAAGCATGATGTCACGGTCCGTTTCCGCACTACGCTCGCGGAGGAGTGAGTTCTCCATATGCCTCAATCGACTCGGCTGCCGGACATCACAACGCCGGACGCCATGGGATAGCTGGCGGCAACCGCCGGGCCAGCCGTGGTTACAGTTCCGCCTGCGCCGCGCAGGCCTTCCACAATTGCTACTGCGCTGTCGAGCGCGGGACTGCCTGCCGCGGCATCCAGCAGCGTCATACCGCCCTGCAACGCCGTTGAAAGGCTTGCATCCCTCGGTATAGCGCCCATAAAGCCCGGAGTCTCGCCCAGGAACCGCTCCGCTGCCGCGGCAAGCATTGCATGCACGCCAGCGGCTGTTTCGTAATCCTGAGTTGCGACCAGCACGTTCGCCTCCGCGCGTGCACCCATGCGGCGCGCTCCCTTGAGCAGTGCATGCGTCGCGGCCAGCGATGCACCTCCGGGTGACGACAACATCACCATCACAATGCGAGCGCCTGTGCGCTTGCCGGCCTCACATGCTGCCAACAGTGCCGTGATGCTCGTTGACGCATCCACTACCACCGTTTCGTAGAGATGCAGTACGCCCTGCAGCTGGTTGAATGCTGTCGCTGGCTGGTGCGGATTTCCGGCATCGTCACGCCCGCGAGCCTGGATTGCATCCAGTGTTCTGGTAACTGGCAGCGCAACGCTCTGCACCGGAACTCCGTTCGAGAGCGAGATGAAGCCTGACGCCGGTTGCGCTGCAGCATTCCACCGGATTCCCGCGTTGCGTTCGCCAGCCTCTACGCACAGCGTGTTTCCCCACGCACTGGAAGCGAGCGCGACAAGTGCTGCCGAAACTGACGTCCCAGTGTACCGTTCGCCCGCAGCGAGCACGATCATCGTGCGTTCGTGGTGCCGGGCGGCATTCGTGGTCATGGAATGGCTGGTCATGCCAGGAGTCCTGTGCTGCCAGCAGCGCTGTTGTTCCTGAGTCCGCCGAGTATCCGCTCGGCTGCAGGCTGCAGGCAGCAGCTGTCCGGGTCACACCTGGCAATCCAGCGAATCGGCAGCCCCGCTGCGTTAACCGACGCCAGCACCGCACCTTCGTCCAGCGCATCGGTCCCTTGGGCGAGCAGCAGGTGGGAAGCGCCGATCGCGCGATGTTCATTCACCGCAGCAACAGCCTCACCTGGGGACACCGATGCGTCGAGCACCAGGTGTGTCTCGTCAGGCGACAGGGACGTGAGCGCTGATCGACTCAGCGCAAGTGCGCGTGTACCGGCCGCTCCGCCCTGTACCTGCACGAGTATCACGTCGCAACCCGCCATGCTCCGTTCTGCCACGGCCAGCTCAGACGATGACGAGGCCACCTCCACCTGCAACTCCCGTAATGCGGGGTATGCTGACATCGACGTTAGCATCGGTGACGGATTCGTGCTCACCGCAAGCACACCCACCCTCCATTCCGCGAATGCATCCATGTCCGACGCCAGCGCTGCGAGCGTGGACGTTCGCGCGCTGCCTTCCGGACCCACCAACGCAACGACAAATGGCGGACGATTCGACACCCGATGCTGTTGCACGCTTGGCAGCGGAAATGCGCGAACTCGCGCACGGAGCTTCGCAACGAGCCTCGGGGTGGTAGTCACCACCTCGAACTCGCGTTTGCGAAGTGTCTTTACCACGCGCGTTCTCACGATGAGCGCATCCTCACCAAGCTCCGCACGCGCCTGGCGAAACAGTGCCGTGAGGTCAGGCCCCCTGAAGGTTTCAAGCAGCATCGGAAAGCTCCCAGGTTGCAACGCTGCTCAGTGTGACATTCGGAGGAAGTTCCGAAAGGGAGATCACCGGCAGTTGAGGCATTACAGGTTCAACGAGGCGTCGCACGCCAACGCGCAGCGACGGCGATACGATCAGCGGCGCGAAGCGGCCCTCGAATGCATGAGCGGAGGCGAGCGTGTTCAGGTCGCGCAGCGCGCTGCCCAGTGTATCGGGAGCGAGCATGCTGCTGCCCGGTTGTCCACCACGAGGGCTGAACAGGTTCATCAGCGCAGTTTCCAGCCTTGATCCCATTGTCACGCCACGCACTGCGCCGGTGGTGTCCATGTGAAGGCGCGCGATTGTGTTGCCAAGTGCACGACGGACAGCTTCTGCCAGCACTTCGGGATCCTTGCTCTGCTCGCCAGCGTCGCCTGCAGCTTCGAGAATGGTTACCAGGTCGCGAATCGGTACTCTCTCACGCAACAGGCGCTGAAGTACACGGTGCAGCACGCCCAGGCTCACCTTCGCCGGCACAATTTCTTCAACAAGTGCCGGGTGACTGCGCTTGAGCACCTCCACCATCTGTTGAACGTCCTGACGTCCGAGCAGTTCAGCAGCGTTGGCCTTGAGCGTCTCCATGAGGTGCGTGGCCATCATGGTGGTGGGTTCAACCACCACGTAGCCATAGGATTCCGCTTCGGCGCGTCGTGAGGCGGCAATCCACCGTGCCGGCATACCGAAGCTTGGATCCGTGGTCTCCACGCCGTCCATCTCCTCAACTACACCGCCGGTGTCCAGAGCCAGCAGGAAGCGGGGCAGTACTTCGGCGCGTGCAATCTCGGCCCCACGCAGCTTGATTACGTACTCGTTCGCGGATAGTCGCACGTCGTCCAGAATGCGGATCTGCGGAATGAGAACACCAAGTTCGAGTGCCGCCTGCTTGCGGAGGTGGGAGATCCTGTCAAGCAGGTCGCCACCCTGTCGTTCGTCCACGAGCGGAATGAGGGCGTAGCCGACTTCCAGTTCAACAGGGTCTATCTGAAGCAGGTCTTCCATGAGGTTGCCGCCGGCCGCCGAGCCCTGGATAACCGGCTCTGGCCGGCGGCTTGCTGCCTGACGCCGCTCACTATCCTTTGTGGATGCCCAGGCTACCAGCGCGAGCAGACCCGCGAGTGCGATAAACGGAAACTTGGGCAGCCCCGGAACCAGCCCGAACACTGCCATCACGCCGGACGCAACCCACAGCGCACGCGGACTTCCGCCTACCTGCCGGGCGAGAGTTGCACCCATCTTCGCACCACCGGTCACGTTCGTGACCATGATGCCGGCCGCGGTGGAGATGACCAGCGCGGGGACCTGCGTTACGAGTCCGTCTCCAACCGTGAGGATCGTGTAGCCCGCTCCAGCTTCGCTGAACGACATACCGCGCTGTACAACACCCACAAAAATCCCGCCAATGATATTGATGGCGGTGATCAGAAGGCTGGCTATGGCATCTCCCTTCACGAACTTGGACGAACCGTCCATCGCACCGTAGAAGTCCGCCTGACGCGATATCTGGTCGCGCCGCCTGCGGGCTTCATCCTCATCTATGAGACCTGCCGAGAGGTCGGCATCGATCGCCATCTGCTTGCCGGGCATTGCATCGAGCGTAAAACGGGCTGCAACCTCGGCCACACGCCCGGCACCCTTCGTGATGACGATGAAATTGATGCCCACAAGGATGACGAAGATCACCAGTCCCACGGCGAAATTGCCACCCACCACGAACTCGCCGAACGACTGAATCACCGCGCCTGCATGTCCTTCGGTGAGGATCAGTCGGGTACTGCTCACGTTCAGGGCAAGCCTGAAGAGGGTGAGCAGGAGCAGCAACGCGGGAAAGCTGCTGAAATCCAGTGGATTGGTGGTTTGCAGTGCCACCAGCAGAACCACTATGGAGATGCCGATTACGCCAGCGAGCGAGAGGTCCAGCAGCACTGCGGGAAGCGGAACCACGAGCAGTGCGATGATAAGAACCACTGCGACTGCAAGCCCGATCTCCGCATTGCGGCGACGGTTGTCGTCGAGCAGGTCCAGCGCCTGACCGGTGCTCATACTCTTGCCCCCTTCCACTTGCGCGGTGCCATCGCACGCTGCCTGAACACGAACGCAAGCACTTCAGCTACTGCCGCATACAACTCGGCGGGAATCATGCTGCCCACCTGCGCGCTTGCGAGCAGTGCACGCGCCAACGGGCGATTCTCGATTACCGGTATATCATTCTCGAAGGCGATCTTCTTGATTCGCTCGGCCACCTTGCGCTCGCCGATTGCAATCACGGTGGGTGCGGGCGCCTGCGTGGGGTCGTAGCGGAGAGCCACGGCAATGTGTGTGGGGTTTGCGATAACTACGTCCGCCGACGGCACGTCGCGGAACATCTTCCTGCGCAGGAGTTGCCGTCCGAAGCTGCGAAGGCGCGCTTTTACCATCGGGTCGCCTTCGTTCTGCTTGTGTTCCTGCTTTACCTCCTGCTTTGTCATTCGGATGGAGCGCTCGAATGACCAGAGCTGGTACAGATAGTCGGCAACCGCGAGTGCGAGGTATGCCAGTCCAGCTGTAAACAGCATGCGCGCCGCATAACGCTTCACTACCTGAAGCATCGCCATCGGCGACTCCTGCGAGAGCGCGAGCACGTCTTCCCATGCAGCGCCGAGCGAGAAGTAGACCGCCAGTCCGATTACGATCAGCTTGAGCAGCGACTTAACGAGCTCTGCCCATGGCTGCACGCCGACCATACGCCTGGCATTGGCAAGCGGGTTCATCTTCTTGAAGCTCGGCTCGAGCGCCTTGGTGGCAATCACGCCACGACCCTGAGCAGCGCCAACCACCAGGCCGCATGCAGCTGTTGCTGCAAGCACCACTAGCAGCGCGCCCAGCATCGTCTGCATAACGCCGGCAAACATGCCGAGCGCTCCGTTGACGTCGCGTACACCGGCGCCGGCGAAGTAGAGCCCCGCCCCGAAGTTGTCCCTCACCGCGCCGCCGAGCACAGGCGAGAGTACCTGCACACTGAGTGCTGCGGTAAGCAGCAGCGCGGCAGTGCCAAGTTCCTGGCTGCGAGGAACCTTTCCTTCGCGATAGGCCTCCTCGCGTTTGCGCGGGGTAGCTGATTCGGTTTTCTCCTGGTCGGTATCGGCCATCTCAGCCTCCTGCCAGGAATGCGCTCATGATCCTGTTCGAGAGCGCGTCGTAGGTACCTGCCCATCCCGTAAACCAGGTGAGCACAAATGGAAGCGATGCAGCAAGAGCGAGCAGGCCCAGCCCGATCTGGAGGGGAAACGCAACAGCCAGCACCTGAAGCTGCGGCGCGGCACGTCCCAGGACTGCGAGTGCAACGTTGCCAATGAGCACCACCGCCATCACGGGAGCGGCGAGTCGCAGGCCAAGTGCGAAAAGGGTGCTGGCCGTGTCCGCGGCAACGCGGAGTCCGCCGACGAGGGCGATCGGTTCGCCAAGTGGTGCCACACGAGTGCTCGCGACGAGCGCATCCAGCAGGACCAGATGCAGGTCACTCACCAGCAGCAGCGTTACCGCGATCAGCTGCATGAACTGTCCGAGCGCAGGCACCGATGTGTTGTTGAGCGGATCGAGGATGGCAGCGCCAGACAGGCCGATCTGGTTTGCAATGGACTCTCCTGCGGCTTCAGCGCCCGCAACGATCACTGCGGCACCAAGGCCGAGCGTAAAACCAATCACCATTTCTGCGAGCATGCTTTCCGGCGTGATACGCGCCGGATTCCTTAGCGAGAGCAGTGCAACCGGGGCAAGTAGCGCAGTGAGCAGCAGCACGAGCGCGGCGCGGTGCCTGGCGGGTATCGTTCTGGCAGACAGCGTAGGTGCAATGAGCACGAGTCCGCTGATGCGTGTGCCGAGCAGGGCGAGCGCGGGTGCGGTGCCCGGTGCCAGGAAGTCTATGGGGGGAGCAGCCACGATAGTCGTCAGGCCGCAAGTGTTGGAATGCTGCGGAACAGATCGCCCGCGTACCGCGTGGCAAGCTGAATCATCCAGGGAAGCGCTACCAGGAAGATCACAGCAACTGCCACCAGCTTCGGCACGAAGCTCAGGGTCTGCTCCTGAATCTGCGTGACTGCCTGCAGCACGCTCACGAACAATCCAACGCCAAGCGCCACAACCAACATGGGCGCGGCGAGGAGGAGTGCTATGAACACTGCATTTCTGGCGAGGTCAATGACCAGCGCGTGCGACATCGGTGCGATCCCTGGCGGTTCAAGTCAGCCTGCTGCCGCGCTAGGTGCGGCATTCGACACGAGTAAGGAAAGGCAGTGCTCATGCCAGTCGAACGGCCGACGTACCACCGGCGCTAAACTCCGTCATTGCAAGAGGTTACAAGGATAGTACTTCCGCGGGGAATCGCGCTTGAACCGGCATTTCCTGCCGCTCGATGCACGTGAGGCCCGGCGTTCCTTGCCGGGCCTCTCCTCTGGTAGCGCAACATTTTCAGGGCGGGTTTGCGCTCGGCCAGGAGCCATGCTGCCTGACGCCGCTCCGGCAAGGCAAGGCTGGGCCAGGCAACACCGGCGCACTATCGGAATGATTCCACCATCCCCTGCACAACGAGCGTCCAGCCATCCACGAGTACGAAAAGGAGCAGCTTGAACGGCAACGCTACCATCGTGGGGGGCAGCATGAACATACCCATACTCATCAGCACCGACGCCACGACAACGTCTATCACGATGAAGGGAAGAAACAGCGCAAAGCCGATCTGAAATGCGGTGCGCAGCTCACTCGTGACAAATGCAGACATAAGCACAACCAGCGGTATGTCGTCTTCTGTCTGTGGCTCCGCAGCGTCTGCGATCGCTATGAACGACTCTATATCCGAATCACGCGTTTGCGAAAGCATGAAGGCACGCAGTGGTTTCACACCTTCCTGCATCATGACTGACTGCTCGATGGTTCCATCCATCCACGGTTGCAGTGCTCGCGTATTCAACTCGTGAAAGGTTGGTGCCATCACGAAGCCTGTCAGTATGAGTGCGAATGCGCCCACCAGGTGCGCTGGCGGCGCCGATTGCGTGCCGAGGGCCTGTTTCAGGAAGTGCAGCACGATGAGAATGCGCGTGAAACCGGTCATCATGAGCACGAGCGTAGGCAAAAGCGTAAGCAGGCCGAGCATAACGACCACACCTACTGTTCCGCTCAGGCGCAATCCCTCCCCGGTCTCACCGCCAAGCCGCACGTCCATCTGCGGCCCGATGCGCGACAGCATTGTGTCAACGCGCGCCGCCACAATCGGGCCACCCGCGGGCATGGGTGCTGCGACATTCGCTGGAGCCTCGACAGCCGGCTCCGCCGCCTGGGCAAGTGCACTCCGGGGGATGCCAACCGAGAGAGCAGCGCCCAGCATCAGCGCAAGCAGAAGCGTTGCGCTACCGCGCCTCACGCCGGATACTGCCTCCCTCACCGCCGATAGCACCGCCGGGGGAAACTCCGGGAAGGGCGATATGGACGGCTTGTTGGCGGGCACCTGCACATGGCGACTCGGCAGCGGAGTTCCGGGCGGAAGCTCGAACGCCGGCGCCGCAACTGCCTCGGCGGCGACAACTTCGCCATCGACGGACACATCCATGAGATGCCTTACGCCGCCCTCTCCCAGTGACACCGCTACAGTGCGGTCGCCGATTCTCACCACCGCAATCCCCTGCTTCGGGCCGAGCGCAAGGCGCTGAACCACTTCCAGTCGGATGCGCTCGCCTCCACCGCCAGTGGTGCCGGAGGTGTATGAACGCAGCGCACGCGCGGCAACGAGGAACAAGCCGAGCACCAGCCCAAGCGTTCCAAGTATTCCAAGCAGGGAGACGAAAGTCACGCTTCGGGCTCAGCAGAATGCGATGCGGATACGAAGCGCGTTATGCGCACACCGAAGTGTTCACCGAGCACAACCACCTCACCCTCGGCAAACCGGCGCTCGCCCACGTAAATGTCCACCGGCTCCCCAGCCAGGCGTTCCAGCTGGATTACGGAGCCGCGGCCAAGCTGCAATACTTCCTGAACCGTCATGCTGGCGCGGCCCAACTCGATAGTAACCGGAAGCGACAGGTCATACAGCATCTTCATGGGCACCTCGCCACCCGCGGCGATCCTGCCTGACGCGGCCTGTGACATCGGGTTGTACGAGTCCTGTATTGCTCCCTCGGCGACGCCGGCTTCTTCCCTTGCCCGCGCAGCAATGCTTGCGTCCATTGTCATTCAGAAGATGGGGGTTATTGCCGGCGCACCGGCACTCGCGTTGCTGCCGGCCGCAGCGGCCGGAACGGAAGTGCCGCTGCTTCCGGCTACGTTCAGCGGCGCAGTGCTGTTCTGCACGTGAATGGCGAGACGCTGGCCCACACGGCCTGCGGTCCCTTCGAAGCGATGCTGACCACC
This sequence comes from Gemmatimonadales bacterium, assembly GCA_035306065.1. Classification (GTDB taxonomy): domain Bacteria; phylum Gemmatimonadota; class Gemmatimonadetes; order Gemmatimonadales; family Gemmatimonadaceae; genus JBBQHX01. The sequence goes on along the minus strand of DATGOL010000141.1, from coordinate 29,896 downwards.
CACGAGCACCTGTACTACTGCGTCACGTGCCACTCCGGTGGAAACCACGGAGCCAACTTGCAGCGCAGCGATCTCTTCGAGTGACAGGCGAAACTGCGGGAGACGCGCACGCACAACGACACGTGCATTGCGAACAGACGCTTCGGTGCGCCCGCGACTTGCCTCACGTTCAGTCTCGGGTCCGAGTATGCTGACACGCCGGTTTGCGGCACCGCCGAAGAACTTGTCCAGGACCACGAATGGCAGGCAGATGTGAAGGAGGCTGCGCGTACCGCCCGGCAGCGTTGCCTCGAGCGTCGCTACGAGCACGGGATCCTCCCGGTTCACTGCCTGAAGCACGTCAGGCACCGTCTCGAAGCCCGCAATGTCCAGGTTAAGCGGCAGGTGGTCCTCCCAGATCTCCTCAAGCAATTGTGCAATTCGCTCGGCGACGCCGCGCACTGCATGGCGTTCGATAGGCGTCAGGCCACGCTCCAGAAGCATGGGCTCTCCGGTTCCGCCGAAGAGGCGGTCGACCACAGTGAAGGCGAACTCGTAGCCGATGTCTATCACGCCCTGCATTCCGCCCGAATCCTTCACCGACACGAGGTAGGATGCGCATGGCGTTGGCAGCGACTTGGCGAACTCGCCGAAGCCGATCGTCTCAATACCCTGAAGCCTGAGTTCCACCTGGCCGCGCATGCGCGCCAGCAGCCAGCTCTCGAGCGACATAACCAGTCGCTCGTAAATGGCCTCAAGTGCGCGCAGTCGTTCGCGCGACACGCGATGTGGACGCCGGAAGTCGTAGACCTGGATGTCGGACGCGTCGCCTGCCGGCGCATTCGGAGCACGCAGTGAATCCGCACCGCGATCCGGGAACTGATCTACCTGATCCTGTGCGAGAGTCTCGCTGGACGTGTTACCCGTCACTGGATCACATACTGTGAAAAGTAGATGCGACCAACTGTATTTCGCCCGATCAGCCCCTGTACGCGATCGCGCACTGCCGACTTCACGTTCTCGCGATTCTCCATGTTGGTGAGTTCGGGTACGGTGGTAGCGCCAAGCAGGTCTATGATGGCGTCTCGCACCTCCACGTCACGCTGCTCGAGGAGCTTTATCGTGGGCCCGTCCAGTGCCTCGATTGCCATGGACACCAGCAGGAACCGAGTGCCCTGAGTTCCGGCCGGATTGATGATCAGATTGTCTATTGAATGCGTGCTGCGCGGTGCGCCCGTGCTGTCCAGCGGCAAGGCATTGTCCGCAGGCATGTTTGCACGTGGTGGTTCCGCAGCAATGGCCGCGGGAACACCGCCTGGAAACGCGCGCTGCACGAGCATCGGGCCGGCCACGACCCACCCTGCCACGCTCCCCACGATCAACCCTGCCACGAAGCCGATAACGCCTACCGGCTTGCGGCCGGCCTGCGCCTCGGTGGCTTCCAAACCGTCGCCAACAGTCGTGTTTTCCGTGCTCATTCCGCTCTCGTGCGGTGAATTCGATTGTCCCGCTGCTGCCATCGCGCTGGCAACAGGCGGGTGCGATGACCCTGGGAAAGGCAGGCCGCGTACCAGACGGACAAGGAGATGTGCCGCGTTCTTCCAGGACTACTAAACGCCTATGCCCCATGCGCTTATGCTCGGATATGAGATGGCTCCCTACGCTTGCGACAACCCGGCCGCCTCTTCCATCTAGGCAGCTTTTTCCCGGATAGCCCGGAGGATCTTGCCTCCACGCGAGTTCTGCCTCAACGGTCCGATTCAGCTATTCGCTCTTGACGCCAGAACAAGCTGACATAGAATGTCTATGTTATGCGATCCTCAATACCTCAGGGCACCCTCGACATGCTCATCCTGCAGACCCTTGCCCGCAACGAGGACATGCACGGATTCGAGATCGCCGAGTCCATCCGCAGCGCCTCGGCAAACGTGCTGCACGTCGAGGAAGGCTCCCTCTACCCAGCACTCCAGCGAATGCTCGTGAAGGGCTGGATAGTCGGCGAATGGGGGAGGACCAGCGAGAACCGCCGCGCGCGCTATTACCGCCTCACGAAGGCCGGCCGCCATCAACTCGCCCGCGAGCTGGAACAGTACCGCCACGTCTCCCGCGCCATCGCTCTCGTTCTCAAACCCGCCTGAGGCAACCATGCCGCTCGTCGAGTTGTTGCGTCGTCTCTGGTTCTTCCTTCGTCGTGATGGACGCGGCCGGACTCGAAAGCTTCGGCCTCGTGAGCACGTTGCCGCTCCGCGGTGAGTATCACTCGCCCGTGGCCTCTGATCTGTCGGACCAGCCCGAGCTCGAGCACAGCCCGTTCGTCGAGTGGGTGTACGCCACACAGTACCGCAGCCGTACCGAAATAAAGCACGGGCCCCACGCTCGATGGCGTTGGACCCGTTCCGGCGCATGTCAGGTTCGCGAGCGTTCGCGAATAGAATTTACCGCTTCAGGTTCACAACTTCCTGAAGCATCTCATCAACGTTCGTGATCACCCGGCTGTTCGCCTGGAACCCACGCTGCGTGATGATCATGTTCGTGAACTCCTGCGCCAGGTCAACGTTCGACATCTCGATCGCACCGGCAGTGATCGCAGACGTGCTCCCTTCACCCGAATACCCGACCAGCGCCTCGCCGGAGTTGCCTGTCGTGCCATAGACGTTGTCGCCCAAGCGCTGGAGACCACCAGCATTGTTGAAGTCAGCCAGGGCAATCTGCGCTATCGCCACCGACACACCGTTGCTGAACGAACCGGTGATGACACCCGCGCGATCGATGGTGAACTCAACGAGAGTACCAACGGCGTAGCCGTCCTGGTCACGCAGAACCGCCGTATTCTCGCCGGCGAACTGCGTGAGTCCGGAGATTCCGCTTCCCAGGTCCAGCGCGATCGTGCCAGCGGCGGAACCATCCACTCCCGGCACCGCCACATCCGCCAGCGTCGCCGACACGATGTTGCCATCCGAACCGAAGGTCACGTTGCCCAGCGACTGCGCTGCGCCGCCGTCCACTTCGGCATCCACACGCCACTCGTTCTCCGCCGTCTTGTACATGTAGAGCTTCACCGAACGCTCGGCACCCAGCGAGTCGTAGGTATTGATGGACGTGCTCGCGAACGAACTCGCGTTCGCGCTGTCGGAGCGGCCGATGGCGTCGAACGTACCCGTGTAGATCGGCGCGGAAGCATTCAGGTTTCCCGACACCTGTGCACTCTCGGTCGCACGCGCCGGCGTGGTGGCACCGGTGCCCAGCTGAACCGGACGAAGTCCATCGAGGGCGACACCGTTCTCGAACATGCGGCCCATCACAGCCCACCCAGTGGACGGCATGACAAGCTGGCCGCTCGCGTCCAGTGCAAAGTTGCCGGCGCGCGTGTAGTACTGCTGTGCACCATTCCGCACCAGGAAGAACGAATCGCCCTGAATGGCGAGATCCGTCACCATGCCGGTGGTTTCCAGGTTGCCCTGCGTGAACATCGTGTCGATGCTGCCGAGCTGCACGCCAAGCCCGATCTGCATGGGGTTGGTGCCGCCCTGTGTTTCGGTGGGACGGCTCGCACCCTGAAGCAGCTGGGCAAAGCCTTCCTTGAAGCTCACGCGGCCTGCCTTGAACGCCACGGTGTTCACGTTCGCAATGTTGTTGCCGATCACGTCCATGCGAACCTGGTGGTTCTTCATGCCGGAGACGCCGGCAAAGAGGGAGCGCATCATGGTTGTGTGTCCTGTTCTGGAGTTGCCGCCGCGGCGGCGTGGTGACGGTTATGAAACGCGCCTCAGTCGGCGCGAACCTCGATGATGGAACCGAAGGGAATTGCCAGCGTGCCTGACGTGAGCGTCACGCCGTTCGCGTCCGAGCTCACGCCGGAGATGCGTGCGGTGGTATAGGTCTGTACGGACACTTCGTTGCCGTCCGCATCCGTGACGCTTACCGAGTAGTTGTACTCACCGGGCGGCAACGCATCGCCACCGGTGAACGCGACGGTGTGCCGACCCTCGGCGACGCTGCCCAGTTTCCGGGTAGCAACCACGTTGCCGCTGGCGTCCTTCACCGTGAGCACGGCGTTTCCGCCACCGGTGCCGACGTTGAACGTTGCCTCCGCGGGCTGCGACTCGGTGGCAATGAGGAAGTCACCCGACGCAACCACGGTTCGGCCTATGGTGCTCAGCGCCGCATTCGCGTTCATTGCGCCGAGCAGGGCTCCGCTGCTGCCGCCCTGGGCCGCAAGCGTCTCATTGATCGACATCAGCTGCTCCACGCTCGAGAACTGCGCGAGCTGCGCGGCGAACTCCTGGCCGTCTGCCGGGTTCAGCGGATCCTGATTCTTCAGCTGTGCCACGAGCAGCTGAAGGAACTCGTCCTTGCCCATCGCACCGCCCGGCCCGCGTGTGGCACTCGACGCTGACGTATAATTGCTGCCGGCTGCGTAGTCGTTGGTTACGGGAGTTGTCATCGTTCCTCGGTTGTGAATGCCGGCACCTCACGACTGGTGTCGTGCCGCTGACGGCGGCCATTTGTGTCATGCGGGTCACGCTGTGCATGAGCATCGCGTTGCTGCCATTGCGGCTGCTCACCAGTCTCACGCTGAGGCGTGTGCTGCGCGCTCGAAAAGCGACCTGCCTCACGCTCCAACTGCACTGCGTTCACCCTTGCAGCCTCCACTGACTCGGCACCGGCCACACGCACCTGAAGTCGCTCGGGCGCAAGGCCACGCCGTTCGAGCGCCTGCCGAAGCTCGTGCATGGTGGAACCGATTCGTTCCGCCAGGCGAGCATCGCCAACATTCATGGTCGCACCGACGCTGGATCCGCGAAGGTCCAGACGGATGCGATCTTCGCCACCCATTCCATTATCCAGTCGAAGCGTTAGCGCGGTTGGCGCACGCGGGCCGGCCGCCTGCCGTACGTGGTCCACCTCTGCGATTCGACTGAGAGGATCGGCGCCAGACGACGTTGCCTCTGGGCTTCGGAGTTCCATTGCACGCGGATTGAGACGTGCATCCTGACCTGGAGCGAGCATGTGACTGCCCTCGGCAGTTGCCTGCTCGACCAGGACATTCGCGCCATCACGCTGCGGGTTGTCCTGCTGCCCCGAGCTTCCATGCCGACCACCGGAGCCGCGCTGGAATGCCTGCACAGCTACAGCTCCGGGAGTCGGCACTGACGCCACCTGCGCGACAGTTGCAGGCTGTGCCGCCGCGACTGGCGCTGCCACACGCGCAACCAATGCGACTTCCGCCACGCGAGCCTGCGATGCCAGTCCGCTCTCCGCATTCACGAACGACATTCGCGGCGCTGCGGCGTTCCCCGCCGGCTGGGCGAGGCTCCTCGTTAGTTCAGGCTGCTGCGCGTCCGGCGAAACGGCCTCCGTGAACCGTATAGATCCTGTGGACAGCAACTCCACGTGCCCCGGATCCCTCATGCCGAGTACGCTGAGCCCTTCCTCGCTGGCAACTTTCTGCAAGCGCGCATAGGCCTCCGTGTCTGTCCAGCCGCCATCTACCATCAGGTCCGCCGCGTGTCCGTGCAGGTGCTTCGAATTCATAGTCCAGGTGACGACGGATCCCGGCGCCGAACGTCCCTGTGCGAAAAGTTGCGCCTGACGCTCCGTGGTTCTCACTCCCTCTACAATCGTTACGTCGTGCCCGTGCTCCGAGCGCATTCGAGCAGTCACGCGTTCGATCGCAGCGCGGAGCTCCGGATCCAGCCTACTGGCATCCCGGGAGGGTGAAGAAGAGGCTGGTGCATTGGCTTCCCGATTCGAGCCCGACTCGGATATTTCGCCTGAGTTCTCCACTTCGGCACCTGCGTGGGGTCTTTCTGCCGGCCTGGACTCGGGCGCACCACGAACAGCCTCGCGCGCGGCCGCCAGCTCGCCCGCGAAGTCCTCACGGTCGTTGCGCCGGTCAACCCGCTCCTTCCGCGTACTCTCGCGCACAGATCGCGACTCACGCACTCCACGAGAATCGGAGGTGTGTTCCCCGGGTGCGAACGGCAATACAGATGGTGTCATTCCATTCCAGGTTCGAGTGAAGCATTGCTGCCACTGTTTCGCAACACCCGTTCGCCCAGTCGAGCTACACGAGCCGGCGTGATGTTCGCCAGGATGCCGCCTGCCTGACGCTCGTTCAGGTAGCTCAGCACGGTTGCGATGTCGGCGTCCGACATCTGCTCGAGTACGCGTGCGGCGTCCTTGGCTCCCATCGCGCCGAAGGTGCGCGCAAGGCGGCGCTCGTGAACTACAGTCGTGGAGTCACGCCTGAGCGAGAGCGCCGCATTGGGCTGTTCGATCGATGCGGCAGGCGGCGTCATGGACAATGCATCGACGGATCTCGAGACGGCATCACGAGTATCAGTTGCCGCCAGCGGAGGTATGGCAGCGTCGGCGTCTGTCTCCATCTCCGGCAGTGGCAGGGAATCAGCCGGAAAGTGCAGGGCAGCCGCACGGCCTGTCGCGAGCACCGAGAAACTCATCGTAGCCGCAAGCGCAGCAAGGAATCCAACTGCGAACGGAAATAGCAGACGCTGCATCGTCTCAGCTCTGGTCTGTGGCCCTGTCGGGCCGGTTCACAAATCTTGTCAGTGCAACCGCGTCCATGGTGGCGCGATCATTCGAGCTCACTTCAACACGCCACTCTTCAGCGCGACGTTCGCGCAGGCGGTCCAGCACACGTCGCGCCTGACTTGCGGCGCGCATGTCTGACTCCACGCCACATACCACCTCGGCAGCCTCGCGCGCTTCAGTCGCTGCGATGCTCACGTGCTGCTCCAGATGCTCGAGCATAACTCCCAGTGCCTGCAGTTCGCCGGCAGCGTGCCCTGTATCGCGAAGCTGCCTTCGGCCTTCGTCGTGTGAAGCGACGAGTGCATCGTGTTGCACGCGACGGGCAGCGGCTGTCTCGCGGGCGTTCGCCAGGCGTATCGCAACCTGCTGTTCATGGTTCGAGCGAAGTTCGAGCAGCCTCTGAAGTCGAAATCGGAACGGTGTCATGCCTGTCTCCGCGAAATACCGTCAACGCGCGTCCCGAGCTCCACGAGACGATCCACTGTACTGTGGATCGATGCCGGCTCGTCAGGCTGCTGCTGCAGGAAGGAGAGCATTTCACCTCGTACCTGCAGCGCTGCATCCACATTGAGATCACTGCCGGCCTGATACGCGCCAACCATGATCAGGTCTTCCTTCTCTCTGTACGCCGCCTCAACGCGCATGAATGCGTTGCCCGCCATTCGCTGGCGTGAGCCGGCCACGTGGTCTCGCACACGGCTCTTGCTCTCCAGCACGTCTATTGACGGGAAGTGTCCTGCTGACGCCAGCTTTCGGGTGAGCACAACGTGTCCATCAAGGATCGAGCGGGCTGCATCCGCCACCGGCTCGTTGAAGTCGTCGCCGTCCACTAGCACGGTGTAGATGCCGGTTATGCCACCATCCGATCCGTTTCCTGCACGTTCCAGCAGTCGTGGCAACGACGCAAACACCGAAGGCGGATAGCCTTTGGTGGTCGGTGGCTCGCCCACTGCCAGTCCGATCTCACGCCAGGCCATTGCTACACGAGTCACCGAATCCACCATGAGCAGCACCTGCTTGCCCTGGTCGCGGAAGTACTCCGCTATGGCGGTCGCTACAAGCGCCCCGCGGGCCCGCACGAGCGCTGCCTGGTCACCGGTTGCAACTATCAGCACCGAACGCTCTAGGCCTTCAGGTCCAAGTGAGTTCTCGATGAAGTCGCGCACCTCACGACCACGCTCGCCCAGCAACGCGATCACGTTCACGTCCGCCTTCGCCTGCCTGGCGATCATTCCAAGCAGCGTGCTCTTCCCAACACCGGAACCAGCGAAGATTCCCACGCGCTGGCCGCGACCGAAGGTGAGCAGGCCGTCAATTGCACGAACGCCGGTTTCCAGCGGCTCCTCGATCGTTCGTCTCTCCAGTGGATTGGGGGGCTCGGCAATCAACGGAACGCGCGTGGAAATCTGAAGCTTCCCCTTGCCGTCCATTGGATGACCGAGGCCGTTCAATACCCTGCCCAGCAGCCCCGGGCCCACATCCACACCGAATGAGCGACCGAGTGGTACCACGCTGCTCCCGGGGTGTAGCCCTGCCATGTCTCCAAGCGGCATGAGCAGTACACCACGCTCGTGGAACCCGACCACTTCCGCCAGCACTGAGGCATCCTGCGCGCCGTTGGTTACGCGGCACAATTCCCCGAGCCCTACGTCCAGCCCGGTCGCCTCGATCACGAGTCCTACCAGCCGCCTCACGCGACCATAGGTCGCGAAGCGCGTCACTGTGTTCAGCCTGGAGTGCAGTGCGGCAACTTCAGCTGCTGCCTCTGCACTTCCCGGCACGTTGTCATCATTCGCCAGCTCCAGAGCGAGTTCCGCGGTCACTGTGTCACCTCCGCGAGGCGCCTGTACATGCGCTCGAGTGCAGTGTCTACACGACCGTCCACGATTCGCTCGCGTCCTTCGACAACGCAGTCCCCTGGCATGATTTCCGGATCTGCCACCCACCGTGCCTCGCGCCCCGCAGCAACTCCGGACGTGCTTTCACCGGCAATAGTCTGTGCAGTCATGACGGCCAGGTCTGCCGGATTGATGCGGATGGACACGGGCTGGTCGACTGGGAACTCGACGAGGGCCTGCCTCACGAGCGCGCTGACCAGCGATGGATCCTGCAACAGCTCGCGTGACAGAAGCTGCTGCGCCACGCCAACAGCCAGTGCACACAGATTCTCCTCCAGCCTGCCACGCCAGAACGCATCCGTATTGCGAATGGTGTCCAGAGCACGCTCGGCAGCCCCCAGTGCTTCGGCCAGGCGCATGCCCTCCGCGCTTCGCCCCGCTTCCTCACCGGCGGCGTAGCCTTCCGCATATGCAGCTGCAACAGCTGCCTCGTACTTCGCGCGCTGCGCTTCCGCAATGCGCCGAGCTTCAACCTGCTCCCGATCTACCCAGGAGCCACTGGGTCCACCGTCTGCCGCGCTGTTCGCGTGCGCACTGAACGCAGCACCGTCGGACTGCTCGATCCCACAACTGCTCTGATGTCCGCCGGCTGTACTCCCGGCGGCGTTGTCGGACTGGGCCAGCCTGTCCTCGTCTTCCGGCTCCGCATCGCCGTGAAGCACGCGCTCCGTCTCATGTTCGAGGGTCAGATCCGGCAAGGCTGCGAGTTCGTCAGGCAGCCACGGAGCACCATTCTCCGGTGGCAGGGCACCATCCACGGGGAACGCCGGCTCCGCCAGCTCATGCATGCCTGACGGCAGCAACGAAGCCCTAGCTGACCAGTTCATCATCACCGGTTCCCACAATGATCTCGCCCGCTTCTTCAAGCGCACGCACCTGTGTCACTACTGCAGTTTGCGCAAGTTCAACATCACGCAACCGCACGGGTCCCATATACTCGATCTCTTCCTTCAACGCTTCCATGGCACGCTGCGACATGCAGCTGGCAATGCGAACGCGCAACTCCTCGCTTGCCGCCTTGAGCGCCAGCGCAAGCTGCTTCACTTCCACTTCGCGCAGCAGGCGCTGCAGCGAGCGGTCGTCGAGCGAACCGATATCCTCGAACACGAACATCAGGTTCTTGATGCGCTCGCTGAGCTCCGGATCGCGCTCCGCAACTCCCTCCAGCAACGCCTTTTCCAGGGTGGTGGACGTAAGGTTGAGCACGGCTGCAACGGTTTCCGGCCCACCAGCAGCAGACATGCCCTGCTGAAAGCCCAGCTCGGCATCGCTGCCTATCGAGCGCTCGATCAGCTGCAGCATCTCGGACGAAACCTTGTTCATCTTTGCCATCCGAAACACCACGTCCGATCCGAGAGCCGGGTCTAGTTCCCTTAGCACTGCAGCGGTGTGCTGCGGCTCCAGGTGCGTGAGCAACAGCGCTATCGTCTGCGGATGCTCGTTTCGGCAGATATTCCCCAGGTGTTGCGGATCCACCTTGCGCAAGCGCGACAACCCGGCCGTGTCGGCAAGCTGGTTTTGAATGCGACGGAAGATCTGGCCGCCGCGCACTGAACCGTACGCCTTTTCCAGCATCTCGCGAGCGTAGTCCATTCCGCCAACCGCAGCTGAATCGACGGCTATCATGAGTCCGAGCCATTCGGTGAGTACGGCTTCAGTTACGTCGGCTGGAACGTGCTCCAGCCGCGCCACCTCGTACGTAACCGTCTCGGCTTCCTCATGCGTCAGGCGCTGCGTGATCCTCGCTGCGCCCTCGGTGCCGAGTGTCATACAGAGAATCGCGGCCTTCTGCCGGCCGGTAAGCATTGCCGCATCCAGTCGTCCCACAGCCTGAGGCACGGCCGAGGAACTCGCGTCGCTCCGCTTCATAACCCCTATCCCGGCCACGTCAGCCCTCCCTCAACCAGTTGCGAACCAGGCGCAGTGCCATATCCGGATTCTGTTCCACGGTCTCGATTGCCTGTCCACGCAGCTGCTGCACGGGAGACATCGGCAGAGCCCGCAGTTCCTCACTTCCAGTTACTTTTTCAGGGGTGTCGTCATGATCAGCATCAGCATCAGTAGCAGCATCGTTCGCCGCGCCTGGCGAGGCCCCGGCTGGCGCGGTACATGCCGGCATTTCGGCCGCAAGCGCCAGGTGCGTATCACTCTGAGACTCGGCATGCGGACGCAGAGTACGGATGGCGAAGAACGCGATTCCTGCCGCCAGCAGCAGCGCCAGCAGAGTGGTGGCGGGGCGCTGTACCTGCTCCACCCTGTCCCATGCAGTCGGTGTCTGCCCATTGATCGGAATCGGGGGTGCGAAGGGCACGCTCACTACGGACACCTGGTCGCCGCGTGAGGCGTTCGCACCAACCGCTGCAGTCACCAGCTGGGTGATCTGCGCAATTTCGGCGTCACTGCGCGCCGTGGCGAGCGACGCTACGGCTGCATCAGCACCCCCTGCCCCGCCTTCGACGTCCGCTGCGCCTGACGCTGCCGATGGAGGTGCGACACGCTCATTCACGAGCACGGCAACCGTCAGGCGCTGCACTCCACCAATTGCACCGGCAACCGTCTCCACACTGCGCGACGGCTCGTAAGAGTTCGCAATGTTGTTGGAGCCGGCACCACCCTCAGGCCCTGGAATGATCTCGGCCTTCTGTTCCGTAATGAGCGCCTGGCGCTCGCCGTCTACCGACTGAGTTGTACGCTCGACCCTGTCAAAATTCATCGAGGCGGACACCTGCACCCGCGCATTGCCAGCACCTACCACTTGCGCAAGCAGTTCCTCGGTGCGCCTGGCCAGGTGTGCCTCCACGTCGCGCTGGATGGCGATCTGGCGGGACGTAAGGCCGGCCAGGCTGCCCGGTTCGTCAGGCATGGACAACAGGCGTCCCGAATCGTCCAGCACGGTCACCTTCTCGCTCTCGATGCCGTCCACGCTGCTTGCCACCAGGTGCGCAATGCCATTCACGACGTCCGCTCCCGGCGTCGCACCACTCTGCAGGCGCAGCACCACAGATGCCTCGGCCGGACGATCGCCGCCCCGCCGGAACCCCGCCGTCTCCCGAATGGCGAGATGCACCTGGGCGGCTTCCACACCACGCATCTTCGATATGGTGCGCTCCAACTCTCCTTCGAGCGCACGACGGTAATTCACTCGCTGGGTGAAGTCCGTCATACCCCACGACGGCTGGTCGAAAAGCTCGAGTCCCGGCCTTCCGGCGGTTGGCATGCCGTCCTTGGCCAGAGCGACACGCGCACGGGCGAGCTCGCTGGCAGGCACCATTATCCCGGTCCCGCCGCTCTCCAGGCGAAACTGAATCTTCTCTGCACGTAGCCGCTCGGTGAGTGCCGACGTGTGTTCCAGCGCCACGCCGCTTACCGCAGGCACCCAGGTGGGCCTGTTGGCAACGTTAGCCAGGAGCAGAATGAGCAGCGTTGCGCCAACTCCTGCCGCGATGATCATCGCGCGGCGCTCTCCGCCAATACGATCAACGAGCGGCGCAAGCACGCGCGGAAGTTCACGCTGCCGAGGTGCCAGCTGTGTACCGGATACTGTTTCCACGTCAGGTCTGCATGTTCACGAGCGTCCGATACGCATCCAGGAACTTGTTGCGTACCTCCACCAGCATCTCTATTGCAATTCCGGCCTCTTCGGCAGCCGCCATTACCTGGTGCAGCTCCACCGGTTCACCGCGAACGAATGCGCTGGTGAATGCCTCTGATTGTTCCTGAACTGCGGACACCTCACCCACCGCGCGTGCGAGAAGGGAGCCGAACGATCCGTCTTCGCCGGCCGGGCGAGTGAAGGGAACAGGCAGTCCCTGCCGATCTGCGCGCTGAAGGGCGGCGGATATCGCGTCTGCGCCAATGCGGCCCACTGGATCGCTCATCGTCAGACCCTTACGTCCAGCCGAAGGCCGCGCGCAGCAGGCGGCGTTGTCGTGAGGCGGCCCGGAGCATAGCTGATGGCACCTGGTGCCATGTCCGCGAAGAACACTCGCTCCTCCGTATCCAGAAGCGACCAGAGCTCGGAGTCAACGTTGCCCTGAGGTTCGTGCGGCAGTGCATTTGCAGGTCGAAGTGGAGTGCCTGCCTGCCGGGAGCGAGCGGACAGTGATGCAGCGGAACTTTGTGAGTGCGCGGGTATTGATTCGGTACTGGCGCGCAATTCGCGCTGGCGAGGGTCTGTCGGGCCGGCGGTCACGGCTGCCGCGGGCAGTGTCTGTTGAAGCATTGCTGGCATCGGGCTGTTCAGCTAATCGCTCAGAGGTCAATCGAGCGTCGCAGGATTGCGCGCGCTGTCTGGAAAACCGAGGCGTTGGCCTCGAATACACGCCTGGCGTCCATCATGTCAACTATTTCGTCGGTCACCCGTACGTTAGGCATGCGTACGTAGCCACTTTCGTCTGCGTCCGGATGGCCGGGGTTGTAGACCAGTGGTCCATCGCCTTCCACTTCCATTATCTCCGACACCCGCACTCCGTTGGCTTCGTCAACCACGGTGACGCCGGCGATGTCAAAGGGTGCGGCAGCGGCAATCGGGTCTGTTTCGTAAGGCATGCGCGGAAACGGCGGCACGCCCGCTATCTGCGATGCATATGGGGGCTGCTGCAGAGGTGCGCTCTCCATTACCGCCACACGACGCCTGTACGGCCCGCCGGCTTCAGTGCGGGTTGTTTCGGCGTTCGCGATATTCGTGGCAATGGTCTCGATGCGCACGCGCTGGGCAGAGAGTCCACTTGCCGCGACGCCGAGGGTGCGGAACATCGGCTTCACGAGCGGGCGTAGCGGAGAAGGCAGGAAGCCCAGGAACGGAGGCACTGTCATGCCATCAACCGTTCTTCAGGCTGGCGCGAACGCCCTGGTAGGCCTTCTGGAGCAGCTTCGCTGTCGCTTCGAAGCGGAGCTGCTCGTCGGCGAGGCTCACCATCTCGGCCTCTATGTCCACGTCGCCGCGTGCTGGGCTGCCAGGCGCCTGGCCCGGTGCCGGCAGTGCGAAGCCGCCGGGCGGAAGCACTGACGCCTGCGCCACGCGACTCGCGATCACGCGAGTGCGCTGACTGCTGACGTCGAGACCTTCCTTCAATGTGGTGGACGGCGTAACGCGGCCAACGAATCCGAAGGGCATCTTTCGCTCACGAAGTGAAGTTGGGGCGCAGTGGAATGCGCCCGGGAATCGTGAGCATGGAAAAGCAATGCGCGGACCAGTGCCGGACGCGCACCGGGCCACCCTTGCCTCAGGGTGGCCCGACCTCTCTAACTACTGAAGTAACAACGACTTGTGGATTCTTCTCGTGATGCAGGATGGGATGTCTGCAGACTCTCAGTCTACCCGGTCGCAGGTGCCGCCCCGGCATTAATTGCCGCTGAGGGCGGGTGAAAAGTTCCGCTGCCGTGTTCGCTGTGCGGGCCCGGCAACCAGTGGCTCAACGTCTCAGCCCTCCCCGCGCATCATGAAGTCCAGTGCCAGGTGCGACAGGGCACGCACGCCCACCGGCAGTGCTCCCTCGTCTGCAAAGAACAACGGCGAATGGTTTGCCGGAGCATCAGCCGGATCCGTTCCCTCCGGCACTATGCCTAACCAGAGAAACAGCCCCGGCGTTTCCTGGGCGTAGTACGAGAAGTCTTCTGCGCCCAGCACCGGTGGCAGCTGGTCCGCGCCCTTCGGCGCCACACGAGACAACGTGGGCACGGCCCATTCGGTAAGCGAGGGATCGTTGAACGTTACCGGATATCCCAGGTTGATGTTCAGGTCCACGGTTGCCCCCTGCGACGCCGCCACGTTCTCCGCCACACGACGCACTCGCTCATGCACTTCCGTGCGCATGTCCGGATCCAGCGTGCGAATGGTTCCAACCAGCACCACGCTGTCCGGTATGATGTTCTGGCGCACACCACCGTTTATCTGACCAACCGTCACCACAGCGGGCGCCTTCGTCAGGTTCATCTGCCTGCTCACCACCGTCTGCATTCCCACCACTATCTGCGACGCAGTGACAATCGGGTCAACGCCGCCCCACGGATACGCGCCGTGCGTCTGCTTGCCATGCACAACCATCCGCCAGGTGTCAGACGATGCCATGATTCCGCCTGCACGGTATCCGATAGCGCCTACCGGATAGGTGCCCACATGCAGTCCAAACACGGCCGCGGGCTTTTCCGGACTGAACAATCCCTCCTTCAGCATCAACTCGGCGCCACCCTCCTCTCCCGCCGGTGCGCCCTCTTCCGCAGGCTGGAAGATGAACATCACGCTCCCTGGCAGGTCTGCACGAACCCCAGCCAGCGCCTCGGCCACACCCATCAGGATGGCCACGTGGTTGTCGTGACCGCACGCGTGCATCACGCCAACCTCCTGCCCGTTGTACTCTGTTCGCACCCTGGAGGCAAACGGCAGGTCAACCTGCTCGGTTACCGGCAAGCCGTCCATATCCGCACGCAGTGCCACGAGCGGACCCGGCTTGCCGCCACGCAGGACTCCGACAACACCGGTATGCGCGACCTCGGTACGCACTTCCATGCCGAGCGAGCGAAGGTGCTCCGCTACGAGTTTGGACGTGCGAAACTCCCGGTTGCCGAGTTCCGGGTGCTCATGAATGTCGCGTCGCCAGGCCACCACTTTGTCGTTGGATGCAGCAATGGCGGCGTCAACCCGCTCGTGCAGCGGTGACTGCGCAGCGGCCAGTGACGGCAGGGCAGCAAGAAGCAGGATAGCAGCTGGGATTTTCATCTGGCTCGGCGTCAGGTTGTTCGGCGCATGAGACTGCGAGCGCTCACCACCCGCTTGTGGTTGCGATGGCTCCACGGTCTCGCGGGAGACCTTTCATATCTAGCACGAACGAACGAAAAAGGGGCAGGGATCTCTCCCTGCCCCGTCGTGACTCATCTGTGGTAGCGCACCGGCGTGAGACAGTCGTTTTCTGCCTGCTACAGCTGCTGGTTGTCTCTCACCAACCCGGCTCAGCGGAAGCCGCGGGGCCTCACCACGCTGCCGCGTGACACCGGACGCGAGATCTCGATGCGCGGGCTTCCCGCAGCTGCCTGGTTGGGGAAGGTGCCCCGCACTCCCGGAATCCGGTCGTTGATGGAAATCACTACACCACCGGTGCGCCTGCCCGGCCTGCCCATGTCGTGAAGCCTGCAGTCGTCCACGCCGCCAATGCCTCCGCGGATCACCACTCCCCAGCCGCCCATTCCGTCGCCCCGCTGCGGCCCCCCGGATACCGGGATCACGTCTGGCGCTTCCGGGCGCGGTGAGGCGCCCGGGCCGTCAATCGGCAGTGGCTCCTCCGCCGGCATCTCTGCCACCATTACCGGCTCGGGTGCGGGAGCGGGTGCTGGCGCAGGCCGGGGCGTCACGATGCGCTCCGGCTGTGGCGTGGGTGACGGTGACCGTCGAACCTGGCGCGGTGCAGGCGCTGTTGGCTGCGGAGCGGACTGCGGCACCAGCTCGAGTGCACTCGTGACCTGCTCGCCCTGCGACGGCGCAAGCTCCACCGCAGTAGCCGCTGCAAGCGACAGATCCTGCTCCAGCCGCGGGTCCAGCCCTGCGTTCTCGGGCGAGGCCGAACTGCATGCCACAAGGACACCGAGTACCGCTGCCGAGAGTGCGATTCGGGGGACGATGGTTGACATGGGTTACCTCCGGAGCGGAACTGGGAGCCGAGGCTTCGGCCCACTATGCGCATGAGGCATTGATCGGGCCAATGGCTCTCCCCTCTCATGGCGCGGAAAACCGGTGCAGATTCGTCCTGTCAGGGAGACAGCGGGCGTCCCATGCAGACGACATGATGGAACGCTTCACGGCAACGTACTGCTCAACCCCTCAGCTCGCGGCTGGTTCCCGTTTTCGCCGCGGCGGGGTAGAAACGTCTGCCGCTGCCACCACCTTCAACGGAAACGCGTACCATGAAGCTCGAGCCGATTGACCGGGCAACGATAATACTGGCACTGTTGTTCGCGATCGGTTGCGAATCGGCGCCGCCACCGCCGGGATCGGCATCCCTCACCGGTGCGCAGCGCAGTGCAATTGCCGACACGGTCACCGCCCTTCTCCGCGGCGCCACCAACCTTGCGCCACTCGCCAGTGAGACTGACGTGGACGGCGCCGCGCGAATGCTGGCGCTTTATCCCGACTCAGGCCAGGTGGTATCTGCCAGCGGCGGCTTCCTGCTGCTCGGGCGCGACTCGCTCGAGTCTGCCGTGACCGGGTTCTGGGAGAACGTGGGCCAGAACATGGTGCGTCCCGAATGGCGCTGGGGTGAGTTCCACGTTGACGTTCTCGCGCCTGACGCCGCCGTCGTGACCGCGAGCTATCGCATTCCGCACCTCACGCCAACAGGTCATGCTCACGTGATTGGCGGGGTATGGACCGCAGTATTTGCGAACCGTGATGGACGATGGGTGATCGTGCAGGAACACCTGAGCGATGCACCGCCGGGTATGAGCCTCACGCCATGAGCCGAAAGGAACGTCGTCATTCCTGCGCGCAGCGTGGGAAGCTGCTTTACGCGAGGCCGAATACAGCCCGACGCGCGGAAAGCCGCCCGCGCTTCTGCGCCTTCACGCCACGGCCTCTTCCCGGGGGCCGTTCAGCTTGTTACGCAGCGTGCGCACGCTCATGCCCAGCATCTCTGCTGCACGGGTGCGGTTGTTCCCGGCTGCCTCGAGCGCGCGCTCGATGAGCACTCGTTCAGCGTCTGCAACGTTGAGCGTGTTCAGAACTACCGAGTCGCCGTCCTGGTGCATGTCACTTTCGTCTGACGGAAATACAATTTCCCTGGCCGACGTTATGCTGCCGGATGCACCAGCCGCTCCCCCGCGCCTCACGAGACGACGTGCCGAGAAAATGTCCAGGCCGGTGCTCAAGCCGAAGCGCTCAGGGTCGAACGCCTTCACCCCAAGCATCGACTCGGAGCTCAGGATTACGGCGCGCTCGATCACATGTTGCAGCTCGCGCACATTACCAGGCCACGGATAGCGCTGAAGCTGCAGCATCACTTCCGTCTCGATACCTTCGAAATCCTTGCCCGCTTCCTGCGCTGCCCGCATGGCGAAGCTGTAGGCGAGCTGCGCAATGTCTTCACTCCGCTCTCGCAACGGTGCAATCATGAGCGGAATGGTGCTCAACCGGTAATACAGGTCCTGCCGGAACGTGCCCGCCACCACGGCTTCCGCCAGGTCGCGATTCGTGGTTGCCACTATGCGAACGTCAACTCGAATGGGAGACGTTCCGCCAACACGCTCGAACTCCTGCTCCTGCAACACGCGGAGAAGCTTCGCCTGCAGGTCCAGGCGCATTTCGCTGATCTCATCCAGGAGGAGGGTTCCGCGATGCGCACGCTCGAAAGCCCCCTCAACACGCTTCACCGCTCCGGTGAAGGCACCCTTCTCGTGTCCGAAAAGCGCGCTTTCGATCAGCCCCTCCGGCAGCGCCGCGCAATTCAGCTTTATGAACGGCCTGTCACTACGATCACTCTGTTCATGAATGGCACGCGCAAAGAGCTCTTTCCCCGTTCCGCTCTCTCCCTGCAGCAGGATGGTAGCACGGGTTGCAGCCGCCAGCGAGACGGTCTGCAACAGCCGCCTGATGACAGCGCTCTTCCCCAGCACTTCGTTCTCGTCATGCTGGGCTGACACTCGATGGCGGAGTGCCTCATGTTCCCGCCTCAGCCTCACCATCTCCAGCGCCTGCTGAACCGCCATTTCCAGCTGCTGCGGACGTATCGGCTTGGACAGGTAGTCCACCGCGCCCGCCTTGATTGCAGCAACGGCATGCTCGGTCGAACCATGACCTGTAAGCATGATCAGCGGCACATCGCAGCCGTCTCGCTGAAGCATATCCAGAAACTCGAGCCCCGTAATTCCCTGCAGACGATGCTCGCTGATTATCAGGTCAATGCCACCGGCTTCGAGCACATGCAGCGCCTCGCCAACATGCCTGGCAGTAATCACCTCATGCCCGGCGCTGCATAACGTATCGTTGTTGATTTGTGCTACCGCGGAGTCATCGTCGACTACCAGGATGCGGGACATTTCGTTCAGATAAAGTCGAGTGTATCGAGTGGTGGACCCGTGCAACTGTTGCAGTGACGACACTCACAAAGTTGGGCAACAATTTCCCAATCCCGTACGGAACGCGCACCGCCAAACGTGACAAAAACGTATTGAACCGGCACTTCTTTCCACATGCCACGCGTACAATGTGGACAATGCCGAACTATGGGATCTTTATCGTCGCATCCTTACCACATACAAAGGCGGCGCATCGTCCTCACGATGCACCGCCTTTCAACTTCACATTGCGAGTTGGTTCAGTTCGCGCCGAGCAGCCCCGGTACGTCCACACGCTGCAGGTACTGCAGGTCGTCGCTGTCCGTTCGGATCAGGTATACCGATCGCGCTCCGAAGCCGATGATCTTCGTGTCCTCTGGCAGTGCAACACGACGCACCAGCCGACCCGCACCGTCATATACGTCGTATACTGGCGCTCGGTCGTTCGCCCTTCGACTGCGCTGCAGCCAAAGGTGCCCGTTCGGTGCAACACGCGCCGTTCCACTCATGAACGGAGGCTTGGTACTCGGCCAGTCTTCGCTGTCGTCCATCTGAGCATCCGGTGGAGGGCCGCCCATGGTTACCTGCGTGCCTTCCGGCCCCGCCATTACACGCATACTGCCCGCCGAGCGGCGAGCTTCGGCCACTGCCCTCCTGTCCGCGTCTGTTACCGGAATCGGTGTGTATTGCAACTCCGGGCCACGCGTCACGGTTCCCGCAGGAGCTACCCACTCCACCCGGAACGGCGAATGCCGCACGATTGCCAGGCGCCCGTCCGGCGACACGGCCCAGTCATCACGCGGCTCGAATGGCCCGCTCATCCGGATTGCCATCCGCATCTGGTTCGCACCTTCTGCCGAACCCGAAACCTGGGTGCCCGGCACGTGCAGAAGTCCGAGCGTGTCCAGCGCTCCACTCGCTCTGTCAATGCGGGTGATCTCCACGCTGTCTACCCCTTCGGGACCACGCGGCCCCATTCGCACCGGCGCAGCCTGGAAGTACAGACGACCCTGGGCATCCAGCCCGGTTGGCGCACGCAGCACCATTGCCCCAGGGCCGCGGCCACCTCCAAACGTTGCACTGCCACCGCCACGAGCAACCGCGCCAGCTCCGCGATTGCCGGCACCTGCCCCAGCCCCGGCACGCACGCCCCGATTTCCGACGCCAGCGCCAGCACCCCCTGCTCCTCGCTGCACCTGCACATCGGGCCCCTGACGTACGGCATCACCGCCGCCCGCCAGCGAGAACGTATACGCCGGGTTGCCTCGCGGGTCCACTACCATGTAGCGCATATTGCCCACGTCGTACACCAGCGTGGAGTCGCCCGGCAGCGCAAACACACCGTTCGGAAGACGCCACTCACCCGGCCCCTGGCCCTCCCGCCCGATCCGCGTAGTCTGCCCGGTTCGGAAATCCAGCAGCGCGAGAGTTCGCTCACGCGGATCGGCGATGATCACCCTTCCGTCAGCCAGCTCGCGGATTCCCACGATCTGCGTGAACGGCTCGGCGAACACGGCCGCCGCCGGAGGAAGTGTTGTAGTGGTTACCTGCTGAGCGAAGGCCGGATTGGCTGCGAGGAACAGCAGCGGTAGCAGAGTTGTGTGTTTCATGGATTGAACTGAGGGAGATACATGCCCGGGCGCACGACCCTTTGACCCCACCCGCCCACTGTCGGTTGCCTCCACCGCCAACCTCCGCCGTTGACGCTCACCCGCTGAAAGACTAAGCCTTCGCGGTACGGATAACACACCCGCACTTCGGTCTCCAATCGCACGGTCACAAAGGACTCCCAATGTCTTCGGCCTTTTCCGTTCGTCCCCAGCCGTCCGAGTTCGCACCCTTCTACATGGGCTACGTAAACGCCGTTCCAGACGGCAGCCTGCTCCACACACTGGGCAGTGCACACGACACCACCATGAGGTGGCTTCGCGCTGTACCCCCGGATCGAGAGGACTTCCGGTACGCCGAAGGCAAGTGGACCGTACGCGAAGTGATTGGACACATCGCGGACGCCGAACGAGTATTCGCGCACCGCATGCTTAGATTCGCACGCGCAGACTCAACGCCGCTCTCCGCATTCGAGGAGAATGCATGGGTGGACATGGCCCGCTTCGAACGGCGCTCGCTCTCCGAGCTGCTGGATGAGTGGGCAACGGTTCGGGCAGCAACGCTGGCATTGCTTTCGACATTCGACGAGACCGAACTTTCCCGTACCGGAACCGCGAGCGGCAGCACGGTCTCTGCGCGCGGCCTGGCATGGATAATTGCGGGACACGAGCTGCACCACGTGAGGCTGCTTCGCGAACGCTACGGACTCTGACCAAGCCAGCTATCGCCAGCCGGTACCAGCGCGTTCGAACGCAGGTGCCGGCCGGCCGCACACCGCATTGCAACCTCTCCCAACGGCAGGGCCTGACGCGTGAAGCGATCCACCATAGTCACCATTGCATTTCTCGTCGCCATTGGCGGCGTGCTGCTCTACACCACCCTGCGGTCACAACAGGCCGAGTGCACCGTGTGCGTTGCCTTCAATGGTGAGAACCGGTGCGCCACGGCGTCCGCGAACAGCGAGGCGGAAGCAGCAACCGCCGCACAGGTTGCCGCATGCGGGCCGCTGACATCCGGAATGAACGACGCCATAGCCTGCCAGTCACGTCCACCAGTATCGCGGTCGTGCAGCGCCCGATAGCCCCATTGCCTCAACCTCAGCCCCCGGGTCCGATCTACTCCCAAGTCGTCGAGGACTATCTCAAGTCCATCTGGATGCTGCAGCAGGGCGCCGACGAGCCGGTTTCCACTTCCCGAATCGCCGAGCGCCTCACGCTGTCTGCTGCTGCCGTTACCGCAATGCTCAAGCGGCTCTCGGATCAGCAACTGGTGTCGTACGAGCCATATTATGGCGTGCGCCTCACCGCGCGCGGTGAACTGGCTGCGCTACGCATCATCAGGCGTCACCGCGTGCTCGAACTTTTCCTGCAGCAGGTGCTGGAATACCCCTGGGACAGGGTGCACGACGAAGCGGAACGCCTGGAGCATGCCGCCAGCGACGAACTCATCGAGCGACTGGCCATCTTCCTCGGCGAACCCACGCGCGATCCCCACGGCGCAGCCATTCCAACGGCCGAGGGCGAGATGGACACCACCGAGCACCCGGTTCTCGCCGACATGGAGGTGGGACGAAGCATACAGGTGTTGGAAGTGACCACCGGGGATCCCGAGCACCTGAGATATCTGGGCTCGCTGAACCTCTACCCTGGAACCCGCGTGAAGGTACTGGGGCGCGAACCCTTTCACGGGCCACTCACGATCGAGGTGAACGAGAGCCGCAGGGTTATTGCCTACTCCCTCGCAGAGCGGATCAGGATAGAGGACGCATAAGGTTCCGCGTCTTCAGAGCTTTCGGAAATCGTTCTCGCCAAGCCTGCAGATGGTCCAGCCCTCCATGAGCTCGGCGCCCAGCGACCGGTAGAAGCCGATCGCGCTCTCGTTCCAGTCCAGTACGGACCACTCCATTCGGCCGCAGTTCCGCTCGCGAGCAATCTTCGCGAGCGCGGAGAGAAGCGCCCTGCCAATACCCTTGCCGCGGAACTGCGGGCGAACGTAGATGTCCTCCAGGTACAGCCCCTTTCGGCCCACCCAGGTTGAGAAGTTGTGAAAGAAGAGGGCGTAACCGGCAACCTTGCTCTCCTCCCCTTCTCCACCATTCGGACCGTACATAGCCATCAGTGCCTCGGCAGACGGCCGGTCGCCGAACAGCGCATCGTGCAGCAGCGCCTCCGTTGCCTCAACCTGATCAGGCAGCTTTTCGTACTCCGCGAGCTCGCGAATGAGTGCCAGGATGGTGGGAACATCGTTCGGCGTGGCCGGTCGGATAAGGAGATCATCTGGCATCAAGCCTGCCTCTGGTGTTGATTGGTTCAGTTAACGAGTGGACTGTAGCAGGAGTACTGCTCGAGCGCTTCCCGGCCGGGGAATGTCATCTCTGGTCCACCGGCAGCTGAAGCGTGGAACTGAGCTTCCCTTGCAGCGGATTGTGCCGCGCTGATGCGGTTCACCGCGACTGCTAACATCACACTGTGATACCGTGATCGACATCGGACTCCCAAGCGACCCTTCCGGCTTCAAGGACGCGGAGTGGTCGGACGTGTCACCGTACTACGATCGGCTTCTGGAAGCCCCGCTCGACCTGGACAATGCTGTCGAGTGGCTCGCCACCTGGTCGCGACTTGAGGAGCTGGTTGGTGAGGCTGCGACGGTTGCGATGAACTCGTACACGGGGAATACGGCAGACCCTGCGGCGAAGGCTGCGCACATTCGCTTTTCCACCACCATTTACCCGCAGATGCAGGAGCGTCAGTCAGAGCTCTCGCGCAAGCTGCTGGCGATCGGCTGGACGCGGCCTGACGTGGACGTGATGCTGAGTGAGATGCGCACCGATGTGGAGCTGTTCCGCGAAGAGAACGTTCCGTTGTTCGCGAAGCTGGAGGAGTACGATGCCGAGTACCAGGAGATCACGGGCGGGTTGAGCGTTGAGTGGAATGGTGAACGAAAGACCATTCCTCAGCTGCAGCCGTACCTGAAGTCACCGCAGCGGGATGTGCGCGAGCGTGCATTTCGTCTTGGCATGGGCGCGTACCTGGAGCACCGCGACGCGCTTGCAGACCTGTTCGATCGCATGTACGCGCTTCGTCAGGCGGTGGCGCACAATGCCGGGTTCCCGGACTACGAGAAGTATGTGTTTCGTGCAAAGCACCGAGTCGGTTATACGCCGGACGACTGCAGGCGATTTCACGATGCAGTTGTGGAAGCGGTGGTGCCTGTGGCCGGCCGGTTGCTCGAGCGTCGGCGCAATCGGCTCGGCCTGACGACTGTCCGGCCGTGGGACCTGGGTGTGGATCCTGACGGCGCGGAGCCGCTCAAGCCGTTCGACTCCGTGTCGGAATTCATCGATCGCGGCGAGCGGGTGTTTGCCGGGGTTGACAGTTTTTTTGGCGGCTACTTCCGCACCATGGCGAACGAAGGGCTGCTGGACCTGGAGAGCAGGCCGGGCAAGGCACCGGGCGGGTACTGCACCACGCTTCCGTTCCGGGGCCTGCCTTACGTGTTCATGAATTCCGTTGGTGTGCCGGATGACGTCAACACGCTGGTGCACGAGGCGGGACACTGCTTCCACGCGTTCCTTGCGCAGCCGCAGCCATTCATCTGGCAGCGGGGTACCGGTTCGGAAGCGGCGGAGCTTGCCTCCATGTCGATGGAGCTTCTGGCCATGCCGCACATGGAACGTCCCACCGGCTACTACGAACCTAACGAGGTGCGTCGTGCGCTCGTGGAGCACCTGGAGGATATCGTGTTCGCGCTTCCGCACATCGCGAGCGTGGATGCATTCCAGAGCTGGATCTACACCAGCGGCAAGGGACACGACCGGGACGAGCGCGACCGCGCGTGGCTGGAGATTCGCAGCAGGTTCGAGCCTGATGTTGACTGGAGCGGACTGGAGGCCGAGCGTACTGCGCGGTGGTATCGCCAGCTCCACATCTTTCAGTACCCGTTCTATTACATAGAGTACGGCATCGCACAACTCGGCGCACTTCAGGTGTGGCGGGACAGCATGGCCGACTATCGTTCGGCAGTGAACCGTTACAAGGCGGCTCTTGCGTTAGGCGGCACCCGCCCGCTGCCCGAGATCTACTCCTCTGCCGGTGCCAGGCTGGTGTTCGACGCTGATGGAATGCGCCAGCTCATGGACCTGCTGGAGACGGCTGTGAGCAGCTGACAGACACCAGCTGTCAGATAACCGCTGGATGAAGGACTCCATCGCTACAGCTGCCATCAGCAGGCATCACCCGCCGATGGCAGCTGTCTCCGCTTCGGACTCCTCGATGGCGGCGTCTGGCGTTCCGTTCAGAATCTCGGTCACGCGTTCTGCCCGCACCGGGTGCGAGAAGAGGTAACCCTGTCCAAGGTCACAGCCCAGTTCCTGGAGTCGCTCCAGCTGGTGGGCGTGCTCGATGCCTTCCGCCACGGTCCTCAGTGAGAGCGTGCTGCCCAGGGAAACGATTGCGTTCGTCAGGATACCCTCGTCGGCGCCGTCGCCAACGCCCTCAACGAAGGCCTTGTCGATCTTGATGATGTCCACCGGGAACCGCTTCAGGTAGGCGAGCGACGAATAGCCGGTGCCGAAGTCGTCGATCGCGAGCTTCACACCGAGCGCCTTGAGCTGGGTGAAGCGCTCCAGTGCGGCATCGGCGTCATGCATCATGACGCTCTCGGTAATCTCCAGGATCAGCGCCTCGGCCGGCAGTCCGGACATGGCGAGTGCGGCAGCCACGTCGCCCGTGAGCGTTGGATCCTGCACCTGACGAGCGGACACGTTCACGGTGACACTCAGGTGCTGGCCCTTCTCGGATTCCGCCCGCCAGGCCGCCGCCTGACGACAGGCCTCCATCAGCACCCACCGCCCCATACCCACGATCATTCCCGTCTCCTCCGCGAGGGGAACGAAGTGAATCGGTGCCACAAGGCCACGCCTGGGATGACGCCAGCGCAGCAGCGTCTCTATTCCTGCCATCTCGCCGGTCGCGAGGTTCACGATGGGCTGGAACCGAAGCTCCAGCTCGTCGCGCGAAACTGCATGTCGCAGGTCGGCCTCCAGCTCCATCCGCTCGAGCGCCGCAGAGTGCATTGACGACTCGAACACAACGTACCGCCCGCGGCCACCTCGCTTGGCCATGTACATCGCCAGGTCAGCATTGCGCAGGAGCGTATCCGCATCATCGCCGGCCTCCGCGAACGCTATGCCCATGCTTCCCGGCGTGTATACCTCACGCCCCTCCACCACGATGGGACGCGAAAGCGCAGCAAGTGCACGGTTGGCAACCACGAGCGCATCCTCGATGGTTGGCAGCCGCTCGAGCAGGATGGCGAACTCGTCGCCACCAAGCCGCGCAACCGTATCACACCCTCGCGTGGCATTCAGCAGCCTGTCCGAAACCTGGACGAGCAGTGCGTCGCCCGCAGCATGGCCAAGGGTGTCGTTCACTCCCTTGAAATCATCCAGGTCAATGAACACGACAGCAACGTCTCCACCGCTTCGACCGCGCGACTCGAGCGCGTGCATGGTGCGATCCCGGAAGAGCGACCTGTTCGCCAGGCTGGTAAGCGAATCGTGGTACGCCTGCTGCACGAGCTGGGATTCGAGTGCCTGACGCTCGGACACGTCGCGTGCATTGAGCACGATCCCGCGCACGGTGGTGTCGTGCAGCAGGCCAACGCCCACACTCTCGAGCGGCAGAAAGCGCCCGTCGGCATGCTTCAACCGCCATACGGTGGGAGTGCCAGCCGTTGATCCATCGCGCCGATCCGACAGGTACCCCTTCACCAGCGGCGCATCCTCCGGATGAACCAGTTGCAGGTAGCGAGCACCAACGAGCGCCTCCACCGTCATGCCAAGCACCCGCGTTGCGGAAACGCTCGCAAACCGGATCACGCCGGCAGCATCAACAAGAAGCACGAGGTCTGACGACTGCTGCACCAGCGCCTGGAACCTTGCCTCACTCCTGCGTTCGGCCGCCGCTTTCGCAAGACGAAGGTGCTCACGCTGCGAAGTTGCCTGCCGAAGCAGGATCAGGCCGGTAGTGGCTATCGCGCCCATGAGAACACCTCGCTCACGCGACTCCGCATCAGGCGCGAATACCGCCGACAACAGCACGTAGATGCCAAGCGCGCACAACCACGGCACCAGCCCCTGATCCTCGTGATCGAGCGGATCCTCCAGCGCAATCACCGGCTCGCTCCACTGGCGGACTGCAGCAAGCGCTACGGCTACATAGGCAAGGAGCCAGATCCCGTCTACCGGATGAATCGAGCTGATCGAGAGGTCAGGAGCCTTCCAGCCCTGCAACAGGTTCGCCGCGAATCCGCAGGCGAGCCCCAGGCCGAGCAGCGTTTCAGTACCGCGCCTGATGCGAGTGCGACGACGCAGCCACAGAGTAGCAGTACTCAGCACCAGCACCAGGTCGCCTATCGGATACCCGAGCTCCGGTGCGATTCGCCAGTCCACCCTCCCCTGCGTTACCAGAACGTCGTGCAGCGAGAGGAACCAGACGAGCGTGGCGCCAGCCACCACTATGATCCCGGTATCCAGCGCCCAGCGCGCACCGTCCGCCCGCGAACGCGTGGCCTGCGGCATTGTCAGTATCCCGACAAAGAGCGCAGGGTAGTATGCGAGGAATCCGATGTCAGCCACCGTGTTTCCGGTGGGCAGCACTCCCAGGGTGAAGAACGCCGCACCCGCTTCACCGACGGTGCGGAAGGCGAATGCCAGAGCAATCCAGAACCATGCAATGCGCGTACGCCGCTCTATCACGCCATCCCGCGCGACGAATAGCGACACCATCGCCACAGCTGCGCACACCATGAAGGGGCCGAGTATGGCGAAACGCCAACCAGGCTGTTCGGTGCTCGCACCGCTCGTCAGCCACGCACCCGAAACTATTCCCACAATGAGGCTGAACCCCACCAGCGCTCGCGCAGAGCCGGGAGAGTGATTCAGTACTCGGTGCAGCTCTGAGTCAACGGACATTGAGTAGCTTCCATGACGTTCCCTTCAGGCAGCTGCTTCGCCACCACCCACGACCGGCCAGCCCGCCTGTTACAGACGGACTCCGCAGTGAGGATGGGACGACCCAGATCACCGAGGCGTGACATCGCGCCCCTCACTACTCCCGCGTTCGGCATTGACCTGACCCGGCCAGCCACCATGTTTCGCCCACCATCCGCGCTGTACCCGGCTAGGCCCGCCGTGGCACGATCAACCGACTACAGAACCAGTGGACGCAAGCTCGCAATTCATGACGGTGGAAGAGCTCGAGCTCGCGCTCCGGAGGGCCGAGGCGCGCCTGGAAGGCATCGTGGAGATCGCGGCTGACGCAATCATCTCCATGGATGCGGACCAGCGCATCACCTACTTCAACCAGGGCGCGGAACTCACCTTCGGCTGGAACCGCAACGAAATACTCGGCCAGCCGCTCGACATCCTGATTCCGCACCAGTTCCGCACGGATCATCGGAAGCACGTAGCCGACTTCGGAGCCGGCACAGCTCACGCCCGCAGGATGGGACATCGACTCCCTATCACCGGGCTTCGCCGCTCGGGCGAGGTATTCCCGGCCGAGGCGTCCATCTCCAGGCTCACCATCGATGGGGACACCCGGTACCATGTCGTGCTGCGGGACGTCACCGAACAGCGCCGCGCCGAGGAGCAGCAGCGTTTCCTGGCCGAGGCGGGCGAACTGCTCACGAGCTCGCTGGATGTGATGGAGACCTACAGGCGTGCGGCCCGCGCGGTGGTTCCGCGTCTCTCGGACGCCTGCGTCATCTGGATTCTGGATCACGAGAGCAACGAGCTTCGCGCAATGGCTGCCCATGACCGCGAGTTGATTCCGGGGTCGGCGTCGCTCCTGGATCGCCTGCAGCATACCCCGATTCCGCTGAACTCATCGCACGCTGCGGTGGACGTGGTGCGTTCAGGGCAGCGTACCACGTTCCTGGTGGGGTCTGCAGAGAGCGCGATGGACGAGTTGGACGTTGCGTCAATCCTGCACGGTGCGGCGTCAGCGCACGGCTCTCCTGCGCTCGGCGAGGCAGGCGCGGAGGAGGTTCAGGGGCTGCTCGTGTCCATAAGCGCCGCGGGTGATACCCGCGGTGTGCTTGCGCTGTACCGCTCCGCGCGGCCATTCAGGGCGGACAGCATTGCAATAGCGGAGGACTTTGCGCGTCGCCTGGCGCTGGCGTCGGACAACGCGATGCTGTACGAGCGGGCCCAGCGAGCTATCCGTGCTCGCGACGAGACGATGGCGGTGGTCTCTCACGACCTGCGGAACCCGGTGAGTGCAATCCGCATGATTGCGGGTGCACTGCTGGAACGCAGCGCACGTGCGGAGATCTCGCTGGCTGAGGTGAGAGACGAGCTGTTTACGATTTCAACGGGTGCACGTCAGGCAGACACGCTTATCCAGGATCTCCTGGACGTCGCGCGCATAGAGGCCGGCACGCTCGCCGTGAACCGCGAGCCCGTTGACCTGACGGTTCTGCTGGAGGAATCGTGCGTGCTGCTGCGCCCGCTGGCCGATGAACGCGGCCTCGAACTGGAAGTGCGATTGCCGGCGGACGGGGATGGGAAGGAAGCGCTACCGGTTGTGGAAGCCGACCTGGAGCGAATGCAGCAGGTGATATCGAACCTGGTTGGCAATTCGCTGAAGTTCACGCCACGCGGCGGGCGGGTGATATTGCGTGCTTCAGCGGGCGCCGAGCTGGTGCGGATAACCGTGGAGGACACGGGAGTTGGCATAGCGCCTGACGCGCTGCCTCACGTGTTCGATCGTTACTGGCAGGGAAGTGCGCGCAGCCGGCGCGGGGCAGGCCTGGGCCTCACGATCGCGCGCGGCATCGTGCACGCGCACGGAGGGCGGATCACGGTAGACAGTGAGGAAGGTGCGGGGAGTGTGTTTGCGATCGAGCTGCCGGTGGCGGTCGCGGGGCGCGCCTGACGCGCACCCCGCGACCGCCCTAACGCCGCTCCAGGCCCGTCCCGCCACCTTTTCGTTCGCGCCTCACCGCCAGGGAATCACCGGCCAGCACCGATTCAGTTCGCCAGGTGAACCGCTCCTCGAGCGGATCCGTCTGCTGGCGTCGCTGCTCACGCTCACGGAACGCCACGATAACTGCGGGCACCCGCGCCGGAGATGAAATCTTCGCTGCAGACTCGCGGGCAATCCTCCAGGCCGTGAACGCGCGTGCATCGGCATCCTCACCTTCCACGAGGTCTTCGGGAAAAATTACCTCGAGCGAGTTGTCGCCCGTGCGATGCACCAGCGGAGGCTGACCGAACGTGTCCGCAAGCTCATAGCCAATACGAGGGATGTCCGCCACGAGCGAATCGCAGCCTGCAAAAGTGAAGGCGAGGAGAGCGACCAGCAGCGTTCGAAACACTCTCCTCACTTGCGGCATCGGCGTCACAGACCCAGCACCTCCACTCCCTGCTCGAACACGATGTCAACCGGAATGCCCTTCGATGCGAGGGCATCCAGGTCGGCACGAAGATTCGGGCCGATCTCTCCGTTCTCGCGCATGAACGCCTGCACTCCGGCGTAATCGCCATCGCCCTGCATCGTCAGGATGCGCGCCGCAAGCGCATTCAGCGCCGTGCCCATGGCGTCATAGTCCACTGAATACCTGCCAGTCGCGGAATCGCGTGTAAACGCACCGGCCCGCTCGAGGAAGTTGAACGTGGCGAGATTCGCCCGGCCGTGCGCACTGCTCGCACCGAAACGCACGGAGCGGAACAGGCCCGCGACGAACGTGGTGTAGTAGTCGCGCATGTCCACCTCACCCAGCTCGCCCTGCTGCGCGAGCGTTGACACCAT
>DATGOL010000140.1:0-4447 GCA_035306065.1 Gemmatimonadales bacterium | reverse complement strand
CTCGCTGCCCACAAGTTCGTGAAGAACGAATCGGATATCTCGCAGGGGGGCGCGGTAGGTCGGCATCGGAGATCCTCGGAGATGGTCGGGGCGCCGGCTATGTGTGCACGCTGGACGGGTGCGATGGTTGCCCCATTACCGGAACTTGCCCGTCCGGCATGGCGGACAGCAAGGGTGGCTCGACTTCGTGGGGGCAATCGGAGGTGCGGCGTGGTTCCGAAGTGCCGTCTCCGGCGATAGATAGGGGAAGCGCACGAGGCTCGGCCCGTAGTCTTGCGCGCGCGTTGCAGGCAATCACAACAATTCCGGAGACGAGAATGTCCCTCACCCGTCGCGACTTCCTAGGCGCCGGCGCTGCTGCCGCTGCCTCATCGGTAATCGCCGGCCCGGCCGCCGCGTCCATCGTTGACCGCGCGGAGCGCCTCACGCCAGGCTCGAGCCCGTTTCGCGCGCGCCCGGCTGTGGTGTCCAGCGCAAATGGAATTCGCGGTGTGGCACGCGCCTTCGAGATGATTCAATCGGGTGCCGATCCGCTCGATGCCGTGATAGCCGGAGTCAACATCCAGGAGCTGGATCCTGAAGACACGTCGGTGGGCCTGGGTGGGCTGCCGAACGCAGACGGCGTGGTTCAGCTGGACGCCAGCTGTATGCACGGGCCAACCAGGCGAGCAGGTGCCGTGGGCTGCCTGGAGGGCATTGCAACCCCGTCGCTGGTGGCCAAGGCTATCATGGACTACACCGACCACATCATGATGGTTGGCGACGACGCAAAGCGTTTCGCGCTGGAAATGGGCTTCAAGGAGCAGGAACTGCTCACCGAGAGCACGCGCCAGCTGTGGCTGCGGTGGCGTGCGCGGCACAATCCGAACGACAACTGGCTGGATTACGACGAAGACGTGGAGATTGCGTTCACCACGGGTACGATCAACATGAACGCGGTAACGACAGACGGCAGCATCGGGTCGGTGACCACTACCAGCGGCCTTGGGTGGAAGATTCCCGGTCGAGTGGGCGACAGCCCGATCATCGGTGCAGGTCAATACTGCGACAACGACGTGGGTGCGGCCGGCTCCACCGGTCGTGGCGAAGCCAACATCAAGGTGTGCGGTGCATTTCTCACG
Source organism: Gemmatimonadales bacterium (assembly GCA_035306065.1). Taxonomy (GTDB): domain Bacteria; phylum Gemmatimonadota; class Gemmatimonadetes; order Gemmatimonadales; family Gemmatimonadaceae; genus JBBQHX01. The sequence continues at coordinate 3,326 of DATGOL010000140.1, read as the reverse complement.
GTGGAGTTCATGCGCCAGGGAATGACGCCGCAGCAGGCCTGCCTGGCGACGCTGGAGCGTGCAGTGGCAATGACCGAGCGCAGGCTGCTGGATGACCGCGGCCGCCCGCACTTCAACCTGAATTTCTACGCAGTGAACAAGGCCGGCGAAACAGGCGGGGCTGCGATCTACGAAGGCGCTCGTTATGCGGTGGCAGACTCGCAGGGCGCACGCCTGGTGGATTCGGCCTACCTGTTCCGTCAGTCGGAACGACCGCAGGGGCAGCCGGGCGGAAGTGTGGTAAGGTAGAGCCACAGGGATCTCGTTATGCGAATCGTCCTGCCGGGCGGAAGCGGACAGGTAGGCACCATCCTGGCGCGTGAGTTTCACCGGAACGGCCACGATGTGGTGGTGTTGAGTCGCAGTCCGGTGCGTGCTCCCTGGCGGGTGGCTGAATGGGATGCGCGCAGCGCCGGCGAATGGGATGCCGAGCTGGATGGTTCAGACGTGGTGGTCAACCTGGCGGGGCGCACCGTGAACTGCAGGTACACCGCGGAAAACCGAAAGGCCATCATGGACTCCCGAGTGGAGTCCACACGCGCGGTAGGCGCTGCGATTGCGAAAGCGGTGCGCCCGCCCCGGCTGTGGCTGCAGATGAGTACTGCCACCATCTACTCGCACAGATTCGACGCGCCGAACGACGACATCTCCGGCGTTATCGGTGGTGAGGAGAGTGGTGCTCCTTCCGCCTGGCAGTTCAGCATCGAGGTTGCGCGCGCGTGGGAGAAGGCTGCGACCGACGTGGAACTTCCCGGTACGCGACTCGTGCTGTTGCGAAGCGCGATGGTGATGAGTCCGGACAGGGGTGGCATATTCGACACCCTGCTGACTCTCGTGAGGCTCGGACTCGGCGGCCCTGTTGCCGGTGGCACGCAGTACGTGTCGTGGATTCACGAAGCGGACTTCGTGCGTGCCGTGAATTTCCTCGTGAGCCGCGAAGACCTGTCGGGCGCGGTGAACATTTCGTCGCCCAACCCGCTGCCTTACGCACAGTTCATGAGTGCAGTGCGCGCGGCGTGGGGAATGCCGATCGGTCTTCCGGCAACCCGCTGGATGCTGGAGATCGGAACGTGGGCCATGCGAAGCGAATCGGAACTGGTGCTCAAGAGCCGGCGAGTGGTTCCGAGGCGACTGCTGGACGCAGGGTTTGAGTTCCAGTATGAGAAATGGGACGCTGCCGCCCGGGAGCTGTGTGCCAGGAGGAAGCGGGGAGGCGGAGTGCAGCTGCAGGCGTGAGGCTGGTTGTCAGTGGGTGTGTCGGCAGTGTTGATCGCTAGTCCCAGGCGGATGGGCGCGTACCTCTCGCCATCGGCCTACGGACCTGCACGGGCCAGCCGCGCACAGCCGGCGCTCAGCAGGGCACGTCGACAGGCAGCTTTCGTCATCCGTTCCCGCAAGGGCCTACAACCGCACCCCTCCCCGATACCGCAACGCTTCCGCCACGTGCGCGGGACACACTTCCTCCTCAGTAGCGAGGTCCGCGATCGTGCGCGCAACTCGGAGGGTACGGTGATAACCTCGGGCAGAAAGGCCGAGTGCGGCAGCCGAGCGAACGAGAAGCGCCCGGGCTTCGGTACTGATTCCCCCGTGTGCATCGAGCCAGCGACCGGGCACCTCTGAATTGAGCCGCACGTTGTGCAGCGCCTGATATCGCGCCTGCTGTAACTCTCGTGCGTCTATCACCACGGCCCGAATGGCCGCTGACGTCTGCCTTACGTGGTGGTCACGGGCCGAGCCCTTTGTCTCCGCGCCGCCTGCCGTTGCCTCGCACACCTGCAACCCGGCACCAAGTTCGTTGAGGGGCACTGGCGCCACGGATACGTGAAGGTCCAGCCTGTCGGCGAGTGGCCCGGAGAGGCGCGCTCGGTAGCGCGCAACGTCTGACGGCGAGCAGGAGCATTGAGCGCTCTTTCCGTCGTTCGGCAGTCCGCTCCGTCCGCACGGGCAGGGATTCGTTGCCGCCACGAGGCTGATGCGGGCCGGGAACCGCACGCTGCTGGACGCACGAGCGAGCGTGACAAAGCCGTCCTCCAGCGGCTGGCGAAGTGCGTCCAGAACATAACGCGGGAACTCGAGCAGTTCGTCCAGGAACAGGACACCGCGATGCGCGAGACTCACCTCGCCCGGGCGCGGCACCGAACCTCCGCCTATCAGGCCGGCTGCACTCGTGGAGTGGTGCGGCGCCCGGAAGGGCGGCTGCAACGATTGCGCGCGTCCGTCGTTCAGCAGCCCTGCCACCGAGTGCACAGACAGTACTTCCAGCAGCGAAGGCTCGTCCAGCGGTGGAAGGATGGTTGGCAGGCGGCGCGCGAGGAGAGACTTCCCTGCACCGGGTGGCCCAACGAGCAACACATTGTGCCCTCCGGCAGCAGCGATCGCCACAGCGCGCTTCGCGACTTCCTGCCCGACCACGTCCGAGTAGTCTTCACCGCTGCCGGTGCCGCCCTGCAGAAGGACAGGCGAGCTGTCGGCAACATCGAGCGCACCGCTGCGCAGCCGCTGAACGAGCTCCCCCAGCGAGCTTGCCGTCGCCACCCTGGCCCGCCTGACGAGCCGAGCTTCCGCTACGTTGGCGGGTGGAACGATCAGTTGCGAATGAGCGCCGCTCCACTCCCCCGCGCCCGACCCCACCGCAAGCGACACCGGCAGCACGCCGCGAACCGGTCGGATGGCGCCGTCCAGCCCAAGCTCGCCAACCACCACCAAATGCTTCACGCACTCTGCATCGAGCTGTCCCGTTGCCACGAGCAGCGCGAGTGCAATGGGGAGGTCGAAGGCCGTACCGGTTTTCACCCTGTCTGCCGGGGCCAGGTTCACCGTGACGCGCCGGGGCGGCACGGGCAGCCCTGCGTTGGCGACGGCTGCGCACACCCGCTCGCGGCTCTCGCGCACCGCCCCGTTAGGCATCCCTACAATGGTCCATTGCGGCAGCCCCTGGGCGACATCCACCTCCACGGTCACCTGGTATGCATCGATTCCCAGTACGGCAGCGCTCCGAACGGCGGCTAGCATGCCCATACAGTGGGAGCCTGGCGAGAAAGAACCCCACCGATCGATCGCCGGCAGCATCGTACTGCTGCCCGGATCCGGTGAGTCGGGCCGTCCGCCTGCCGTCGCGCCACCCGCCATCTCCGGATTGTGTACCCGTGTCCGAGTGTGCACGTTCACAGGAGCTACGCGAACCCAACTCCGGCTGTTCGGGTCCGAATCATGCCAAGCAAGGCAGGGCTGGCGGTCGGGGGCGCAGCACACACTTACCACTGGAGCAGCCAATACATGCGTTGGAC
>DATGOL010000139.1:0-12045 GCA_035306065.1 Gemmatimonadales bacterium | reverse complement strand
CACGCCTCCGCGACCTCTCCATCCTGCGCGGGCGCGAGATCATAGCGGCGCTCGAAGCGCTCCCGGACCAGGTGCAGCAGATACTGGATCGCGCAGACGAGATCGAGGAACTGGCCGAGGAGTTCAAGCGTGCGTCCAACTTCCTGTACCTGGGGCGCGGCTTCAACTACCCCACCGCGCTGGAAGGTGCCCTGAAACTCAAGGAGATCAGCTACATCCACGCCGAGGGGTATCCGGCGGCGGAGATGAAGCATGGACCGATCGCTCTCATCGACGAGCTCATGCCGGTGGTGTTCATCGCGCCGCACGACTCGGTGTTCGAGAAGATCGTGTCGAACGTGCAGGAGGTAAAGGCACGCAAGGGGCGCGTTATCGCCATCACGAGTGATGACGACGAATCACTGGGCGAGCTCGTGGACTACGAGTTCAGAATTCCGCAGACCATCGAGCTGCTGTCGCCGATCCTCGCATCGGTACCGCTGCAGCTGCTGGCGTACTACGTGGCGGTGAAGCGTGGTGCGAACGTGGACCAGCCCCGCAACCTCGCGAAGTCCGTTACGGTCGAGTAAGGTTGCGCAGCTGGCGTTCCTGCAGCGGGAGCGCCGTGCAACCAATGCCTGCGGGCAGGGAGGGCAGCTCACCAGCGGCCGGAAAAATGCAGTGAACAGGCTGCTGGTAGCTGGCTCCAGAGAGGAAGGAGGGTGATCATGCTGCCGCAGGCATTCGTCGCATTGATCGCGATCTATTTCGTAGTCGGGTACCTCGTGCTTTTTACCCTGTACGAGTTGCGGCTGGTTAGGGTGCGGCCTACCCGACACGCAGGGAGGTTCGTGCTGGCGGTGCTGTTGTGGCCGCTTACGGTGGTGTACCTGCTGGTTGACCGGGTGACGGGAGGAGTGCGGGCGGGGCGCTGGTAGCGGCTGTGTTCGTGGTGATCCGAAGCTGCTATTCCAGCATCTCCTTGAGCAGTTCCACGACGGTCACGAGGCTGAGTCCCATCACGGCAAAGAAGTCGCCCTCGATTCGCCTAACGAGGGTTGCTCCGAAGCCCTGGATTCCGTACGCGCCGGCCTTGTCCATCGGCTCGCCGGTTGCCACGTAGTTCGCAATCTCCTGCTCTGTGAGGTTGCGAAAAGTTACGAGTACGCTGTCGACCCGTGATGCGCTGCGTTTGCCGCGCACCATTGCGACGGCCGTATGCACCGTGTGTGAACGGCTTTCCAGGCGACGCAGCATCTCGCTCGCGTCCGCGGCATCTGCCGGCTTGCCGAGTATCGCGCCATCCACCACAACTATCGTGTCGGCCGCGAGCACTACGGTGTCGGCATCCACCTCCGGCAGGGCGGATACCGCAACTGCCTTTTCCATCGCAAGCCGCTCAACGTGCGCTACGGGATTCTCGCCCGGCAGTATGCTCTCGTTGATGTCTGCCGGCCGCACCCGATGTGGAATGCCCACGCGAGAAAGCAACTCGCTGCGTCGCGGTGAGCCTGACGCGAGAACTATCTCCGGTATGCCTTCGATCATCGCTCGAGCCAGAGGGTAACGGGTCCGTCGTTCACGAGCGCCACCTGCATCATCGCGCCGAACTCGCCAGTCTCAACCTTCACGCCGCGTGACCGCAGCATCCCGATGAACTCCTCGTAAAGCGGCACGGCGATGTCCGGCCCGGCGGCATCGAGAAAACTCGGCCGCCGACCCTTGCGAGTGTCACCATACAGCGTGAACTGGGAGACCACGAGAACCGCCCCGTCCACGTCTTCCAGAGAAAGGTTCAGCTTCTGCTCCGGGTCTGGAAAGAGCCTCAACCCCAGCACCTTGTCCGCCATCCATCCGAGTACGGACTCATTGTCAGAGTGCGTAAACCCAACGAGCAGCAGGTAGCCGACTTCTATGGAACCGGTGGTTCTGTCGCCCACGGTTACTGATGCGGATGATACTCGCTGCAGGAGAACGCGCATTGGCAGAGGAGGGAAGGGAGAAGAACATGGATGCCGGAGCCAGGGCAGAACGGTGAACGCGCTGGTGCAAGAGAAAATCGCATGCTGCATCTCGAGCGAACGTCGTGCGCGGCACGCCAGCAAAAATCTACCCGTCGCGATACCGTTCGTCCCACAGCTTCACCTTCTCCATCACGTCCTTCACCGAAATGCCGGGCATGCGATCGTAGCGATTCTCCATCGTTATGCCGTACTCCTCGCCCGCATTGCCATAGCCGTCAACTATCAGGTCGTGAAACTTCCGGTATGGCCCTGTGCGCTTGGGATTCGTGTAGCCAACCAGGCTGATAACCGGTCGATCGAGCGCCACGGTCATATGCAGCGGTCCGGTGTCGGGCGCAATTACGAGCGCAGACCCGTCCAGGATGGATACCAGCTTGCGCAATCCGCTCCCGAGTGCCGACACAGGCGCATGCCTGGCGAGGCTCATGATCACGCGCTCAGCCTCCAGCTCGCGGGGCGAGCGTCCACCCACCAGCACAGGCTGCAGGCCATAATCTTCATAAAGCAGGTCCACTACCTCTGCCCATCGCTCCGGCAGCCAGTCCTTCTGCGGCTTGCTGGTTGCCACAACGAGCGACACCACCGGCCTGTCGAATGGTTTGAAGAACTCCTTCTGCCATGCACGCTCCGCCGGCCAGGGCCCGAGGTTCCACTCCACCGGCTCGTGCGGCACGTCGAGTGCCTCCAGGAACTCGAAGTACTGGTCCTGCACATGCTGCCCGGGGCGGGCCGGAATCCTGTGGCTGGTGAAGAGAAAGTTCAGGTCGCGAGCGCGGGCGCGATCGAAGCCGAGCTTCACGTCTGCCTTTGCCATTGCCGTTATCACACCGGCCTTGAAGTACACCTGGAGCGCCAGCAGAGTATCGAAGCGACGCGTGGACAGCTCGCGCCGGATATCCGTGAATGCCCGCCTGCCTTTCGAGCGATCGAACAGCAGTATCTCGTCCACACTCGGATGTCCGCGCACCAGCGTTGCCGGGCCGGGCTGCAACAGCCAGGTAATGCGCGAAGATGGCGAGTGTCGCTTGATGGCGTTGATCACCGGCAGCACGTGTACCGCGTCGCCAACCGCACTCATCATGACCACGAGCACGTTGTCCAGCCGGGCATCCTGCAGTTTCATGTCGCCGCTCCAAGCCTGGAGATCCGCCCAATCTGCTCGGCGGAAACGCGTGCATCGAAACGCTGATTCCAGCGCCGCATCGAGCGCGTCAGGCGCTGAACGTTGGCACGCATGCCGGCGCCCGGCTTCACCCGCCTCACGCGATCCACATCCAGAAGCCAGGCAATTCGCTGCCCTGCACGATTCCCGATAAGTACGTTCTTCACATTCATGTCCGGATGGTGTACGCCAGCCCTGTCCATGCTCTCCAGAAGCACCGTGGTCAGTTCCAGCGCTTCGTCCAGTGCGCTGCCCCCGTCCACGCAATAATGCCCGAGATCGCGCGCATTCCGAACCTCTTCGCTTGCGACATCCGAACGGCGAACCAGCGGCCCTGCAGGATACACAGCGTAAGCCACGATCTGCGGTGTTGGAACGCCTGCAGACTCGAGCCAGAGTGCAGTACTGAGTTCGTGGGGAGCGCGTGTCGGGGCAAGAAAGCGGTCGCCGGTTAGCGGTGCGAGCATTCCCCCGTGCTCCGAATGACGCACCACGACAGGTGTACCTCCCGGCAGCGTAACCGCCCACGCGATTGCCCGCCCCTGGAGCGCACGCCGATCATCGCGCGTGCCGGCCCACTCGTGCAGCGTACGAGTCTGTAGAATCTGCTCTACGTCGCTCGCCTCGGCCTCGCGAACCACGGCGCAGGTTTCACTGGCCAGCACTATTCGTTTGTAGCCGGCAGGAACGCCGCTCACCGTACTACACGGAACACGGGTACCGGCAGGCTCTTTCCGCGAAGAGCGAGCGGTTCACCAGGCTCCAGCTTCACATCGATACTCAGTGCTTCGGCAGCAGCACCCGTGATCAGTATGTCGCCCGGCTCGGCCTCGTCGCACACCCTGCTGGCAACGTTCACCGTATCGCCGATAACGGTGTACTCCAGGCGACGTTCACTGCCGATATGCCCCGCGAATGCATCTCCCACGTTGATCCCGATGCCCACGCGAAGCGGCTCACGACCGTCACCCACCCACTCCGCATTCAGCTCCGCGAGCGACGCCTGCATGTCCAGCGCAGCCTGCAGCGCCGCATCGGCATCATCGGTGCGAGCGATAGGTGCTCCCCACTGGGCCATGAGCGCGTCGCCGATGAACTTGTCCAGGGTTCCGCCGTGAGCGAACACGCATTCCACCATGCGTGTGAAGTATTCGTTCAAGAGGGCCGCAACCTCCTCCGGCGGAAGTGACTCCGCCCTGGGCGTGAATCCGCGGACATCTGCAAACAGTACCGCAATGCGACGTCGCTCTCCACCCAGTCGTACAGCCTGAGGGTCAGCTGCGATGCGGGCAGCCAGCGACGGATTGAAGTAGCGTTCGAAGCTGCTTCGTACCACTGCCTCACGACGCAGCCGCTCCGCCAGGTTCGTGTTCTCCATCGCAACCGCCGCAATGCCCGCGAACGCCACGAGGAAGTCCAGGTCCGCCTCCTCGAAGAAGTGCGCCGCGCTCCGGTTGTCAACGTAAAGCAGGCCCAGCACGTCACCGCTGTGGCCAAGCAGCGGCGCACACATCACGCTCTGGATTTTCTGCAATACTACGGAGTCGCCGCCAAACCGCTCGTCGCCAGGCGCGTCATCGCTCAGTATCGCAATGCGCTCCGCCACGGCGTGCTCCACTATGGACGTCGGCACCGGTCGCTGCTGTAACGAGCCGGGCTGCCCCCCGGATGTCGACCGGCTCTCGGCAGCCTCGCCTGTCACCTCGTCCAGAACCTGACGGGCCTCACGAGTAACCCTGGGCGTTAACCCGCCGTCTTCCATCAGCAGTAGTGCAACGCGATCCACTTCCAGAAGCTGGAAGGCGAAATCCACCACGCGTTGCAGCACCAGGCTCAGGTCGAACGTTCCGCTGAGAGCCTTTGATACCTCGAGGAGCAGAGACAGCTTGAGTGCCATTCGGCCTGCATCCGCGCCCGGCACCCGGACTCCGGTGTCAACCGACTTGTCGATCGGCGTTCGCTGCAGTGCGAACTCGGCGCGCGGTGGCGTCACGAGCCGACGCTCGTGCCTGACGGTGAGATTGCCTAGCATCCTGCGCTTCGCCGCGGGCTCTCCGGCGCCGGTTGCCGACCGTTCCTGTGCGCTGACCACAAACTCACAGGTGCCGAAGGTGACGGTGTCACCCGCGCGTGCATGAGCGCGCTCCACCCGCACGCCGTTCAGGAAGGTGCCATTGCTGGAGCCAAGATCGCCCACCTCAACGGAGTCTGAATGTGCGATCAGCTCCGCGTGTCGCCGCGAGATCGTGGGATGGACGATGGGCAGGTCGCTTGTGAGCGCGCGTCCGACAACGAGCGGAGTATCTCCCAGCAGTTCGAACCGCTGGCTGTTCGTGGCTCCCTTGAGCGAGAATGCAAGCGGCCCAACGGGCTTCTGCTGAACCGGAAAGTCGGTTCGCGTCTGCTCGACCGGTGTCTCGTCAGGCATCCGACGTCCTGGATGCCGATGCGCGCACCTGCCCGATTGCACTCAACACTGCGCGAGCCTTGTTCTCCGTCTCGCGCCATTCCATCTCAGGCACGGAATCGGCCACGATGCCCGCACCGGCCTGCACCCACGCTTCACCGTCCGCGATCACGCATGTGCGAATCGTGATGGCGAGGTCCATTCGCCGGTCGCCTGCCGCAATCCAGCCCACTGCACCAGCGTATGGGCCGCGTCGTTCCGGTTCCAACTCGTCAATGATCTCCATGGCGCGCACCTTCGGCGCTCCGGTCATGGTGCCCGCAGGAAATGTGGCAGCGAATGCGTCCACCGCAGACACGCCCGGACGTAGCTCACCCTCAACCTGGCTCACCATGTGGAGCACGTGCGAGTAGCGCTCCACCTGCATCAGGTCGGTAACCTGAACCGAGCCGTACTTCGAAATACGCCCCACGTCATTTCGGCCGAGGTCCACGAGCATAACGTGTTCAGCGCGTTCCTTTTCGTCGGCCAGCAGGTCGCGGGACATGCCTTCGTCCTCGGCCGGCGTGGCGCCACGGGGGCGTGTGCCTGCGATAGGGCGAACGGTCACCCTGTCTGCCGCCACACGAACGAGCAGCTCCGGGGAACTTCCCACGAGTTCCAATCCGTCCAGCTCCAGATGGTACATGTACGGCGACGGATTGAGCGCTCGCAGTGCGCGATAGAGCGCGAAGCCGTCGAAGTCATGCGCGAGGCGAATCCGGCGGGCGAGCAGTACCTGGAAGCAGTCGCCGGCCATGATGTACTCGCGAATCTGCTCCACGTGCTCCATGAAGCGCTCGCGCGTGTACGACGACTCGCCCTCGGCTGCAGGCGCTGCGACGTTGAGTTCCAGCGGCTGGAGGTTTGTGGAGCCGGAGTGGAGACGCCTGACGACGGAGCTCAGTTCCTGCAGGGCTGTGGTATGGAGGTTCTCCAGCTCGCGCTGGTTTGCACCAGACGGCACCGTAACGCTTGTGACGATCCGGGCCATCCCCTTCAGATTGTCCAGTACCACCACCACCCCCGGAACCATTAGTACCGCGTCAGGCTTCCGAAGAGTGCGCGGTGGCGGAGAGGGAAGCCGTTCCACCAGTCGCGCTACGTCGTAGGAGAAGTAGCCCACCACTCCGTTCCACAGGCCGTCCAGTTCAGGCACCTCCACCGGCATGGAGCGCGTCAGGAGCTGCTTCAGCTCCTCGAGGGGAGCCTCGGACCGGTGTTCACCATGCCACCCCAACTCCGGGCTCCATTCATCAACGACATCCTCCACCAGCCGCCAGGCGCGTCGGGGTTCCGTGCCCAGAAAGGTGTACCGGGACCATGTCTCGCCGCCTGCGGGGGCAGACTCGAGCAGAAACGAAAACGGGGCTCGTCGCAGGCGTGCGTAAGCTGATACGGCGGTCTCGCCGTCCAGGAGGACGTCGCGCCAAACCGGCACGAGTCCGCCGTTCACGCCTACTTCGGCGGCCAGCGCAACAAAGCGTTCAAGGCTGCTGGCAGTTGCCGCAGCATCCTGAGAAATGGCAGGCAGGTGTATCTCCGTGTACGGTGCAGCTCGGTATGCCGGCTCGGGCATTCGACTGGAGTCTATCCGCGGCTCGGTGGCGGGAGCAAGGAATGCCGGCTGGCAATGACGGTGCCGGCGTCTGAATCGTCCAAGATATGTAAACCCCATCTGTGTACGGGCAGGCATGCCGTGCGCGTGTATTTGTCCTCTTTCGCGCGGCGTTCCGCCGATTCAACCGGAGATCGAGAATAATGGCCCAGGAGCTTCGCGACGCGTGGCTGCTACCCACGCTCGAGAGCCTTCTTACCCGGGAGGAGCTGGCGAAAGTCAACTCCGCCGTGGACGATAGCTACTGGCAGGCTGCCGTCGCGTCCGGTGCCATACTCGAGACAGACCTGCTCGAGGCAATCGCCACCCGCAATCGAATGCGGGTGGCTGAGCTCTCGGGGCTCAACCCGGGGTTGCGCGAGCACCTGCCAGAGTCCCTTGCACGGAAGTACCTGGTGGTTCCGGTGGTGGCTACTGATGAGATTCTCGAGGTCGCTACATCGGACCCCACAGACCTGGACTGCGAGCGTGCGCTGGAGTTCGCCACAGGTCGCTCGGTGAGGTTCCACCTGGCGGCGCCGAAGAAGATTGCCGAGGCACTGGACGAGCTGTATCGCCCGGACAACGCAATCGAGAAGATCCTCGAGAACGTCACCGAGAAGTACGAGGTACAGGCCGTTGCCATAAGCGACGCGGTAGACGACATAGCTGCGCTCGGCGAGCGGGCAGGTGAGCGTCCTGTCATCCGCCTCGTGGACTACATCGTTGCGGAGGCGATCACTGCGCGCGCCAGCGACGTGCACGTGGAGCCGGAGGAGCAGACCATCGCCATCCGTTACCGGATAGACGGCGTGCTGCGTCAGACGATGGAGCTCCCGCGCGCAGCCGGCGGGCCGCTCGTGTCACGCGTGAAGATCATGTCCGGGCTGGACATCGCAGACCGGCTGCGTCCTCAGGACGGCCGCGCTCGCGTAACGGTGAATGGCAAGCCGGTGGACCTGCGTGTATCCACCCTGCCGTCTGCGCATGGCGAGAAGGTGGTAATCCGCATTCTCGACCAGAAGGAGAATGCGCTTGCGCTGGACAAGCTGGGGCTGGACGCGAACGACGTGGAGCGACTGGAGTTGCTGCTCGCGGTCAGGGAGGGAATCATCCTCGTCACCGGGCCAACCGGTTCAGGAAAGACCACCACCCTGTATTCCGCGCTCAAGCGAATCAAGGAGCGCGACGTAAACATCGTGACGGTTGAGGATCCGGTGGAGTACCGGCTGCCGGGCGTTGTGCAGGTGCAGGTGAACGAACGCGCAGGCCTCACCTTCGCCTCCGCACTGCGGTCCATTCTCCGGCAGGATCCGGACGTGGTGCTGGTTGGAGAGATCCGAGACCGTGAAACGGCTGGAATCGCGGTGCAGGCTTCGCTCACGGGTCACCTGGTTTTCTCCACACTGCACACCATCGATGCAGCGAGCAGCATAACGAGGCTGGTGGATATAGGAGTGGAGCCGTACAAGATCGCGGCCGCACTCAAGGGAGTGGTGGCGCAGCGGCTGGTCCGCCGCCTGTGCCGCACGTGTCGTGAGGTAAACGAGACGCCAGTGCCTGAGCGCCTGCGCGAGTGGATTCCCGAGGGCTCCACCCTTTACAGGGCCGTTGGTTGCCCGGAGTGTGCGAACACCGGGTACCGCGGGCGATCGGCGATAACGGAGATACTCGTAGGCGGTGCAGAGATGGAGCGCTGCATTGCAGAGGGCGCAGCGGCAGACCAGATCGCCGCTGTGGCGCGCGAGTCGGGAATGCGTACGCTGTTCGAGTCCGGAGTGTCGCACCTGCTGTCCGGCGCCACGAGCCTGGACGAACTGCTGCGGGTGGCCGAGGCCCCTGCAGCGGGCAAGGCTAAATCGCGGGTGCCAACGCGCACCCGCAGGCGCGACAGGGAGAGGGATCGTGATCGGGATTCAGGAGCGGAGCGGAGAGCCGAGCGAGGCAGGCGCCAGGAAGATCGAATGTCCTCCGGGTCCCACGCCGAATTTCCGCCGAATGAGGCGCCGGCCTCCAGGATGCGGGAGGCTGCCACCCTCTTCGCCAGCGATGCATTCCGCCTGCTGGAAGAGGAAGCAGTCGTCAACGTGGATCCCTCCACACGGGTACTTCTGGCAGTTGCAGACAGGCAGGTGCGGGAAGCACTGAGGGAGACGATCGAGAGTGACGGGCCCGAAGTGGAGGTGAGCGACAGCTGGACTGATGCACTGGAGATTGCGGACAGGGACGCGCCCGACCTGCTCGTGCTGGACCTGGATATGCCCGGCCTGGATGGCATGGAGGCGCTTACGCGACTCAGGGCACGCAGCCAGACGGCCCGGCTGCCCCTGCTGATCATCGCGCCGGACGACGACGAGGATACCGAGGTTCGCGCCTTCGAGCTTGGCGCGGACGATGTAGTCGCGAAACCGGTGCGAACTCGCACACTGGCTGCTCGCATTCACGCGCTGCTGCGTCGTACGCGGCCGGCAGAGAGCGAGGATGAGTCTCCACCGCCGCGCGGGTTGTTCGGCAGGAGAAACGGCGCCGCGGCGTGATTCTGCCTGCTTAGCTGGCAACGCTGTTGCGCGCGTGCCAGTTTGAGACATGACAGATATTCGTGCTGGCACGGTTGACGTGTACCTGGTGCGTCCGCTGCCGGATGGCTGGCGTGTGTTCGTTGCGCGCCGGGCAGAGGGTGTGCGCTGTACCGGAGCGTGGGAGGCAGTGCACGGGACGGTGGAGCCTGACGAGCGTCCCGAAAACGCTGCCATTCGTGAGGTGCGTGAGGAAACCGGCCTCGAAGTGGAGAGGCTGTACAATGTGAGCGTACAGCCCTTCTACCTGCACAAGAGTGCCACGATGCACCTCGCAGTGGTGTTCTGCGCATTTGCCGCAGAGCCGGCAGAGGTGGTACTGGGCGGGGAGCATGACCAGTTCGAGTGGCTGAGCATTGCGGAAGCCTGCTCGCGATTTGCCTGGCCCCGCTCTCGTCAGGCACTTCTCGAGGCGTTCGAGCTGCTGGGCACCGGAAGTGCAGGGCCTGTGGAAGACGTACTGCGCGTGCGCTGAACTTCACTGCTGCCAGCGCGCCAGCCGAACACTGCCATGAACGCTCGAGTGGTCCGCCTCGTAGGCTGGGAGGCAGCACTCTCGCTGCCCCGACGACTTTCGTGCCCGACTGGCAGCGGCGCAGGCAAGGTCTCCTCGTCCTCCAACCAGGTTCAATGCCCTGCAAGACAGGCTCAACGATTGGATTCCGACCAGCGCACCACAAATGCAGTACCGCCACTCCTGGTGCGCCTCATTCTCGACTCAGCGCACTTGCCCGCGCGCTGATCCTCTTTACCGCCGGGACCATCTCGCTGATGGCTGCGAAGCCGGCAATTGCCCAACAGCCCGAGCCCGGGAACCCCGATTCATCGGCGGCTGAGGTACTCGGCAGGCCTCTCAGGGTGTTCCTCGACTGCCACATCCGGTGCGACGACGACTACCTGGTCACCGAGCTCCCGTACGTGGCCTTCGTTCGAGACCGGCAGCTGGCGGACGTGCACGTGCTCATTACAGCGCTCGATGCCGCCGGTGGGGGCGAGGTACTAACGCTGGCGTTCCTCGGGCAGGGATCATTTGCGGCGCTTTCAGATACCATCACAACCAGTACGACTCCGACAGCAACGGACGATGAGGAGCGCCTCGCCATACGCCGCGCAGTATCACTCGGCCTCTTCCCCTACGCTGTGCGAACGTCCGTTGCAGACCAGCTCGATATCCGCTTCGAAGGGTCGCCTGTATCAACCGGCGAGCAGGTGGTCTCGGATCCCTGGAACTTCTGGGTGTTCGAGGTTGAGGTTGGCGGCTCCGCGGACATCGAGCAGCGACGCCGCTCGTGGAGCACGGATGGCGAACTGAGCGCCCGCCGGATAACGGATGCGTGGAAGCTGGAGATGGAACTGGAAGGCGAGTACGAGAACAGCGAGTTCGACCTGTCGGGTGGTCGCACCGCTACCAACACGCTCGTCTCGTATGGAGTGGACGCCCTGGTCGTTCACTCGCTGGGTGACCATCTCTCGGCCGGGCTCACCGCCGCTGCCGCACGTTCAGACTTCTTCAACCAGCGGGCAGCGGCGCGGATCGGTCCCGCTCTGGAGTACAACTTCCTGGACTGGGACCAGGCCACGCGGCAGCGGATCACGCTGCGCTACTCGATAGGCGTCACCTACTTCGACTACCTCGAGGAGACGATCTTCCTCCGCGAGCGCGAGACCGTGGTGAGCCAGCACATTGGCGTAGCAGGAAGACTTCGCGAGCCGTGGGGCTCGGTGAACGCCTCGGTGCTGTTCGGGAACATCGTGAACGAGCCGTCCAGGAACATCCTGACGGTAGACGCATTCGGCGACGTTCGCATTCTCGCGGGGATGAGCGTGTTTGCGGAACTCGAAGCCTCGCGGGTTCGCAACCAGCTGTACCTGCCCAGGGGCGACCTTACTGACGAAGAAATTCTTCTGGGGCAGCGAGCACTGGCTACTGACTACAGCGTCGAGTTGCGGCTGGGGCTCAGCTTCACCTTCGGTTCCATCTACAACACGATCGTGAACCCGAGATTCGGGCAGGGGATCGAGATATTCTGACCTAGTGGGCTGTAAACGATATTCGTGTAGTATCGCGAGTGCGAATACGCGTCGTTCGCCAAGGCGCGCCGACGCAGGAATAGCAGCGTTATTTCAAGGCGCCCTCAAGTGCAACTGCCTCCCATCTGCTTCTTCACCGGTGCCGGCCACTACGCACTGAAGGTTGAAAACGACGGTCTCACGCGGAGGCGCGGAGGCCGCGGAGAACTGCACGGCGATTGGAGTTTCAT
>DATGOL010000138.1:0-3655 GCA_035306065.1 Gemmatimonadales bacterium | reverse complement strand
CGGCATTGCTACCAGCAGCTTGCCGGTCGTCTCGCGAGTTCCGCCAGCGAGGGAATCACCGACAGCGCAACAGCCACTCCGGCACCGCCAAGGTGATTTCAAGATACCTCCGCGCCCTCCGTGGTCGGTCCCCGGCCGAGCTCCGCGACCGCGCATACCAGAACATCTTCATCCTGCTCGAGCGTGGCGGCTTCCTTACGGGGCAGCCCATCGTGGAGCCAGCTCGGCCGGTTCGCATGCCGAATTCGCCGCGTGAGGCAGGTTTCGCCCGGGATTTCAATGGCCGATGGCCCACGGAGGCTGCTGAAATAGTCGCCACCGCCGATCGCATAATGCTCGGCAAGTTCGACCTGCTCGGCTACACTGGTATCGACTGGGGCGTAAGCCCGGACTGGCAACTCGACCCTGTATCGGGCAAGCGCGCTCCCATGAAACACTGGAGTCGCGTTCCGTACCTGGACATCCAGTCGGTTGGCGACCACAAGGTCACCTGGGAGCTCAACCGTCACCAGTGGATGGTGACGCTGGCGCAGGCATGGTGCCTCACGGGCAACGATGTATACGCCCTGCGTACGGCAGAGTTGCTCGATCTCTGGATCGAGAACAATCCACCCAAGCACGGAATCAACTGGGCCAGCAGCCTGGAGCTCGGCTTTCGTTCGATCGCCTGGTGTCATACGCTGAAACTGCTGGAGAAGGCTGCAGCACCTGACGACGCGCTGCGCCGCCGCATGCTCGAGTCGCTCCAACTTCAAGGTGAGCACATTGAACGCTACCTGTCCACCTGGTTCAGCCCCAACACGCACCTCACGGGTGAGGCGCTCGCACTGCTTTACCTCGGTACCGCACTCCCGTCACTTCCACGTGCGGCGCGCTGGAGGGAACTCGGCTGGGAAATCCTGCTCAACGAGTCTAAGCGCCAGATTCGTGATGATGGCGTTTACTTCGAGCAGACCACCTGGTACCAGGGCTACACGGTGGACTTCTACCTGCATGCCATTCGGCTGCGGCGGTCTGCAGGCGGGAGCGTACCCGCGGAGCTCATAGCACGCGTTCGGAGTGCGGTCGAGGTAATTGCGTCGATAGTGCGACCGGATGGCACCATTCCGTTACTCGGCGATGACGACGGAGGACGCCTGCTCCCCCTTCGACCACGGGCCAGGAATGACTTCCGTGATACGCTGGCGCTTGCCGCTGTTGTGCTGGACGACCCGTCCCTGATGCCGGCAGCGAGCGAACCTCGATCTACTCTCGCCTGGATTCTCACTCCTGAAGAACTGGCCGCCACAGAGAAAGCGGAGGTCAACCTCGACCGACCTGCGGCACAGGCCTTCCCCGACGGCGGACTCTACGTGATCCGGGACAGTCGCAGCCACCTTCTGCTGGACGCGGGCCCTCACGGCGCACTTTCGGGTGCGCACTCGCACGCGGACGCACTGTCTCTGGTGCTCTCGGTAGACGGCCGACCCGCACTCTGCGACTCGGGCACCTACACCTATCTCGGGTCGGAGCGCGATAGTTTTCGGGGCACGTCCGCGCACAATACGGTGGAGGTTAGTGGCAGGATGTCTTCCGAACCCGGGAACGGGTTCAGGTGGGAGACATTTGCCCGCTCCGAGGTGTTGCGGTGGTACGACAGTCCGGCCTTTGTTCTGTGGGAGGCCATCCACGATGGTTACCAGCGTTTGCCGAACCCGGTAACGCACCGGCGTATCGTTTTCTGGCTGCGGGACCAGTACGGCCTCGTTTGCGATGTCCTGGAATCGTCCGGAACCAGCGAATCCAGTGCGGTAACTCGCTGGCACGGGCCCGCGGGAGCGAACATGCAGCTCCTCACTCCAGCGAGTGCAGCGCTGGCAGACGAGAGCGGTCCGCTACTCGGTTTGCTGGCGGACAGGGAGCTGGGCATCGCTGTAGGCAAGGCGTCCACCTCGTATGGCAGGAGTGAGGTGGTGGACGTGGCCAGCTCCGAGTGGTATGTGCGGGAGCGAGGCGCAAGCGTGACCGCACTGGTGCCGGGGGCGTCTCCCGATGGGCCCGTATCGTGCCATGAAATTGCAGCGACCAGCGGAAGTGCATGGGGCCTTCGGGGTACTGACTGGAGCGACATCTGGATGGTTAGTTCGGGAGCGACGATGAACGCTGCCGGTGTTGAGACTTCAGCGGATGTGCTCTGGCTGCGGCGGAATGGGAACGGGCAGGCGGTTGAGCTGATGGCTGCCGGAACCGGCGTGGTTCTAGTTGATGACATTGAGGTCCTTTCCGTTCGCGGCGGCTGTGTGCGCGCCCGGCAGGGCGAGAACGGTAACTGGACAGTCGAGGAGATCTGATTCGGGATGTGCGGTATCTGTGGTGTGGTTCATCCGGCGAATTCGGGGCGGCGTGCAGACGCGGCCGCGCTCGAACGCATGCGCGATACGCTTTTTCATCGGGGCCCCGATGGCACGGGATCTCACCTTGCTGAGCAGGTTGGGCTCGGGCACCGGCGGCTGAGCATCGTAGACGTTGCACACGGCGCCCAGCCCATGTACTCGGCTGACCGGCGATATGTACTGGTCTACAACGGCGAGATCTATAACCACCCCGATCTCATGCGGCAGCTCCAGTCGTCAGGCGTGAACTACACCACGCACTGCGACACGGAAACAGTACTGCACCTCTTCGAGCGCGACCGTATGAAGTCCATTCCGCAGCTTCGCGGGATGTTTGCAATCGGACTGTGGGATGCGCAGCAGCGTGAGCTCGTACTTGCCCGCGATCGCTTTGGAGTAAAGCCACTCTACTATGTGCACGGGAGCGATGGCTCTCTCTGGTTTGCATCGGAGATCAAGGCATTGCTCGCCGCTGGCGCGGTGAAGCCGACGTTGAACAGGACTGCCCTGCCTGACTACCTGGCGAACCATGCGCCGTCCGGAAACGAGACTCTGTTCGAAGGTGTAATGCGCCTGCCGCCCGGCCATACGCTCATCTGGCGGGACGGTGCGGTGACCATCGAGCGCTACTGGGAGCTTCCTGCAGGTGAGAAGCCTCACGATGGCCGGAGCGACGCCGACCTGGTGGATGAGTATCGCGAGCGCTTTCGCGAGGCTGTTCGCATGCGCCTCATGGCAGACGTGCCGCTCGGCATGTTCCTGTCGGGGGGTATTGACTCCGCCGCGATTACGGCGATGATGGCCTCGCTGGTGAGCGATCCCATTCGCACCTTCAGCGTTGCGTTCGCTGAGCGTGAGGCAAACGAGCTGCACTACGCACGGCTGGTGGCCGGACGCTACAATACCGACCACCGCGAAATCGTGGTGAATCCCAACGATTTCTGGGCCGCTGTTCCTCGACTCGTGTGGCACGAGGACGAGCCAATGGCGCACCCGTCCAGCGTTGCCCTGAACTTCGTGTCGCGGCTTGCGGCAGCACATGTGAAGGTGGTGCTGACGGGGGAGGGAAGCGACGAAACACTGGCCGGCTACAACCGCTATCGAGTGACTATCGCGAACCTCGCGCTCGGTAACGCGTGGGAGTCGGCGACGCCGCGTGCTCTGCGCTCGCTGGTGCGTGGCAGAGTGCTGGCACTGGCGCCAACGGGAACGGCAGGTCGTCGTCTTCGTCGCACGTTCCTCGCGATGCCGGCCGACCTGGACGCTTTGTACTTCGACAACTT
>DATGOL010000137.1:0-9696 GCA_035306065.1 Gemmatimonadales bacterium | reverse complement strand
TCCGCCTGAAAGTTAATCGCACGGTGCCGGCAACGACGCAGGGCCGGGGCTGCTGGCGTATTCGTCAGGCGTCTGGTGCTGGTGTTGGGAAGCACGAGCCTACCCCGGTCGCCGCCCCGATTTCCGGCGTTTTTCATCACCGGCTTGCATGCCCGGATCGTGATTCTGCGAGCTACGGGGAACACGGACGGGAACATGCACCATCGGTGCTCACTATTGCAGGCTCGGCACATACCACATATTCCCACCATGCGCCTATCATCCTGTTCAGCACTCGCCCTTTTCGCAGTTGCGCTCGGTGCATGCACCCCGCGCGCCACTGAAACCCGGCCGTCTCCAGCACCGGCCTACGACATAATCATCACGGGAGCCCGCATCGTTGACGGTACGGGGAGTCCCTGGTACTACGGCGATGTCGCCATCCGCGGCGATCGTATTGCAGATGTCGCCCCGAAGCTCCCGCGCGGTGGTGCGCAGCAGGTGATCGATGCAACCGGCATGGTGGTGTCGCCGGGCTTCATCGACATGCTCGGCCATTCCGAAACGAGCATCCTGCGCAACCGCACGGCGATCTCCAAGGTTACCCAGGGTATCACGAGCGAGATAACGGGTGAGGTGAGTTCGGTGTGGCCGAACACCGTTGCGGGTGCGGAAAGCCAGAACCTGCGGTGGACATCTCTTGCAGGCTACTTCGACGTTCTGGAGGACACGGGCGTAGGGATCAATCTCGGCACGTTCCTGGGTGCGGCGTCCATTCGCCGCGCTGTAATGGGCGATGCATCGCGTTCGGCTACGGCGGAAGAGATTGCGCAGATGGGTGAACTCGTGGAGCAGGGAATGCGGGATGGTGCCATGGGGGTTGGTGCCGGCCTCATCTATCCGCCCACGACCTGGTTCACCACTCAGGAGCTCATATCGCTCGTTAGACACGCGGCGCGGTACGGCGGTGGTTATTCAACCCACATGCGTAGCGAGAGCGACTCGCTGCTCGAGGCCATCCACGAGGCGCTCACGATTGCCGGCGGCGCAGACACCTGGCTGCAGATTCACCACCTCAAGGCGGCACAGGAGCGCAACTGGGGAAAGATGCGGCCCGCCGTTGCCATGATTGACTCCGCTCGAAAGGCAGGGCAGGACGTATCGGTGGACATGTATCCCTACATCGCCGCGGGCACGGGGCTGGACGCAATCCTCCCCACGTGGGTGCAGGCAGGCGGAAACGATTCCATGCTGGTGCGCCTGCAGGATCCGGCGGTTCGCGAGCGGCTGCGCAACGGTCGCGAGCAGGGCGAGTGGGGGAACCTCGAGCGCCCCGAAACCATTCTGGTTACGGGCTTCAGTGAGGATTCGCTCTCAGTTTACGAAGGCAGGAACCTGAAGGAGATCGGCGAGATGCGCGGGCAGAATCCGTATGAGGCTGCGTACGACCTGCTCGTGCTGGATCGTGCGAGGGCCAGCGCGATCTACTTCGCGATGAGCGAGGAAGACGTTGCATATGGCCTGCAGCAGCCCTGGGTGTCCATTGGTCAGGATGCAGGTGCGCGTACGCCAACGCCTGGTGGCCTGAGCCACCCGCGTGCGTTCGGCTCGTTCCCGCGGGTACTGGGCCACTACGTGCGCGAGACCGGTGTCCTGCAGCTCGAGGATGCAATTCGCAAGATGACATCTCTGCCCGCGGGGCGCGTTGGCCTTGCGGATCGTGGAGTGCTGAAGCGCGGGATGTATGCAGACGTGGTGGTTTTCGACCCCGCGACGGTAAAGGACGAGGCGACATTCACGGATTCACAGCGACTTTCGAGCGGAATCAACTGGGTGTTCGTGAATGGAACGGCGGTTGTGGCGAACGGAGTTCCCACCGAAGCAACTCCCGGTCGTGCCCTTCGTGGCCCCGGTGCTCCGCGCTGATGGCGTGAGGCGTGCGTAGTGGCACCGTTCGTGATCCGTCCGTTGCACCATACCCCCACCAGGAGCACCGATGGCGAACGATTCTGCTGATACCAACTCAGAGGGCGGCGAGAAGTCTGCTCGGAAGACGTCCGGTACCGCTGCGAAAAAGAGTTCTGCGGGCAAGCCTGCCGGTAAGGGCGCTGGCGAAGGGAAGGGCGGTGGCGGTTCAACCAGGGCGGCCGCGGGGAAGTCCGGTGCAGGCAAAACCTCCGCGGGGAAGTCCGGCACGAAGAAGTCCGCGGCGAAGCGAGCGACCGCCAAGCGTGCGGGTACGAAGAGCGCGGCGAAGAAGGCAGGCGCCAGGCGTACTGCGGCGGGCAAGACGGCAGCAAAGACAGCAGCCAAGACGGCGGCCAGGCGTGCTGCGGCCAAGCGTGCTGCTGCGAAGCGTACGTCCACGGCACGGCCGACCAAACGTTCGGCTGCGAAGGGAACCCTTGCCTCACGCGTGGCCGGAGTTCGGAAGCGCGTCAGCGGGCGCAAGGGAGCCATCAAGCGCGTCGCGGCCGCAGGGCGCAAGACGGCCAGGCAGGCAGCGGACACCGGTCGCAGCACCGTCAAGCGGGTGAAGCGCGTTGCCACCGGTATCGGACAGCAGGCACTGGACGGGGTCGAGAGACTGGGAGATGCAGCATCCAGCTTCGTGGACAAGGTGAAGCCCGATGGTCGCCGTTAGGCCTCCGCTGCGATTGCAGCCTGGCCTCCGCTGACGCACGATCGAGTTGCCTGACCGCATAACGAGCCCGGCAGTGCCGGGCACGGAGCATACCGAGCCTGGTGAGTACACCGAGAGCGGAGTTTACCTGTATCCCGCACGTGAGCTCCGCATTGGTTGTCATGGCTGCCACACGTGTGCGCGGAACGACCGGATGCGCCCTGTGTGGGCCGTTGCCAACAGGATTCGTGAACAGAGGGTTCGGCTTGGCGCGCTTGCTGGCAGCGTAAAGCTCGTTCACGGACCGGCCGGGCTTCCGGTGCGCCCTGACGAGCCGGCAGTGCTGTGCCTGGTTCGCGACGGTGAAATGTGGATTCAGTCCTTCGTGGACCACTACATGTCACTGGGCGTGAAGCACATTCTCTTCCTGGACAATGGCTCCACAGACGCCACCGTGAGCGCTGCATCACGCCTCAGGAATGTAAGTGTGTATACCACGAGCATCCCCTTCCGAAACTATGAGCTGGGCATGCGACGGTGGCTTTCCCGAACCTTCGGCAAGGCACGCTGGACGCTTGCCCCGGATGTAGACGAACTGTGGGATTACCCGTATTCCGACAGGCTTTCACTGCCGGCGTTCATAGCGTACCTGGACCACTACGGATACCAGGCCGTTGCCGCACACGCGCTGGACATGTTCTCGGACGTGCCGTTCAGCAGCCTGCACAGCACGCCTGACGACAACGTGAAGGAGAAGTACCGGCTGTACGACCTGGAGGGAATGCAGGAGACACGCCAGATGTACTGGATCAGCAACGGCCAGACTTCGAGTGAGCGCATAACCGCGAAATTCGGCGGAGTGCGCCAGCGTCTCTTCGGATCCTATTGCCTGCTGCAGACGCGCCACGCACTGCACTACACAGGCAATGGCTCAGACCCGTATCGCTACGACGGACACTTCACCGCCGGCGCTCGTGTTGCAGACGTTTCAACCGTGCTGCTGCACTACAAGTTCCTTTCCACCCTCTATGACCAGGCCGTAACCAACATGAAGCTCGGCCAGCACCACCGAGGTTCGCATCACTACGCCGGGTTCGTGAAGGTGCTGTCCGAACACCCGAACTTCAACATGCGCACACCCACCACTCGAACACTGCACGACGTAAACGAGCTCGTTGACCTCGGACTCACCGTGGTTTCGGACGAGTATCTGCAGTGGGTGGACAAGTACGGGAGTCGCAGCTCAGGCACCGGCGGCGGCGCGTGAGGATGCGGAGTCACCCCGGAGTGCTCTCCTGAAGCCGCCATGCAGATCTTCGGAAACTCCGCGCGTGATACGCTCCGCCTGCTGCTGTCACAGCCACGCAAGCTCGCTGCGAAACGCCTGAGCGATTCGCTTCAGGCAGCGGCCAGCAGCAAACCCGTACTGGCGATCTGGTGGAACGATCTTCCCAACTGGGGCGACATCGTGAATCCGGTGCTCGTCGAACACCTTTCGGGGCGTACGGTTCTGCAGGCCAGCCGTGTATTCAACGTCAGGCGCCGCACCATTTACACGGTTATCGGCAGCATACTCGACGGACTTGCACAATCTCCGGTAGAGGTGTGGGGCAGCGGTTTCAAGGTGGAGTCGTCCCGATTCCGCGTGCGGCCGCGCCGCATACATGCAATGCGAGGACCCCTCTCCGCGGCAATCGCGCGAAGCCAGGGCCTCAGCGTTCCCGACGTTTTTGGTGATCCGGCGCTGCTCTTTCCGCTCCTCTACACGCCCGAGAAGAAGGTTGAGTACCAGCTGGGCATCATCCCGCACTACGCAGACCGGAACTCCCCGTACGTCGCGAGGCTCGGCGCACTCCCCGGAGTTCACGTAATCGACATCCTGTCCGGTATAACGGCGGTGCCGGACGAGATTGCCCGCTGCGCAGCCATTGCCTCCAGCTCCCTGCACGGGATGATCCTGGCAGACTCGTACGGCATTCCCTCAACCTGGCTCGAGTTTTCCTCCAACGTTGAAGGCAGCGGCTTCAAGTTTCGCGATTACCTGGCCGGCGTCGGGCGTCGTGAGGCGACGCCGCTGCTCGTTACTGAAGCCACCTCTCTCGCGGAGATTGTCGATCGGCTCGGCAACGATCCTGCGCGGCCCCAGCTGAACGAGCTTCTGCGCTCCTGTCCCTTTCTCGACCCATCGCAGCAGTGGCTGTCCATGCATCCCGCCATCCCGCAGCACCTGGGGCAATCGGGCATATGAGCTCGATGGCAACCGGCGAAGGCACCGCTCCACACGTCGCCCGACCAGTGATCGCAGCCCCGCCGCTCACGGTTCTTCACACCGTTCGCAGCCTCGCCGTGAACGGCATAACGAGCGTGGTGCTGCGAAACGTTGCGGAGCTTGCCAGGCGGAACATAAAGTCTGTCGTGTGCTATATGCATGACGACCACAGCATGGCACACGCCTTTCGCGACGTCGGCATCGAAGCAGTTTCTGTTGGCCATGAAGGACCCGCCACTGCACTGCGCTCCGTTCGGCGCATTCGCGAGCTGATCGCCAGGCACGGCGTGAACGTCGTGCACACCAACCAGACAATTGACCTGATGCTCGCCGGAGTTGCCGCGCGCAGCACAGGCCTGCCTGTCGTTGCCACCATCCACTGGCTCGCCGAGCGTGACTCGGAGGCGCTGGGCGCGGGCTCGATGGTTGCCAGTCGTACCCGGCAGCAGCTGCGCAATCTGGCTGACCGGTCGCTTGCCGACCGTATCATTGCGGTGTCTGCAGCGGTTCGGGACACGCACGCGGAGATGTTCGGATCTGCGTTCCCATCGAGCAAGGTGGAAGTGCTCTTTCCGGGCATCAGCATGAGCGATGTGCCGAACGCCGCGCAGCGGGACGAGGACCGCCGGCGCATCCGGGGAGAGCTCGGGCTGTCGAACGACGACATCGTGCTGCTCAACATCGGCCGGCTCCACCCGGTAAAGGGACAGCGCCTGCTCATGCCGATGATGAACCAGCTGCGCACCGAGCTTCCGAATGCAACGCTGCTGATTGCAGGTGACGGCCCGCTCCGCGCCGAACTGGAAGCCTCGATAGTCGAGCATGGATTGCAGCGTCACATTCGCATGCTGGGCGCAAGGCTCGACGTTCCCGAGCTGCTGCGTGCGTCCGACGCACTGGTGCTGGCATCCGAGAGCGAGGCCGCACCGCTACCTCTGATGGAGGCAATGCGCGAATCCAGGCCGGTGGTTGCAACCGCTGTTGGCGGCGTGCCCGAAATGGTTGACGACGGCATTTCGGGCTTCGTAGTGCCGCGCGCCCGCTCGGATGAGATGGCTGCAGCAGTGGTGCAAATGTTCACGCCGCCCGAACGCGCCATCGAAATGGGCACGGCCGGGCGGCGTGTGGCATTGGAGCGGTTCGACATCCCTCGGATTGCCGAACGACTGGAGCAGCTTTATCGCGAGGTCAGTCGGGATCGATAACCCAGCACCACATCAGTCCGCAGAGGAAGCAGTGGTCCATCATCCCCATGGTGTACGGCCGTCCGAATACCTCACGACTCAGCGCGTCGCGACTCTGCATGTACTGATCGTCATCATGCGCGCCCCACACCATCCAGGAGCCGGCGGGCACATCCGCCGGAGGTGACGCACCTGGAATGACCGACAGCGTGGTTTCGGTGGCACGCCAGCCGCCTTCCGCCGTACGTGCAACGAAGCGCGCATTGTAGCGAGCGCGCTGCCCACCAACCACACCTGGATCCATGTACAGGTAGCCAAGCGTGTCGGTGGCAGACAGTCCCATCGCGGGCACCGCGCGGTCGCGACTCTCCAGTATGTACCGGTGGATTACGTGTCCGTCGCTCGCGAAACCTTCCTCTGAAATGAGGTGCGAGCCGCGTACGATCTCGAATCGAACCTGGGCGCTGTCGGGGGTGTCACCCGCCAGCTGCACCCAGTAGCTGCCGGCCGGGGTGTATTGCAGCGTCTCATCCAGGTACGCGGAGATCGCATCCGGTGACACGGAGAACGGATCTGCCGGATCGATGCCGGTAGCCTCGCGCAGGCCCGGCGCTGCAACCGTGTCTGCCGCAACGTCTGCAGTGAGTGAGTCAACGGCGTCGTCACCATCCGTATCCGTCGTGCATGCAGCCAGCGCAACCAATACCACAGCTGCCATACCAGCCCTCATTCCGGCACGGATTCCTGAACCTGCTGGCCTCGCTGCTTTCATTTGCGCCCCTGTGGTTGATGATGCGCCGAGGCCCCCCAGCGGGCCCTCAGCGAACTGCGCCTCCGCGAAGCGGTGGGTCTGCCGTACGCCGCAGCGCTATGGCTGCCGTCTCCCAACGCTCCGCGTCCTGCCCTGCTCCTTCCACTGCTCCCAGCCTCGCACGCATCGCTGCCATCTCGGGGATGGCCGCTGCCACGTGAGGCATCGACAGTATGTTGGACGCCGCACGCGGCAGCGACGCCAGCCCCCGGTCGAGCATCTCCACTGCAACCGTGGAGTCGCCCGTAGCGAGTGCCAGTCGCGCCGCGAGCAGCCAGTCTGATGGCCATGCAGACCCGCCCTGCTGTCGCATGTCGGCAACCTTCTCGCTAACGATGCGCGCTGCCTCCTCAATTGCGCCAGACCTCAGGACCATCTGCGCCTGCATCATTGGCAATGCCGGCTGCTGCCCCATTCGTTCCTCCGCACCTTCCGGGAGATAGGGCAGCCCCAGATGTCCAACCTCCAGCATCAGGGTATTCATGACAACTTCACGATTCTCCGCCGGCACTGCGTTCTCGATGGTCCGAACGAGTTGGGTATACCGCTGCTCGATGTCCGAAGCAGCAAGGCCGCCGGTTATCGCGGTTAGCAGAAGCGACTGCTCACCCGCTGCACGCCGCACCCCTGGGATGTCCATCAGGTCGGGCCTTCGAACCAGGGAGCTGGGCGACGCACGCCGCTCCAGGTCTTCGAGTTCGGCGATTCTTCCGAGCAACGCAGCAATGGGCAGTAACTGACGCGCGCCGGCACCGTCCACGTCCGGTGAGAGCGCTAGCAGACCATCGCCCCTGTCGTGCGCCTCTGCGAAGGCCCCGCGCTTCACCAGCAGCCGCACCTCCGTGACACCGAGTCGGAGCATCTCGGCACTGGTCGGCTCAACACCGCGCTCCGAAAGGAGGCCGAATGCCCGACGCGCATGCCACAGGGCATCGCGACCCGAGAGAGTGGCAATCACTTCGCCATTCTCCTCGAGCGCGAATGCATGTGCCTCGTGCGCTGCAGGGTCATTCTCGTCAGCGGCCACCCAGAGGCTCGTCAGGTCTCGCAACTGCCTCGCAGCCCGTTGCGCGGCAACCGCCTTACTCTGCGGCATCATGTCGGCGTCCTGAATCCCGCCGGCAACCAGCGGAATCGGAATGAATGCTATTGAATCACCCTGCAGTTCCGGGAAGGCAATGAACTGCCTTGAAGGATCGCCAACGGCATATCCTGCAATTGCAGCGTTGGCGTTCGTGGGATAGATGGAACTCAGGCGCGTGAAGCGCGGCATGGCGAACATGCGGAATGCGGTCGGCGCGAGCGAAAGAGCCCTGGTATAGGACTGCATGGCTGCGCTCCTGCTCGCGCGGAAGCTCCACCCGGTTCGGCTGAGTGAGTTCGGAAGTATCCCCATGTCTTCAGCGTGACATTCCGCGCGCCCCAGCCATGCAACAACGTTCACCGAGTCTTCACTGATGAGGGCATCGTACTCTTCGCATGCCTCGGGGTAGGAACGCTCCGCCAGGTGGGCGAGCGCACGAGCCTGTCTTTGCTCGCGTTCCGGAAGGCCGTCCGAAAGTGCAACTGCTCGTGCCGCCATGGCACGCCACACCTCACGCGGTACTTCCCTGCGCCAGTGCTCCACCTCAGCCAGCCAGTAGGTGGCCTGTGCGTAAAGTGAATCTTCACTTACGGCGTCGGAGAAGGACTCGTGCGCAGCGGCAA
This sequence comes from Gemmatimonadales bacterium, assembly GCA_035306065.1. Classification (GTDB taxonomy): domain Bacteria; phylum Gemmatimonadota; class Gemmatimonadetes; order Gemmatimonadales; family Gemmatimonadaceae; genus JBBQHX01. The sequence goes on along the minus strand of DATGOL010000137.1, from coordinate 1,123 downwards.
GATCCCACTTGCCCACCGCCACTCGTCCGGCATGCATTGCGCGCCACGCGGCCAGCCGCGTGGTGCCTAAGGGTGACGGGCCGCTCGACTCCGCAGCATTGTACGAAAGCAGCGAGGCCATCAGCCCGTGCATCTGCCTGGTGGCATCAGGCAGCGACTCGGTTACCTGCACGGCGCGGGTGCGCAGGCTGCGCCGCGACCTCACGTCATGCAGGCTCGCCTGAACCAGTGCCCCGCCCGGAATCTCCTTCACCTGGGCTACCACCGCGTACTCGGCACCTAATTCAGCCGCAACCTGCATGCGTGCGTCGTGGGTGATCGTAGACGTTCGCTGCAACCGGGCGTCCAGCACCAGCGGGTCAACAATGTCCAGGTCGGTCCAGCGCTGCAGTGCATGCCGGATGAGTGCGTCGCAGTCGCGAACGTCCGTACTGGCTACGTTCTCATCAGTCTCGCAGGGCAGCACTACTATCCTGTTGGAGTCATGGCTCTGCTCCCCGGCAGACTGACGCATCTGTGCAGAAGCGAAGAGGGCTACCACTCCTATCGGGCCAATCAGTGCGGCGCCGATCACCAATGCGCGTCGCCTGCGCCGCGTGCGCGCATCGGGCGCCGGAGGGGTGACTGAATGCGCGTCACGCCGATCCGGTGCAGGAGCGGCAGATGGAGAGGCTGCGGGCGTCGGTGAGCGAACGTGCCCATCTCCCGAGCCGGCTGAGGCCGCCGCGGCTTCGCCTGCTGCGACATCTGCACCAGTGCCTGGCGCCGCAACCCTGGGCTCCACGGAGGAAATCGGGCGCAGATTCCCCGCACTCGACGAGCCCGAGAGATGCTCTCCGCGTCTGAGTGCAGTGACCGCCGCCAGTACTGCCGGGTCTGCAGAGCCGGACCGTTCCTCCACCAGAGATTCGTAGACGCGCGCAAACTGCAGCGCGCCCGTGCGATCACCAGCATGTGCCAGCGCGCGAATGAGCCCCAGTGCGTAGTAGCCGCTATTTGGCTCATGGGCAGTGAGACGACGCCACAGCTGAACCGCACGACGGTCATCGCCCGCTGCCTGCGCATCTGCGGCAGCAATCTCGGCTGATCGCTGGAAGACGGCGCTCAGCGTGGCGCTCTGCTC
>DATGOL010000136.1:0-4715 GCA_035306065.1 Gemmatimonadales bacterium | reverse complement strand
CCCAGAGGCGCTCGGCAGTGTACGACATCATGACGAACCCCACCAACGTCGTCGTGGACGTCGCATGACGCGAAACCTCCGGCTCCATTCGCACGCGAGCGGAACGATGCACGCAACTACCCTCGTGCTGGGAGCCGGTCATGCCGGCCTGGCCATGAGTCGCTGCCTCGCCGATCTCTCGATAGACCATGTGGTCCTCGAGCGCGGCGAGGTGGCGAACTCGTGGAGAACGGAGCGCTGGGACTCGCTGCGTCTGCTGACGCCTAACTGGCAGAGCCGGTTGCCGGGGTATAGCTACAAGGGAAACGATCCGGACGGATTTCGCGACATGCCGGAGACGGTTCGATTCCTGGAGGGCTACGCAGAGGCGAGCGGTGCGCCTCTCGAAACACACACTACGGTGACGTCGGTGCGTCAGCGCGGCGACGCCTTCGGCTATGAAGTCGAGACCGACCGCGGCAACTGGACCGCCCGGACTATCGTGATCGCTACCGGTCCCTGCAACGTGCCGAGTGTTCCGGCGCTGGCCGAGGCCCTGCCCGCGGAAATCGAGCAGGTGACACCGAACCGCTACCGCAATCCGGAGCAGCTTCTCGAGGGTGGAGTGCTTGTCGTCGGGGCCTCGGCCACCGGAATCCAGTTGGCTGAGGAGATTCACCGGTCCGGCCGGCCCGTCACGCTCGCTGTCGGCGGCCACGTAAGGCTGCCGCGGGTCTATCGCGGCCGCGATATCGAATGGTGGATGGAGCGGGTTGGCGTGATGGACGAGACGCTGGAGGAGATTGACAACGTTGACCGCGCGCGGAATGTCCCGTCACCCCAGTTGGTGGGGTCGGACGACCGCCGTACGCTCGATCTGAACTGCCTGAGCGCGCTGGGCGTTGAGCTTGTTGGCAGGTTGGCCGGGGTGCGCGACGGGAAAGCCCAGTTCGCGGGCTCGCTGGCAAATCAGGCTGCGTCGTCGGACCTGAAGATGAACCGACTGCTCGACCGGATCGACAAGTGGGTGGAAGAGCATGAGCCTAACGAAGTGCCTGGGCCGCGGGAACGGTTCGAACCGACCCGGGTGCCGGTCTCGCCGCGTCTCAAACTCGACCTGACGAGCGGAGAGATTCGTAGCGTGATCTGGGCGACGGGCTTCAGGCCGGACCACTCGTGGCTCAACGTGCCTGTATTCGACCACAAGGGGCGGATCCGCCATGATGCAGGCGTCGTGGAGGCACCCGGCCTCTACCTGTTGGGAATGCCGTTCCTGCGGCGCCGGAAGTCGAGTTTCATTGACGGTGCCGGCAACGATGCGCGTGAACTTAGCGCTCACCTTGCAGCCTACCTGGCAGACTGGACGAAGCTGGCTTCGTGAGGCGGCTGGTGCAATGTCGGCCCCTGACTGGATGCCCCTCTGGCGTCGGGTGAAGCCTCCGGCGGCATCACGACGTTGCGGTGTTGCGTGCTGACGAGCTTGCCTCGGTTGCGTACGTGCAGGCAGGTTGTTGCTCGTCGGCGCCGGCGCGCTGTGCAGGCCGGACATTTCTCGAAACATCGAGCGAGTCATGAACACGATCATCCGGCGTGCGGGCGCCGCCGTCAGTCATCTCCTTCTGCTTGTAGTGCTCGCCTCGCCCGCCGCAGCGCAGGGCACCGATGAGCTCGACGCCTACTGGGCGGAAGTTGGCCGAACGGTGGCCGAGGGCGACTTCGAGGGCTACGGCGCCCTTTACCATCCGGACGCAGTCCTTGTCAGCCTCGGCTCCGGCAGGAGCTATCCGATCTCGAGGGCGCTCACCGGCTGGAAACAGGGTTTCCTTGATACGGCCGAGGGTCGCGCGGAGGCCGGAGTCGATTTCCGCCTGACGCAGCGGCTGCACGACGAGACGACCGCGCACGAGACGGGGATCTTCCGCTACACGATGCGCTCGGGTGGAAACGCTACTGTCGCGCTGGTGCATTTCCACGCTCTGCTCGTAAAGAAGGACGGGAAGTGGCTGATGCTCATGGAATACCAGCGTGGGCCGGCGACCGAGGAGGAGTGGGCCGCCGCGGCCGGGGATCCGGCGGAAGAATGACCGTGCCTGGAACGCCACGGCAATCTTTATTTCGGAAGCCCGAGGATACAGGGGTAACGTTTCGCCGGATCTCCGATTCAACCCGTGCGCAGGTGGCCAGGGAATATCCGGGTGATTCGAAAGTCGGCATTGCCGAGGTGGCGTTCCTGCTCGGCTTCGGCGACCAGAGCAGTTTCAATCGTGCGTTCCGCCGGAGGACGAATGAGAGCCCGGGGCGATGGCGCAAGCGGCAAACTGTTCGGAGTTAATGAGGTATTGCGCACCCCGCTCGCGCGGCGCATGATAGGATGCAACCGCAGTCGAACCGTGGCCTCTCTCGAGGAGGAAACGAGGTGAGTTTCTTCGTGCAAGCCTATCTGCAGGGTCTGCCCCACCAGCACCGTGGCATGGCGTGGACTCACCCCCTGCGCTTCTGGTGCTTTCGGGCGCTTCAGGCGGCGAGTCTGCTGGCGCTTGCGAGCCTCATGGTCATCGCGTGGGCAGCGGTCATGTCAGCCGCAGAGGTGTTGCGCTGGGCTCTGGTCACGGCCGCCTTCATCGCGACCTTCGACCTGATCGTCGTGCGAAAGTTCACAGCGCCGCCTGCCTGACGCGGCGTATGGCGCCAGGTGACAGGTTAAGCATGAGAGGTCCGCACGGGTTGACATCACCAGACGCATACATTCGCGCACATACCGGCTGGCGCAGATCGTCATCCAGAGCCTCGGGGCGCAGCAAGGCAGCCCTAAGCGACGTTGACTTCACCGCGTAAGGCAGGCCGGTTTCGACGACCTCTTCAGACATGCCTTGGGACACCGGGCATCGAACAGATAGTGGCAAGCGCTGGCAGCGCTACCTGTGTGACCGTGGAGTACGTGTACGGCGCTGGTGGAGTTGGCCATACGTGAATCGGCGACCCTGACTTATGACTACCGAACACCGAATCTTCACGATGAAGTTCTCCAGCGTTTACCCTGCCTATGTCAAGAAGGCCGAGCGCAAGGGTCGAACGAAGGAGGAGGTTGACGAGATTATCTGCTGGCTCACCGGCTACACGAGGGCAGGGCTGAAGAAGCAGCTCGAGAAGGAGTCGGACTTCAGGACGTTCTTCGAGAAGTCGCCGGCGTTCCACCCCAACAGTTCGAAGATCACCGGGGTTGTGTGCGGCGTTCGCGTGGAGGATGTGGAGGACCCGCTCATGCAGAAGATCCGTTACCTCGACAAGCTGGTTGACGAGCTGGCGAAGGGCAGGAAGCTGGAGAAGATCCTGAGGGCATAGCGTCGTGAGGCGACGGGGTGACCGCCGCCACTGTTTCGGCTAGAACCTCACCGTCAGGCCTGCGACTGCGGAGCTGAACCACGCGAAGTTGTAGACTTCATCATTGTCTGCGCCGCCTTCGAGGGTGCGATAACCCGCGTGTATCCACCAGCTATTTGTGATGGCGTACTGTGCGCGAACGCCGAGGTCGATCGCGCGCCCCTGTGGTGCTGCGAGGGCATCCACGTCGAACGCCACGCCGAGTCTATCGGTCAGGAGCCTGTCGCCGGACAGGTGCAGGAGAGGTACGAGGCCGACGTTCGCGTCGTTGGCACTTTGCGCGCCCTGCTGAAGCTTGATCTCCGCGTCGCGCACCAGTGCCGTGAAGCCAACGCGCAGTTTTCCGCGATCGCCATCTACGATTCTGTAGCGGTAGGTCACGCGTGGCGAGTTGAACTGGTACGTGGCGTTTACGTCGCCCGGCGCGAAGGTGCCATCAGCGAACTCCACAGGCTCGCTGAGCACACCGGACTCCGTCAGGCGAAGCGGCGCATACACTACGCGGAGCCCGTGGCGTGAGGCGAAGTCCCACTCCAGCGATACACGGAAGGTTTCCGCCGGCCCGGCACCGGCCACTTCGTCCAGACGGAACCGAGTGCCGGCGTCGCCGGGGATCTGAACTTCGTTTCGATGCTGCCAGGCCGCGACTCCTTCGATGGTGACGCTGACCTGCGTCAGGGCCGTGGCAGGCGCCAGGGCTGAGAGGGCAAGAGCTATGATAAAGTGACGCACTTGAAGGCGGGCAGAGGCTGCACTGACGGGGCGGTGCTCCCCGGGGAAGTCCGGGATAACGCACGAGATGTGCCCGGTACGCGGACTAGCGCCGTGCCGCTCTGCCTGACCCCCGGGTGCGCTCAGGCCAGACAAACTCCAAAGTTCCGCCCACTGGTAGCGTCTGCCATGCCGTTAACATCTGCTGCCATTCGGAGCAAACGGCGCTGACTTCAGGCTCGGTGAACCTCCGAGGCTTCCGCCCGGGAGCGGTCCACGTGTAGCGCCGCAGTCGGTCATAAAGCTCCGCGGAATCGGATGCCAGCCCTTCGTCCATTGACTGGTTGAAAAGTCCGACCAGGATCTCCGTTTCCGTAAGCTCGCCCTTGTTGGCCGCAAGGACTTGCTTCGATCGCTCCGAGGCCTGCGGCCGGCGTCGGCCGCTGATGTGAGTCATGCTTCCGAATACCGCGCCATTGGCCACGCTTCCCCAGAAGCCACCCTGGATGCCGAGCCCTTTCTCGACCGCGAAATGAGCCAGGTCATGCGGGAGGTCGGACATGTGACCGACTCCCTTTACGTGAAAGGTCACGCCATCGGCGCGTGTGATCACCGTCTCGTAGCGGCGTTCGTCGAGGCGGGTC
>DATGOL010000135.1:0-12346 GCA_035306065.1 Gemmatimonadales bacterium | reverse complement strand
GTGCCGCTGGCCCTTCCGCGCCACTCGATTACCATCGTCGAGCCGCACGTGAGGCGCACTCTCGAGCGGCTGGGGCTTGCCCCGGATGACTTTCTCGACGCGTACTATCCTGAACGAAGGCTCGCACGTGAGGCGGTACCGGCGGAGGTGACCGCGAAGGTTGCGGAGTTGCGGGCGGCTGTGGATGGTGCAATGACGGCCCTGGAGCGACTCTCGGAAGGCGGTACGGACTCGGCTCTGCCACCACCGGCCGTCTTCAGGGGCGCGGCCAGCCAGATGGAGCACAGGATTGCTCGCCTCGAACGTCGCGTTGCGGCCGCGGCCGCGCGCGCAGACGAAAAGGGGCAGCGCGACCTTGCCATGCTGCGCGGAGCGCTCACCCCGGGCGGCATGAGGCAGGAGCGCGCACTGAACCTGGTGCCTCTGTTCGCGCGCCACGGCCGCGGCCTCCTCACCGCAATCCGTGAGGCAGCGGCTCCCCATGCTCGAGCGCTGCTATCGGGCTCCGGGGTGACCGGCGGCGTGTAGGCACGGCCCTCTCCCGGTTCTCCAGCGGGTAGATTTCGTACATGCGAGCCGTGCCTGATTCCGTTGCCAGCAAGCTCCCGCATCTGCCGGAGGCTCCCGGCGTGTACCTCTGGAAGGATGAGTCGGGAGAGGTGCTTTACGTGGGGAAGGCGAACAAGCTGCGCACCCGCGTGCGGAGCTACTTCGCGTCGGACCATGCCGCGAGTCCCAAGACCAGGCTGCTGGTTCGCCGAATTGCCGACCTCGAGACCATCGTGGTTTCAGGCGAGACCGACGCCCTGATTCTCGAGTCCAACCTGATCAAGGAGCACCGCCCGCGATTCAACATCACGCTGCGGGACGACAAGTCGTATCCGTACATCAAGGTCACCGTGAAGGACCCTTTTCCGCGAGTGATCGTTACCCGACAGCTGGTTGATGACGGCTCGCGGTACTTCGGCCCGTATACCGATGTTGGTGCAATGCGGCGAGCACTGAATGTCGTGAGGCGCACGTTCACCATGCGATCGTGCAGCTACAACCTGCCGCGTGAGGCGCCGGAGCGACCATGCCTGGACTATCACATCGGCCGGTGCAAGGCACCATGTGTGGGGCTGCAGTCGAGAGAGGAGTATGCCGAGATGGTCCAGGAGGTGCTCGCATTCCTTTCGGGGCGTGCGTCCGAGGTACGCAAGCGGGTAAAGGCACGTATGGACGAAGCCGCGGCGGCACTGGATTTCGAGCGCGCAGCCGAACACCGGGATGCACTGAAGCAGCTGGACCGGATGGAGGAGCCAACCGTCGTGCTTCAGGTTGACGGTGGCGACCGTGACGCGATCGGTTTCGCACGCGATGGCGACGATGCATGCGTTACGCTGCTGCGTGTGCGCGGAGGTCGTCTGCTTGCGCGCGAACACAGGTTCCTGGAGAACACCGAGGGTGATTCTGACAGCGCGGTTCTGAGCGCCTTCCTGGTGCGGTTCTACCTTCCACAGGAAGAGCGCTCGGCGGAGCTGCTCGTTCCCTTCGACTTTGAAGATCGTGAGGTGCTGGAGAAGTCCCTTGGACGCGGAGCCTCGGTGCGCGTTCCGCAACGCGGCTCCAGGCGTGAACTGGTGGATCTGGCAACGCAGAACGCCCAGCACCTGCTGGAGGAGTTCCGCCTGGAGGGGATGGAGGCGGAGGAGCGAGCGGCACCGCCCACCTATGACCTGCAGCGCGAGCTTGGCCTGCAGAAGGTTCCCCGCTCCCTGGTGTGCTTCGATATCTCCACGGCGCAGGGAACGGATACGGTTGCATCGTGTGTCTGGTTCGAGAACGGAAGGCCGCGTCGGTCCGAGTATCGCCGGTTCAAGGTGAAGACAGTTGAGGGAACCGACGACTTCGCATCGATGAACGAGGTGGTGCTGCGATACTTCGGGCGGCGTCGCGAGGAAGGGAAGCCCATGCCCGACCTGGTGGTAGTTGACGGCGGCAAGGGTCAGCTGGGTGCGGCTCGTGAGGCGCTCGTTGAGCTGGGACTGGAGTCCCTGCCACTGATCAGCCTTGCGAAGCGAGACGAGGAGATCTTCATCCCCGGCCGCTCGGAGTCATTGCGTCTGTCGCGGCGTTCACCTGCACTTCGACTCCTGCAGCAGGCGCGGAACGAGGCGCACAGGTTCGCCGTAACCTTCCAGCGCGTGAGGCGCACCAAGCGCACTGTCACGAGTGCCCTGCTCGAGGCTCCGGGGGTTGGTGCAGTGAAGCGGCGACAGCTTCTTAGAACGTTCGGGAGCGTACAGGGAGTTCGCGAGGCAACCGCAGAGCAGATTGCGGAGCTGCCCGGCTTCTCCACGGAGTCCGCAAGGCGACTGCTGGATTATCTTGCGAATACGTCGCCAACTGCCGCCGGCATCGTGACGCCGGGAGGTGCCATACCTGCCAGCCCGCCCGATTCACCCCCACCCCAACCTGACGACTCGTGACTGACTGGCTGCTGCAGTGCTCCGCATGCGAGAAGGAGTTTTCCGGAACCGATCTTGTTGACGTCTGCAATGACTGCGGGCAGCCGGTGTTCGCGCGGTATCGTGGAGAGGCACCGCGACGAGAAGACCTTCTGCAACGGGCGGACATGTGGCGCTATTCGCCGGCCATGCCACTCCTGCCGGGAGAGTTGCCGGTATCGCTTGGAGAGGGCGGTACACCGCTGTTCGACGCTTCCCACCTTGCCGATGAAATCGGCGTTGGCCGCCTGTGGATCAAGGATGAAGCAGTGAATCCCACTGCCTCCTTCAAGGCACGGGGGCTGAGCGGTGCAGTTACGCGGGGCAAGGCGCTCGGCGTTCCGGGCTTCACCGTTCCGACAGCTGGTAATGCAGGTGCTGCGCTGGCTGCGTACGCTGCCGCCGCGCGGATTCCCGCACGGATATTTGCGCCCGCTTCCACTCCGTCGCCTATCCTCGATACCATCCGTGCACTCGGTGCCGACCTGGTGACTGTGGATGGGCACATCGGGGATGCCGGCGCAAAGGCTCGTGCGTTCGCAGCAGAATCCGGCTGGCTCGACGTCTCGACTTTCCGCGAGCCTTATCGCACCGAAGGCAACAGAACGCTCGGCCTGGAACTGGCTGAGCAGCTGGGATGGAGGCTGCCGGATGCCATCATCTATCCCACGGGTGGCGGCGAGGGCATCATTGCGATGGACAAGGTATTCAGCGAGATGCGCGACTGGGGATGGCTTTCGCCTGACGCGACGAGCCGGCTCGTGGTTGCGCAGGCGGCAGGTTGCGCGCCGCTCGTGCAGGCATTCGATGCCGGTGAGGCGAAGGCAAAGCCGTGGCCCAACCCAACGACGCACGCCGCCGGCCTGAGGGTTCCGGCTCCGTTCGCCGACCGCCTGGTGCTTGCCGCCCTGCGGGAGTCCAACGGCGCTGCAGTGGCAGTTGATGAACAGGTTATTCGCGATGCAACGTACCGCCTGGCGAGTGCAACCGGTATCGACGCGGCCCCGGAGGGCGGTGCAGGGCTGGCTGCACTCGAGGAGCTCGTGAGGCGCGGCGAGCTGGGAAGGGACAGCGAGGTTGTTCTCTTCAACACCGGCAGCGGAGCGTCCTATCGCACTCCCCAGTCCGTGTCGGCATGACGATACCAGGCCTCACTCTCCGGGCCCCTTCGGCATGACGACCCCGAACCTCACTATCCAGGCCGCGCCGGCATGACGATCGCCATCCTCGATCCCTTCAGCGGTGTGTCTGGTGACATGTTCCTGGGCGCGCTGCTGGACGCCGGCCTCGACCACGAATGGCTGCGCGCGCTGCCGGCGCGTGTGGGGCTGGCCGAAGTGGGCGTGCAGATCAGCAACGTTTCCCGAAGCTCCATTGCCTGCGTGAAGGTTGACTTCGAAATCCCGCCGCAGCCTCACGGGCGTCACCTGAAGCAGATTCGCGCCATGGTGGAGCAGGCTGCGCTTCCGCAAGCGGTTACACGAAAGGTGATGGCGGTGTTCGAAGCGCTCACCGAAGCCGAGGCGCGAATTCACAACACCACGGTGGATCGGGTTCACCTGCACGAAGTTGGAGCGGTAGACGCCATTCTTGACGTTGTGGGCGCAATCTGGGGGCTGGAGACACTCGGCGTGTCGTCCGTCTATTCGGGTTCGGTTGCACTTGGAGACGGTTATGTGACTGCCGCGCACGGACTGCTGCCGGTTCCCGCTCCGGCAACGCTGCGTTTGCTGGAGGGCGTGCCGTGTCATGCGGGACCTGCCGGCTCCGGCGAGCTCACAACGCCCACCGGCGCCGCGCTGGTGCGGATGCTGTCGCAGGGCGCACCGCCGCCATTCGTGCCCTTACGGTCCGGATTTGGCGCCGGAACGCGCGATCCCGAGGGCCGTGTGAATGCGCTGAGGCTGATCCTGGCTGAGCCGGGCGCAACCGCCACCGACGGCAGCACCGTACAGGATCTGGTGGTGCTCAGCGCAGACATCGATGACATGTCCGGAGAGCGAACGGCGGAGTGCGCCGAGCTGTTGCGTGAAGACCCCGCGACGCTCGACGTGGTGGTGGTTCCTGTGCAGATGAAGAAGGGCAGGCTCGGCGTGCGCATCGAGGTGCTGTGTTCCCCTCATGAAGCTGACCGTCTGGAGGACCGGCTGTTCCAGGCCAGCAGCACGATCGGGATTCGCCGCACCACCGTGCGACGCCGTGCTCTGCAGCGCGAGCTGACTGCCGTTTCGGTGCAGGGACACTCAGTCAGGATCAAGAGTTCCCGGCTGCCGGACGGAACCTGGCGCTCGAAGCCCGAGGCCGATGACGTTGCCCGCGTGGCACGCGATTTGGGCACGACTTGTGACGTGGTTCACGATCTGGCACTGGCCGCCGTAATCAGGGGGAACGATGCGGGGGCCAGCGGCGTACATTAGGGAGTGTCTGACGTTCGTCGGGCAACTGGTTGTGTGCAGTCAGTGGCACGGATTGATTTCCCGTCTGCCATTCAATCAAGACTACTTAAGGAGACCGCCGAATGATCCGACAGGGAACCGCCGTCATGCTGGCGCTAGCGCTTGGCGCGGCGACAGCCGATGCGCAGAACCGTGCGGCGTGCGATTTCAACTCCGATGGATCCGCGACGATCAACACTGCGTCGTCTGCCATCGGGCAGTTCAATGCCACCACTGACCGCGCTGAGCAGATCAAGCACGTTCAGACGGCGTTGAAGGCACTCACCGCCCCCGATGCTCGTTCCGACACCACGCTCAGGCAGTACATGCTCGGCCAGGCGCTGGTTGCCTACTCCATGATCGAGGAGGCCCCGCTTATCACCACGCAGGGTGAACTGGGCTACGCTACCGATCCGGATCGCGAAATCAACGTGATCCTCGCGGCAGACAGCGCTCTCGATCGCGTTGTTGCGGCCAAGCCGTGTGCAGAAGAGCAGGCTGCGCAGTTCCGCCAGATTGGTCTTGCCCGAGTCATGAACGTTGCCGTGAACGAGATCAACGCGGGCAACATGGCCGCTGCCGGTTCGCTGGCCGAAGCCGCAATCGCCATTGATCCCGAACTGGCGCCCGCGTATCAGATACTCGGCAACGTTGCTGTGAACGAGCGCGATTACGACAAGGCCTTCGTGAGTTTCGAGAAGGCTGCCGAGTACGCGGCCAAGGACGAGGTATACGCCGACATTCGTGATGCCGTGTTGCTCAACCTTGCGGTTCTCGCTCAGAACCAGGCGGAGTCAATGCCGCCCGGCGCTGAACAGACTGCAATGGCGAACAAGGCTGCCGGCTACTTCCGCGAGCACCTCGAGAATGCGCCGGACGACGCCACCGCACGTACGGGCCTGGCGCGTTCGCTTCAGCTGGCCGGCGATACCGCAGCCGTTGCGGGCATCTACGCCGAGATGGCTGGCAATCCGGATCGCTACGACACCAGCCAGCTCATTGACGCAGGTGTGAGCGCAATCAACGACTCTCGTTATGAGGAGGCGGTGAAGCTGCTCGAAGGTGCGTACCGCAAGGCGCCGTACTCGCGAGATGTTGCTTTCGCACTGAGCATTGCGTACTCGCACAACAGCCAGTTCCAGGAAATGCTGCCCGTTACGCATCGCCTGATCGAGCTGGACCCGAGCAATCCGGACAACTACATGATCCTCTCGCAGGGCTACCAGGGGATGGTAGAGACCGGCGACCGCAACCAGCAGCGCGCCTACGGTGATTCGCTCATTCGTGCGCAGCAGACCGCCGCTCGCATGACTACCAAGGTCACCTTCCGTGGCATCGCCACGGACGGCAGTGCGCGCTCGCTCGAAGGCGACATCGAGAATCTGACGGAGGCCCCGAAGGCCTACACGCTCAACTTCCAGCTACTCGACAACGAGGGTAACGTGGTTGGTAATGAGCAGGTGAGCGTGCCTGAGGTGGCGGCCATGGGAAGCAGCACTTTCTCCGTGCCCATGCGTAACCCCGCTGCCGTGGCGTACAAGTACACACTGGTTGAGTAGGCGCGCGTAAGGCAGCACACGCGCTGGCGATTCAAAGCGTCCCCGCGGCCATCCGGCTGCGGGGACGCTTTGCAAATGCACCCCGGATAGAAGATGCAAGAGGCAACACCACATAAGTGCTGCAGCAGATTGCCTTTCGGGCTCGCTCCGGGTTAGACTCCGCGTACGGCGAGACTCGAATTCCAGAGCCATTCGCCATACCTGATCACGTTCACGCAAACCACACGAATGTCCGAACCACAGGGCGTTTCCTCGCTTGGCACGGCGGGCGCCGCACCACCCGTGGTGGCAGTAATCGGACGTCCGAACGTGGGCAAGTCCGCGCTGTTCAACCGCATAGTAGGCTCAGAGTCCGCAATCGTCACGGAAACGGCGGGCACCACGCGAGATCGCCACTTTGCGCTGGCAGACTGGGCTGGCCGAGCCTTCTACCTGGTGGACACCGGCGGTCTCGTGGAAGACTCGTCACTCCCCATGGACGTGGAGATCCGGCGCCAGGTACAGCTCGCAATCGATGAGGCCGACCTGCTCCTGTTCGTCGTGGACGCTCGCTCAGGAATTCATCCGAGCGACCGCGCCATTGTAGACCTGCTGCGAGCTACAGACCGCCCGTGGCTGCTGGTGGCGAACAAGGTGGACGATCCGGATTCCGCCGATTTCTACGAGTTCTACGAACTGGGTGCGGGCGAGCCGATTCCGGTGTCTGCTGCGAACGGCAAGCAGTCGGGCGACCTGCTGGACGAAATCGTGAAAGCCATCCCCCAGGTGGACACGGACGATGCTCACACCGAGCTTCGTGTGGCGGTGGTAGGGCGGCCGAACGTGGGGAAGTCGTCATTCGTCAACCGACTGCTTGGCGAAGAAAGGCTGGTAGTCTCCGATATCGCGGGCACCACTCGAGATGCCATAGACACCCCGCTTCGCTACCACTCGCGCGACTTCGTTTTCATTGACACCGCGGGCCTGCGCAGGCAGTCCCGGGTAGATGAGGACATCGAGTTCTACTCAACACTCCGCACCCGCCGAGCCATAGAGCGCGCCGACATCTGCATTCTCGTGCTCGACGCCACACTCGGCCTCGAGGTGCAGGATCTCAAGATCGCCAACCTGGCCTGGGAGAACGGGCGCGGGTTGATCATTGTCGTGAACAAGTGGGACATTGCCGAAAAGGACGAGCGCACATCTGCAAAGTTCGAGAAGGAAGCCGAGGAAAGAGTGCCCTTCCTGAAGTGGGTTCCGTTCGTTTTCAGTTCGGCTCTCACCGGCCAGCGCGTTCACAAGGTGCTCGATCTTCTTCTCGAGGTGGACGCCGAACGGCACAAGCGCGTTGACACCGCAGACGTGAACGTGGTGCTGGAGCAACTGCTGGCGCGCAGGCAGCCTCCGCAGGCGGCCGGTCGTGAGGTGAAGCTCAACTACGCCACGCAGGCCGAGGTTGCGCCTCCGGTGATCGTGGTTTTCGGAAGCGAGCCAGCACTCGTGCAGGAGCACTATGTTCGCTTCCTGCATAACGGCTTCCGTGCGGCTTTCGGTTTCCTGGGCAACCCGCTCAGGATCGTTCTCCGGCGCAAGAACTGAATGCATCCCGCGGTCGCGCTCGCGTTGGCCTATCTCTCGGGGTCGTTCCCAACGGCTTACCTGGCCGGCCGGACGAAGGGAATCGACTTGCGAAAGCACGGCTCCGGAAATCTCGGAACGACGAACGTGTTTCGCGTGCTGGGCTGGCAGCTTGGAATACTCGTGTTCGTGGTTGACGCTCTGAAGGGCGCGCTTCCGGTGATTTTTCTGCCGGGACTCGTGCATGCCTCACGACCGGACCTGTGGGCGCTTGCGTTCGGGGTGGCCGCCATCGCGGGACATGTGAAGCCCGTGTTCCTGCTGGGTAAGGGAGGTGGAAAGGGAGTTGCCACCGCCACCGGAGTGTTTGCGTCGCTTGCGCCAGTAGCGGTGCTCGGCACCTTCGCGCTTTTCGTTATCGTTGTCCTTGCAAGTGGCTACGTGTCGCTTGGTTCGCTGGTGAGTGCGGTGCTGCTGCCGATCGCAGTCCTGCTCACGCAGGGCGCCAGTCCCGTGTTCTGGATTGCGGCCGCCGTGGGCGCCTTCGTGGTCTGGATGCACCGCGGGAACATCGGCCGCCTGCGCCGCGGAGAGGAATCCGGATTCCGGCGCCGCGGAGTGGCAAAGCCACCGTTGACGGAGGAAGCTGAGTAATGCGGCATGCGGTTATCGGAGCAGGTGCGTGGGGAACGGCACTCGCAGATGTTCTTGCGCGCAATGGGCACGACGTTGTGATCTGGGCGTACGAGACGGACGTTTCAGAGAGCATCACGCGAGAGCACATGAACCACCGTTTTCTCGCGGATCACAGCCTTGCGACAACCTTGCGGGCCACCTCGGATATTCGTGAGGCACTCGACGGAGCCGACATGGTTACGTTCGTGGCGCCGTCACACGTGCTTCGTCGTGTTGCGGCGAGCGCCGCCGATGCGGTTGCGCCAGGAGTTCCGCTGGTGGTGGCCACGAAGGGCATCGAGCACGGAAGCCTCAGCATCATGACCGACGTGGTTGCGGCCGAACTGCCCGAGAGGCCCGTGGTCGCGCTGAGTGGCCCGAGCTTCGCGGCCGAGGTGGCGGCTCGCCAGCCTACCGCAATTGTGGCGGCGTCTGAGGATTCCAGTGTAGCCAACGCGGTTCAGATGTCGTACAGCAACGAAACGCTCCGCATTTACACCCACTCGGACGTAACCGGAGTTGAGCTGGGTGGCGCGCTGAAGAATGTGATGGCGGTGGCAACGGGTATCGGCGAGGGACTCGGCACCGGCTTCAATTCCCGTGCGGCGCTCATTACGCGCGGACTTGCGGAGATGACGCGACTGGGACTGGCGCTCGGTGCCGATCCTGCAACGTTTGCAGGACTCGCCGGAATGGGTGACCTTGTACTGACGTGCACCGGCGCGCTGAGTCGTAACCGCGCTGTGGGGCTGGAGCTCGGAAAGGGCCGGCTGCTGAAGGAGATCCTTGCCGAGCGCGAGACAGTTGCCGAAGGGGTGACGACCACCGGAAGCGCATATGAACTGGCAGAACGAGAGGGCGTGCAGATGCCGATCGTAACCATGGTTCACCGCATTCTGTTCGAGGGACATTCGCCGCGTCAGGCAATAACCGACCTCATGAGCCGCGACCTTCGCTCGGAACGCGACTGATGGTGGCGCGACAGGGGAAGTCCGGGGGCAGCAAGCCGGGTGGCAACGGCTCCGGAGGCCGTGTGGCGGCTAGTTCTGCCGGTCAATCCGGCGGCCGCGAAGGGGCCGGGAAGGGCAGTAACGCCGCAGGCGACGGGGCCGGTGCACCAGCGACAAGGGTGGCAGCGGGTTCAGCGCAGGTGAAGCGCAAGGCAGACGCTGTGCAGGAGTTCTTCTCTATCGGCGAAGTATGTGCGCTCACCGGCCTCAAGCCGCACGTTCTACGCTATTGGGAAAGCCAGCTGCGCGTGCTGAGCCCGGCGAAAAACCGCTCCGGCAACCGCGTCTACCAGCGGCGGGAGGTGGAACTCGTGATGCTCGTCAAGCAGCTGCTCTACGAAGAGAAGTACACGCTGGATGGCGCCCGCCAGAAGCTCGGCGAACTCCGGCGGGCGAAGACGCTGCGAAGCGAGGCATCGGGTGCCTTCAGGACCCGCCTGGCGAGCGAGATCGAGCTGGAGCTTCGGGACATTCTGGATCTCCTGGAAACTGAAGACACTGACCCGCAAGACTGATGCGTTTTCTTTGTACGAATGACGATGGAATCCTGGCTCATGGCCTCGCCTGCCTCGTTCAGGCCGCCGAGCAGCTGGGGGAGATCACCATTGTGGCGCCGGACAGAGAGCAGAGTGCCACCAGCCACTCGCTTACGCTGCACCACCCGCTGCGTCCGGTACGCAGGGCAGATGGTGCATACCAGGTGGACGGAACGCCTACCGACTGCGTGATGCTGGCGGTGGAGGCGCTCATGCCCGAGCGTCCCAACTTCGTATTGAGCGGCGTTAACCACGGCCAGAACATGGGCGACGACGTTCTGTATTCGGGCACGGTGGCCGCCGCCATGGAGGGCCTGGCGCTCGGCATTCCCAGCATTGCCTTTTCCTTTGCCGGCGGCGACCTGAGAACCGATCCGCGGCTCATAGACGAACTCATTCCCACCATTCGCGAGGTTCTCGAGCACCTCACGAGTATGCAGTCCTTCCCGGCCAACACGCTGTTCAACGTGAACTTTCCGCCAATGCCCGGGAGCGGCGTAAAGGGAATGCGCCTCACGCGACTTGGCCGGCGTGTATACTCCCAGAGCCTCACGAGAATGAACGATCCCTGGGGGCGCGAGATCTACTGGATAGGCGGCGGCTCAGCTTCGTGGACCGGTGATGCAGACTCCGACTTCCGTGCCGTGGAAGACGGGTATGTATCAATCACGCCATTGCACCTGGACCTTACCAACCGCGACGTGCTCGCGGCGTCGGCGGACTGGTGGCATTCGCGATAGAACCCCGGTATGTGGCACCCCGCAGGCGCCTTATCGAGGCTTTGCGCCGGAACGGGATCCACGATGAGCGCGTGCTCGAAGCCTTCGAGTCCGTACCGCGACACCTGTTCGTACCAACGGGCGTGCGGCACCGTGCCTACGAGGACTCCGCGCTCCCAATCGGCAGCGGACAGACCATCTCGCAGCCGTCCATTCATGCCCGATACCTGCAGCTGCTGGAGCTGAAAGGTACCGAGCGTGTTCTGGAGATCGGCACGGGATCGGGATACCAGACAGCCCTGCTCGCGAAGCTGTGCGCCCAGGTATTCACTATCGAGAGGATCAAGCCGCTTCTGGACCTGGCCATGGAAATCCTCTCGGAACTCGAGTTCAGCAACATTGCCTACCTGGCGGGTGACGGCACACTCGGCTGGCGGGCTTATGCGCCGTACGACGCGATTCTGGTGAGCGCGGGGTCGCCCGACCTGCCCGAGCCGCTGGTCAGCCAGCTGGGGGAGGGCGGGCGAATGCTCATTCCCATCGGCCCGCCGGAAGAGCAGGTTCTGGAGATGATAGTGCGACGAGGCGAGGCCCTGGAGCGTCAGGAGATTGCACCAGTCCGCTTCGTACCCCTGCTTGGTGCACACGGCTGGGGTGCAGACGCAACCAGACGGCCTGCTACCGAATGAGCAAAAACCCAGAATCCCCGCGCTCCCTCTTTGAACGGCGACATGGCGCTGTACCAATCGCCTCGCTGGCTCCTGCCGGCGAGGAGGATGTGGTGCCGGTGCGCGCCCTGGCGCCCGAGGGTGAGGAAGATGTGGTCCCGGTATCCGCTCTCGCGATGCCGGGCGAAGGCGACGTTGTGGCGATATCCGCTCTCGCGATGCCGGACGAAGGCGACGTTGTGGCGATATCCGCACTCGCGATGCCGGGCGAAGGCGACGTTGTGCCCGTGCGCGCCCTGGCGCCGGATGCTGAATTGCGCGAAGTGGCGGAGGCTGCACTTCCGGGCTGGGAACAGTGGGAGAGCGCCCTGGCCGCGATCGGCAGGACACCGCCGAACGGGGCGAAGCAGACCGAGGCGCCCGAACACAGCTCACCCGCTCCATTCCCGACCGACGACTTCGGATTCCTGGATCTCCCCGAGGATTATCGTCTGGCTGCAGCACGAGGCGTTGCCGATCCGGCGGAGTGGCCTACGGACGAGGAGTGGCGAAGGGCTGCCGCAACGCCCGCATTTGGCGGCGCGGCGGTGATGGACGACCATGACGCGGCGTCCCGCGACATCGAGTTGCGTCTGCGGGCAGCGCGCCTTCTCAGCGGAATTGCGGACAGGGTTCGCGACGGAAGCCTTCCGTTGAAT
>DATGOL010000134.1:0-5804 GCA_035306065.1 Gemmatimonadales bacterium | reverse complement strand
CCTCCAAAGAGCAGGGCGCCCGTGCTTCTGATAAGGGCCAGCTTGCCGTACTCGAATGGTTGAAGGCGAGCTCTCGCCAGTTCGCTGCTCAACTCGTGAAATGCATGCAGTGCAGACAGTACGAGCACAAGCGCTATCAGTTGCCAGTCGATGCTTATCGGGATAAGCATGATCACGCTGGCGCCGATAATGCCGATCAGCGACGCTACACCCAGGAATGAGGTGTAAACTGCTGACAGGAAGGACGACTCACGAGTCTCGTGGGCGGCGAACAGGCGCAATGTGCTCAACCGGATCCAATCGAAGGCGAGCGTTGAGGCAAGGAGCATCCATGCGAGAGCTATCGCGTAGCGCCCATACTCCGACGGACTGAGCATCCGCGAGAAGATGGCTATTGTGGCGAAGTTGATGAGTGCCGGGACACCACGGGATGCCACATAGCTCATCGAATGCCGGGCGAGCATTAATGACCGAGCCGAGGTCTAGTAGAAACCATCTGCTGTGAGCGCATCGGCGCCTCTGACGAGGTCATTGGCAACTCCCTTGAACGCGAGAGAGCGATCAGAGAATGAGCTTCCAGGGAGCGCGACAGTCTTGCCAGGTTGCCTCCAGCAACTCGGAAAGATCCCTAGATCTGCGGCTGCCGATTCTCGCACGCTCAAGCAGGTCGGCCAGAATCACGAGTATCGTGGCCGCGAAGCAAGCAGCAATCGCAGCACCCAGAACCTTGAATGGAAGCCCTCGTCGGTCAGGCATACCGGGCAGCGTTGCCCGCTGCACGACGATCAGCAGAGGCGTATCACGCACTTCATCCAGACGCGCCTGTTCAAAGGACTGGGCAAGTGACGTTACGATCGACTGTTTCAGGCTAACATCACGTCCAAGCCTGTCGTGTTGGAGTATCAAGGCCGGAGAGGATTGCCAGGAGCGGTTGCGCTCCAGGAATGACTGCATGCTGCCTTCGGCCTGCCTTAGTTCAGCGCGCGCGGTCTGTATTCGCGACTCGACAAACCGGCGCTCCGCGCCAGCCTGGCTTTGTCGTTGCTCCTTGTTAAAGTCAATCAGAAGGTCGAGGTAGATGTTCGCCAGCTCCGTCGAAAAGGGCGCCCATTGAGACGTGACCTTGAGATTCACTGTGCCAGCCAGGCGGTCCACGCTGACGGTGACCATGTCAAGCAGCTTCGCAATGGCCAGTTCTCGCGCACGTAACGAGTCACCTGAGCTGATGTTGAGGAGGCCAAGAACCGAGCCGTCACCCCACATTGGCTTGCCATCATTGAACCAGCCTGCAGGCTGCTGAAATTCTACTCGTCGCTCGATCGCTTGCAGACGAATCTCGCGCGACTGAAGATAGGTGGCATAGAAGTCGGGGGATTGACCGGCAGGTGTACCGATTGCTCCAAGCCCAAACTGAGCTGCCAAGCCTGCCACTCTCCCTCCTGGCAGAGTGGGAGCAATCGGGAGAGTTGAGACTTCGACTGTGTATGTTCTTGGTAAGGCAAGAATGATCAGCCCAACGGCAAGCGCGACCAGGATAGTGCTACGCGCGATCAGCCGGCGCTTGGAAAGCACGAGCGCGAGAAGATCGGAAGCCGATGCGTCCGGCTCGGGTGCGCTACTATGATCCATGATAGACCGATTCATTGTCATCTAGACGTCTTCTCATACCGGCGAGTGTACGCCTCCCGAGCGTGGCTAGTCATTAGAGTTGCGCGAAGCTTCTCCACCGCCCTCACCGCAACAACAACGCAGCAGCCGTCGCCAGCACACCAAACACCTGCGCACCCAACGCAATCGTCTGGCTCAGATCCCGCCCCGCATTCGGATCCTTCTCCGGCACGAACACCGTCGAACCCGGCGTCGGCACCGGGTTGTAATCCGGCCTGAACCTCTTCTGCACCACCGCCTCCACCTGGCCGTTGCCCTGCCTTACGTATGCCAGCGACTTGTCCGCCATACGCGTCGTGCCACCCGCGGAACGCAGGTAGTAGCTGAGCGGAGCTCCCTCACGATACGAAACCGCAACGGGCGAATTCACCGCCCCACGAACCATCACCACCGCGCTGTAACGCGGCACCACGATCGAATCGCCGTGCTGCAGCAGCAGGTTGTCCCGGTGGCGCACATCGCGCAGCACACTCGGCAGGTCTATACCTATGCGACCGGCGTTGTTTGACGTCCGCACGAATGTCACGCTTCCGGGGTGACCCTCGGACGTAACTCCGCCCGCACGCTTCAGCACGTCCGTAACCCGGTCCTGCTTCGAAGTAAGTGCATAACGACCAGGGAACTGCACCTCGCCACCCACATATACCGTATGCTGCAGCTCGAAGTCCGGCTGACGGAGGATGAGGATGTTGTCATACGGCTCCAGCGGCACATCCGGCGTACCATTGCGCGATACTCCCACGCCCGGAGGGCCGAGGTAGCGGCCGTCTGCATCACGGTCAAAGAGGTACGTGGAATCCATTGGAACGCGAATGGTCTGTGCTATCTGCCCGTTCTCCCTCGACCTGGGAAGCCTCGCGATCTCTGCCTCACGCAGGTCGGCACCCTCCTGCAGGCCACCGGCCAGCAGCAGAACATCGCGCAAGGTCATTCCTTCCTGGTAGGGAAACTGCCCGCTCTGCCGCACGGCACCGGTTACCACGATGTGGCGTTCGGGTCGGAACTCAACTCGCGAGAACACGCGAATCTCGTCATCCTCCTGCAGGCGAAGATCGTTCAGCACGGCCCCGGTCGTGTCGGCAACCGCCGCGTGCAGCATAACGCGGGTGGAGTCCTGCTGCAACCTGTTCACGATCACGCGGCCCAGATACGCATCAGGACGTAGACCGCCCGCCGCGCGCAGAGCCTGCGATAGAGTCATTCCGGGCGCATAACCCTGGAGACCCGGCGTCCATACATGTCCTTCGACGCTCACGCGATTGCGCACGCGCTCGACCACCGGCAGCACCCTCACTTCGTCGCCCGGCTCGAGAGGCAGCGCGGGCACCCCGTCTACCACACCACCATTGATCTCGCCGCTGGACGCCACGTCTATCGTCACTCGATCACGACCGCCCGGCACGCGCTGCGACGGCGGCAGAATTCGATCTACCTGAAGACGCTGCCGGGCGGCCGTTGCCGTGAACCCACCCGCGGAACGCACCAGGTCCTGCAGCGACTCCCCGTGACGCAACTCATAGATGCCGGGGCGAATCACCTCGCCACCAATTCGCACGTGAGCGCCGTGCACCGGCACGAACACCACGTCACCATTCAACAGGCGCGGGTCTCGAGAGGCGTCTCCGCGCAGCAGGTAATCGTACAGATCGAGCGTGTCCACCGCGGTACCGCCGCGACGCACGATCACCTGGCGCAGGCTTCCGTTGTCGCTCGGACCACCCGCTGCATAAAGCGCCGTCAGCGCCGTTCCTGCCGCTGAAATGCGATAGCTGCCGGGACGCGCAACGTCTCCAAGCACGAACACCTGGTTGGAGCGCATACTCGCCACGCTCAGGCTGAACCGGGTGGTACTCCCTATACCACTATATGAACGGGACAGGCGCTGCCTGAACAACCGTTCCGCGTTTGCCATGCTAAGGTTGGCGACGTGAATCTGCCCCACCTGCGGCACGACAACGAATCCTTCGCGCGTGACGTCCAGGCTGTATGCAGCCTCGATGTCTCCGGTCAGCACGAGCACGAGGCGATCGCCGGGACCAAGCTCATAGTTGGCGTCCACCGGGCCGGCCATGTTCGGCTCGAACAGCGTTGTTGCGCTGCGGAAGATGTCCAGCCCGAACACGCGAGGCATCGTGTCGGAAATTGCCGCCAGCTTTGCCAGCGAATCGGCAGCTACCGGGTCGAAGGTGCGCAGCCAGGCAATCGAATCCGCAAGCGTCGCCAGGGCGGGCATCGAATCGGGAACCCCCGCGGCACGCTGCATTGCCTCCAGCTCCGTGTTGTCCGCAATTCCGAGTGCACGCACAGCCGCGAACACGTTGGCGTTCAGCGGCTGAGCCTCCGAGTACGCACCTCGGTCGGACAGGTAGGAGTCAAGCACCGACTGCGAGTATCCGCTTGCCGCCAGCCGATCACGAATCTGCGCGGGAGAGAGGCCCGTTGCCGCAATGCGTGCCATGAGGTCGGAAGCCACGCTGCTGTTTGCGCCGAGCGAGGAGGGAATTGAGCCCTGCTGGGCTGAGGCGGCTCCGAGCGGCAGAATCGCCGCGAAAGCGCAGGCGAGAAGTACTCGCCTGATGCGTCCGGATGTTACCGGAAAGGGGCTATGGCTCGATGCTCTTGGTGCTACAGTAGCGGCCTTGCGGCTCGACCGCGGCATTTCCAGGGTCATCTCAGAAACAGTCGGTTGGTAGTCGGCAACTCGGCACAGGCCATTAAACACGGCCGCCGCAGTCGTGCAGGGGTATGCGTTAGGGTGACGAGCCAGCACCGTGGCGGTAACGCCACTATGTAGACTGAAGGCAACACCGTTACGTGGATCGTCGCCCTCACACTGCCTGCCTCGCGGCAATGCGCCCGTTCAGGGGCAGTTAAAGCGCTCCGGAGCCCGGATGTCAAGGCTGAGTTCGCTTCTTGGGGCCCGCTGCCGAATTTCGTGCTGACGGCCGGCTGACGCTCGCTCGCACCACTGGTGAGCTCGAGACACCCGCGGCGTATCGCGCTATCGCCACATGTTGCGTAATCACGGCGGTTTTTTTCGTGTCCCGCGGCGCGCATCATGCGGTGGAAAGACTCGTTCGCCGCAGTGGAAGCTGATTCAGACGAGAGGTTCGGGACGCACTGCCCCAGTGTGCCTCGTTTGCAAGCGTTCACACTGGTTCACTGCCGTCGAAACCTCGTTCACGCGCACCGTCGCAGTTCACTCGCTCCCTTGAAGCGTATCGCATGCAAGCTGGCTCGGTTGGTTGATGACAAGTCCGCAGCATCCGGTCAGCAACCATAGACGCATGCTTGATTCTTCACTCGCCCCGTTTTCACCCGGAGCGGGCGATCAGGAGTTGGCGAGGGCGCGGTTCCTGGCAGCCGCCACCGACGAACTGCTCGATGCCGCCAGTACCGACGACGCGCTCGGCAGGCTCGTAAACGTCACAGTACCCGAATTCTGTGACTGCGCGTGCTTCCTGACGCCTGACGCCGAGTCCGATACCCTCCGGCCCGTTTTCTTCCGGCATCGGGACGACAGCAACTCAGGCGCAGTTCGGGAACTGCTGGACGTTCACCGATCGAGCATCAGCGACGAACTGGGTGCGAGCAGGGTGTTCCGAAGTGGAGTCGCGGAGTTGCTGCCGCAAACGGGAGAAGACCTCCGTCAGGTAATAGCACTGAATGAGGACCACCTTTCGCGGTTGCAGCACGTTGGGCTGAATGCGCTCATGCTGGTGCCACTGTTCGTACGGGAAGTTGTGGTAGGAGTGTTCGGGCTGGCGCAGTTTGGCGATAGACTGTTTCATCCTAACGATCTTGCGATGGCCTCCGCCGTTGCGAAGCGTGCTTCGGCCGTGGTAGATCGTTCGCGTCTTCACCTGGCGGAGCAGGACGCGCGGCGGCGGGCCGAGGCCAGTGCGGCGCGCCTGAGGGAGCTTGCCCAGATCACTATGAGTGTGATCAGGCACCCGTCGCTGGATGACACGCTTATGGCGCTGCTGGAAGGCGTGCGAAGCCTGCTGGAGAGCGATTTTTCGAGCATCATGCTCGTCGAGTCGTCAGGTGAGACGGCCCGGCTTCGACTGCGCGCCGCCGTTGGCCTTTCTGATGAGGCGCATCAAAACACGCTGGTACCTCTGAATGACGACATC
>DATGOL010000133.1:0-2752 GCA_035306065.1 Gemmatimonadales bacterium | reverse complement strand
ATCTCCGCAACCACCGGATGCAGCGAACGTTCAAGCCAGTAGCCCGGTTCCGGCTCGTAGGTGCCATCGAGCAACTCAGCCTTGCGGGCGCCGCCCAGTGCACCCGTAATCAACGCGGCGAGGTACCGGCACGAGTCCACCGCTACCGGGGCACCATGCGTCGTGCGAGACATCTCGGCCGCCCGCGCAACAGAGTCCTCGTTCCGGCTGAAGAAAAACATCGGCACCGGGGCCAGGCGCATGAGCGACCCGTTGCCGGCCGTCTTCTCTCCCGTGGGTCCCGAGAACGGCTCGCCAGTTGCCTGGAACGCCCGTAGCGCGGCACCAACTGTGTTCCCAATGTCGAAGCAGCGGCCAGTGCTCGAGAGATGCCCGCGATCCCTCCAGCTCAGGTAGCGCTCCATCTGGTCGTGAGGATCGAACGCGCGGCGTTCGATCAGGCTTTCAGCCAGGCAAAGCGCCATGGAAGTGTCGTCGGTCCACTGCCCCGGCTCCAGCTGGAACGGACCGCCACCGACCATGTCGGTCACGGGCGGGAAGCTGCCTGGCGAGCGGAACTCGACCGTGGTGCCAACAGCGTCCCCGACTGCTAGCCCGATGAGTGCGCCACGCATGCGATTGCGGAGCTCCTGCGTGGCACCGGGCGACGGCGCGAGAAGCTTCCAGAGGCCGTCTCGTTCGGCCTCGTCAGGCTCGTGCATTCAGGCCTCCTGTTGTGCACCATCTGCTGGTGCCCTCATGGAATACTCCTGGGCTGCCCACCCACGCACCATCTGACGCTGCAGCGCCGTTTGCGGTGAACCCCAGCTCCCGTGACGAGCGACCTTCTTCGGCGACATGGTGCGGAAGAGGGCATTCACTTCATCGAGTGCTTCGCTGCCGGAACGTCCGTGCCGTACCAGCCAGCAGCCGATCACCATCCCCGTGCGACCGATCCCGCCCCAGCAGTGGACATACACGCCGAGTCCGGCGGCGAGGCTGTCATCGATGACGTCGAGCACGCGATGCATGTGAGCGACGTCGCAGACGTCCATGTCGCGAATCGTGTGCTGCTCGTATCGAATCTCGACATTTCGTTCCGCGGCGAGCGCATCGAATGCGCGCGCGTAAGGCGCCAGCCCGTCTGCAGCGTCGGTGAGGTCCACGAAAACCGTGATGCCTGCATCGAGGAAGCCCGCGAGCTTTTGTTTGAGTTCCGTCGTGGGATTGCTCGGCGGACTGCCCGGGTATTCACCAGCGAATAGTCGCGTGCCGGAAACCAGGTAGGAGTTCTCGATGGGGCGAAAAGGGCCGTCGGGCTTCATGTGTTGAGTTGGATGGAAGAAGTTGGCGCACATGTACCTGCTGCATCGCTGTCCTGAAATATCAGTGCACCCTCTGACATTCGGCCACGATTGCGCACCACCGCACTGTTACGGCGAACCAGCGTGCTCGCAAACCATGCGCGCGATGTCCTCCTCCGACGTACCTCGCGCAACCAACCTCCATCGTTGGAGCTCCAGCTCGTCCTTCGACGCACGCTGTCGGGAGACTACGCGCCGGTTATTCGTAAGGCGCACTTCCGCAATCTTGAACCACAGGCCGTCACACCTGAGCAGCGATCGCACCGTTTCGGTATTCCAGGCCTGTTCGCCGTGAATGCGCGGGCGCTGGTGTTGCGTCCTGTACCATACGGAGTACCAGCCGCCGGCTTGCAGCTCCAGGCGATCCGGAGCAAATGAGACGGTGTAGTTCTCGTCTCCGAACACCGAGACCCAGTCATCGTCGTCAGGCTCATTGGAGCCGCATGCCAGGGGCAGGATTGCGGCGACGAAGAGCATGAATGCTGCAGCGAAGGGACGCATGCGGTAGTGGACGATAGTGCGCCGTGGTGGGTGAGCGGTGTGAGGCTGGCACCCGAACGGACAACGACCACCATGTGCCGATGACGTCAGGCAGCCGATGTGTGCCACCATACCGGCATGATTCACGGCTGTCAAGAAGTCTGCCCCGGGCTGGCCAGCTTTCCCTGGCCGCGCCACCGACCTACGCCATCTCCACCCACCACCCCACCGACGAGGGCACTGTGGGGCGACTGCCTGACGAAAACGTGGCGTTCCTCAACCAGCACGGCGCCGCGCTGAATCCCGAGCTCTCGGTGCTGGACAACTTTCGCGCGCTCCACCAGCTGATGGATCCTACCGCCACACGTCACGCCCTGGCTCGCTTCCTGTACTCGCACGAGGCAGCGTTGCAACGAGTAAAAACCCTGAGCGGCGGCCAGCGGCTGCGTGCATCGTTCGCCTGCGTACTCGGCGGCGCTCGTCCGCCCTCGCTACTCGTGCTGGACGAGCCGACCAATCATCTCGACGTGGACGCGCTGGAGGTGATCAGCGCTCCGAATGTTCAGCAACGCACTGGCGGAAGAGCGGGCGCTGCTCATGCCAGCCTCATCAGTTGAGCAAGCCAGTTAACTGTGCAGGTGCTGCGGCAGAGTCGGAGCACTGCGACATCCGCTAGAATTCGGGTCAGGAAATTGCGCTCGAGCTACTCGACTTGATGGCCCGGGCTGGAACTACCGAGCAGGCACGCTGTATCACAGCGCTGCCCGATCGTACCGGGCGTGAGCCAGGTCGCTTCATGCCGTCGTCTTTGCTGGCGGCGCGGGTGTCCGCGCCGTACAGTCGGTCAGATGATGTCGGCAGCTCTCCACAAACTGACCCCTTCCACCTGCCCGAGGACGTGACCGATGCGAAGGATAGCCAGATACTCC
>DATGOL010000132.1:0-14790 GCA_035306065.1 Gemmatimonadales bacterium | reverse complement strand
GCGTCCATCTCGGAGAGGAACCGCTCGCGGCGAGTGACCTTGCCCTTGGAGTTCCATGCCAGTCCGGCGAACGTCCGCTGCTCAGCCATGCTCTCTATGCTCTCGAAGTCAGGGTCCGATGTGCGTGCCTAACTAATATCGCACGTCAGACTGAGCTTGTGCAGAGGTTCCCTAGGCTGGAACGCTAAAAAGGTCTCCGACTCGACGGGGTTCGCAAGTGCCGAGGCGATGCACATTCACGTTACACGATGGGGCGGCGAACGACCACGGAGGCTGCTGAGCACTGGTGGGTTTGAGACCCTGATGGGAATCTGCACCGATCGATGGAGCAGGCATTAGGCAGGCATCACGAATCGGGACGACAATTAGAGCCTGTGACCGTGCAGAATATCTTTCGGTTAGTGGGCCCTTATGAGCGTTTTGGACGCACCCGCCCTTTCGGCCTTTCGCGCTTTGTGGGCCTTTTGCGCACATTGTAGGGATTCTGCGTCTTCAGGGCATATCGTCGTGCGGCCTATGCATGCTAGGATGGGAGTAGGTGGCGACGGATTGGCATTGTTCAGATAACAGCACAATGCAGTGCGTGAGGCTTCCATACCACTCCGAAGTATCTCTGTATTCGAGCACAACGTGACAAACTCCATTGAACAGCGCTTTGGAAGCGACAGTCAATGCCGCGACGATAGCGCGTTGTACTCATGATGATTGCCACGACTGCCTCGGCGTGTTCAGCACCAAGCTCGGATACCGAACTGGTGACATATGGGTCGTGTTCGGACTCCAATTGGTCAGCCCCACGTGCGCTGATGTCTCTGTCCGGAGAGTGAATTCACATAGGTCGGCCAAGCATCACCGACCTGGGCGGACTAGGCAGCACGAGCAGCGCAACTAACCCCTTCTGGAGGGAATGGTGACTACTTTCTCACGGTATCGCCCCGTAGCACTCGTTGCAGCAGTCGGCCTCCTCGCATGCGAAGCTCCAACCTCCATACCGTTAGAGAGCGAAGCGAAGGCTGAAGCAGGACTGCCCTCGCTGAGTCGTGTACCCTCAGCCCCAGCGAATTGGATTACTCTGACAGCTGGCGGCCAGACCTACGTCCTTGATACAATATCCGGCCTCCTCGAGGTGAACCAAGAAGCGGTTCTGGTTGTCGAATGGGATGAGTTGGTCGGTCTGAAGGACTTCTTTGTACGCACGCGATCGATTGACCAGTTTGATGCACAGTTCTCCGCCTTCACTCCTCCCCCGCCACCAACCCCGCCAGAGGATCTGTGTTACAGCGAATCAGGACAGCCCTACGAGTGTGCGCAATCGCTTCCGCCACTAGGAGGTATTCAGGCACAAACAGGCTCTCTTGGAGGAGGCTTTAC
The DNA here is from genome assembly GCA_035306065.1 of Gemmatimonadales bacterium. Lineage (GTDB taxonomy): Bacteria > Gemmatimonadota > Gemmatimonadetes > Gemmatimonadales > Gemmatimonadaceae > JBBQHX01. Next base: position 13,419 of record DATGOL010000132.1, on the reverse strand, counting down.
TGCTAGACATAGTCGAGATTCCGGCGTAACGATCCAGGAACGTGTTGTATCACCTGATATCAGCCATTCCGCGTTTTACGCTTCCTCTATCGGAAGTGGCATGTTCGGTGGCGGCATTTCAATCATGAGCGGTGGAGGCTCTTTCTCCTGCAGAGAAATCTCTCAGGCGCTGCATGATGCCATGCCAGGATATAGAACCGCACGCATTGAGTATTTCGGAGTACTTAACGCGATGGGAGGGAGGGCAACCTTACTCGGTGGTGGTGTTGTCAAAACGCTCGTGGACCAGCCGTTTGGCATGCCGAACTTTAAGGCTATTCGTGACTGGCTCGCGCCCAAACTGACGACGGCAGGGATATACGTCGCCGCGTACGGTTTTGCGTATGCCAACTGGAAGGCCGCGCAAACAAAAGTCCATATCCTCGCGGGTCTTTACAACGCGAATTATTGCTGGGATCCTTACAATTGGGATTCCGGTGGGAGTTCAGGAGGAGGCGGCGGCGGCGACGACGGAAATCCCGGAGGTGGTGGGGGTGGAAGTCAGCGCGAGCTCATCGTAATCTGCAATGTCACTGCCGTGCATGATTCAGAGGGGCGGCTTCTGTACGAATCATACTGGGGTTGCTACGTCTCCGAAGCGTGAAATTGAGATCGACCTGAGTACCGGGCCGAGCGCTGGCTGGCTCGGCCTGGCCCTACGCCTTGTTTAGCGTGGGACTATGAGTTCACAAGGTGAAATGAGGAATCACTTTATGCAGAACAACTTTCGGGGAGGACGCAGGGGTCTCCATTGGAGGCATCTGCTGGTTTTGCTTCAAGCAATTTCTCATGTGCTCTTCGGAGCGGGTACTCTCGCTTTTGCGCTTCTCATTTGGGATGCCCTCGACTTGGGAGCGCCGCTGTTCCCTGACCCCAGGCACCGCTTGGCTGCGGTGTTGATTGCCGGACTCCTGTTCGTTCTCGCTGACGCGCTAGTGGACCGTAAAAAGTATGTTCGGGAAGGTCTGCACAACGACACCTGACGTTTAGTCGTGTGCGTTGAGCATGGGGCCATGGCCATCAGTGCTTCTGAGACTCGGGGAGAGCGTCTGCGGCGCCCGTTTCCGGTGTTTTTCTGCAGGAAGTTGATGCAGAGAACCTATTTTAGGCCGCGCGGCGGTCGTCTACATTCTGAGCCCCTTGATGGACCTGATACAGCGAGCCGACGAGCCACCTGAGACGCTTATCACCGGCCAGCGGCGGGAAGCGCCTTAGATAGCCCGGCTGCGTTGGAGGAAGTCTCTCAGTACGACTCGCGTTCATATCCTTAGGCTGCGTCCAGGATCCGCCAGGCCGTTGTTCCGTCGAGACCAGTAAGTCCGAATCTCAGCGCTGCATCGATAACTCGGCTGACTTCCATCTCTCGCCCCTCGGACTCCGCGCCGGGTCTCTTCTCCAAAGCCAAAACCCAGTCGAGCAGTATCAGCAGGTGTGCATCGAAGGCGGTTCTGGAAACATGAGGGTGGGACGCGAAGGGGTTGGGTCCGAACTGCTCCTGCAGCGCCCTGAAGGCCTTGGCCAGTACGTGGTCGCGGTACGTCTCGCCAGCGAGCGAGGAGTAGGAAGCCAGCATGGACTCGACAGCTCCGGATGTCCGGGCGGACAGGAATGCAGCCATCGCTCGGTCGGTCGCTGCATCCTTACTGCCCATGGCGGCCTGGTTTCTGGGAGTGGGACGCACTGCTCTTCTCTTCTGATTCATCGCTGGCCTGGTCTGGCGCTCCGTGGGAGCGAAAGCCCTGCTCCAAGGGCCTCGTCCTCCATTCTACCCGGAAATACCGGGAGGGGCATCCCATGATCTCTGGCCTTGAGGACGCCCCATTGTCATCAAGGCTCATCCCCGCAAATCCAGCAGGCCCGTACAGTCCCAGGCGCTCCAGCATGGGTAGCATGCGAAGTCGGGTATGGTGGGATACATGGTCCGAGACGACGCCTAAGGCCTCTCGGGCCCACTTATCCCGGCCCATCGAATCAGATCGCACGCACCATGTCCAAGAACGCCGTACCGCCAGAGTTCGTTCACCTGCACGTCCACAGCGACGGCTCGCTGCTCGATGGCGGTAACCCGGTAGACCGGCTCGTGGAGCGAGCGGTCGAGCTCAAGATGCCGGCGCTCGCGGTGACGGACCACGGGGTGATGTATTCGAGCTGGGAGTTCCACGAAAAGGCAACCAAGGCGAAGCTCACCCCGATCATCGGGATGGAGGCGTACGTGGCGCCTGGACATCGTGGCGACAAGAAGCTCCGATCGGTTGGCGGGAAGCCGTACTACCATCTGGTGGTGCTTGCGCAGAACAACACTGGATACCAGAACCTGGTCAAGCTCTCCTCCCTGGGATTCACGGAAGGCTTCTACTACCATCCCAGCGCGCGACGACAGCCATGTGGCACGTCAGGCGGCAGAACGTGAAGGCACGTCTTCGATATGAAGGCGCACGATCTCTCGCCCGAAGCGGTTGCGTACACGCCATGCCAGCATCACGGACACCAGCACCAGCCCGATCGTGAGGCCCCACCACACTCCACGCGGGCCCAGGTTCGTTCGGAAAGCAAGCGCGACGCCACAGGGGATTCCAATGAGCCAGAAGCCGAGCAGGTTCACCACCATGGGCGCGCGCGTATCGCCGATTCCGCGCAGCACGCCTGACGATACCACCTGCAGTCCGTCAAATACCTGGAAGACCCCCGCGATGGGGATGAGGAGCGACGCCAGCCCGACAACTGCGGGTGAGTCGGTGTACAGCCTGGCAAGAAACCCCGGCACCGTAAGGAATACGAGGGCACTCAGAACCATCACGCTCATTCCGAGTATCGTCGTACCAGCTGCCGAACGTCTTGCCTCATCAGTGTCGCCGCGTCCCACCGCCTGGCCAACCACCACGGAGCCCGCGACCCCGATTCCTACCGGAACCATGAAGGTGAGCGAAGCAAGGTTGATGGCAATCTGGTGTGCCGCCATTTCCACCGCGCCGAACCACCCCATTACCACTGCCGCAAACCCGAATGCTCCCATCTCCAGCTGGTGCTGCAGCCCGATCGGCACGCCTATGCGCAGCATTCGTCCGATCGGTGCGAGCGCGAGCGCGTCCCTGCGAAAGGGAACGAACGCCGGCTTGAGTACCGGCCACGCGATGAGCAGCACACCCGCAAGCATCGCAACGCGCCCGATGCTGGACGCCCAGCCGGTACCAACTGCACCCATTCCGGTCACACCCAACTTGCCGAAAATGAGCACCCAGTTCAGGAACACATTCAGCACGTTGGCCAGCAGCACGACCACCACCACGGGCCTTACGATCGTCATGGCCTGCAATGTCTGGCGAAGTACAGCGAATGCGAGGAACGGGAACACGCCGGGTATGCATGCGCGCGCGTAGGCGGCCGCAATCGGTATCACTTCTTCGGGCTGACCGATGAGCGACAGCAGGTACTCACCCGGAATGAGCAGCATGGATACAGGAATGCTGATCACCAGCGCCATGAGCATTCCGCGCTGTACCGCGCGCGCTACACCCTCACGATCGCCGTGTCCCACCGCTTGCGAAACCACGGGGTCCAGCGCCATGAGCGTTCCCATGCCGAATATGGACAGGCCAAGGAAGTAGAGGTTGCCGAGTGCCACCGCAGCCAGCGCTTCGGGCGATACGCGGCCCACCATCATGGAATCCGCCACTCCCATCAGCATCATCCCCACCTGTACCACCGTTACCGGGATGGCGAGGTTCAGGAGCTTTTGGATGTCGCGCCGGGAGGGGGCTAGCATGACTGGTGCGAAAAGGGCGCGAGTGGGAGCGAGCAACGGGATTGCGAGCGACACTCCCTTATGCGAGGCCTCGTAGTATAAGACGCCATTCCGGCTCGAGTCAGGCCGGCAGGAATACTCATTCGTGCAGAGACCAATCGTGCCAGGCGCCACTACACATCGCTCACTCGCAGCTTCCAGGTCGTACTGGGCGGCAGCCCGCGCGCCGCGATACTCGGTGCTTTTCGCGCTTCCGCTGCTGCTGCTCTACGAACTGCTCGCGATGCTGCTGGGCCCTGCTTCGGGCGGTGTTCGCAACGGTGCAGACGCGCTGCTCCGGGGTGTGGCCATTTCCATTGCCGGACGCTGGGCACCCGTTGTACTCGGCGCCGCGTTGTTCGGGCTGGGCGCCTGGCTCGTTGTACGGGATGCGAGAAAGCATGGATGGAAATGGAACCGTCGCTGGTTCGGCCTGATGCTGGGCGAGTCGGCGCTCGCTGCACTGCTCTTTGGCGTGGTAGTTGGCACAGCCACCTCACAGCTACTGGGTGTGCTGCCGCTCGCAATCCAGGGTGTCGTGCAGCAGCACGGCTGGGCAACGTGGCTCATGCTTTCGCTCGGAGCGGGATTGTACGAGGAGCTGGTGTTCCGTGTACTGCTCGTGGGGGGCATTTTCGCGTTGAGCACTCGAGTGCTGGGACTCTCGCGGCGCGCATCGCTGGCCGTGGCGGTGCTGCTGTCTGCACTGCTGTTCTCGCTGGCGCACTACGTTGGTCCGTATGGCGATCCGTTGCAGCTGGGCTCGTTTACCTACCGATTCATTGCCGGCGTTGCGTTCAGCGGGCTGTATGCGTTGCGAGGGTTTGGCATAACGGCGTGGGCGCACGCGCTGTACGACGTGTATGTGGGATTTCTATAGATTGCTGCAGGATTTTGTCAGGCGGTGTGTCGGCCCTGGTTCGCCGCCGATCGCCAGCGGCGCGCTGCCGGCCTAACTCGGAAGCCAGGGCTCCATGTGCACCAGCACGCCACCCACCGATGGTATCTCGGACAGGATCGCGCTCTTCACACGATGACTGAGGTCATGCGCCTGCTGCAGCGTCATTGCCGGATCCGCCTGAACGTGGATGTCCACGAAGTACACGGTACCTGCCTTGCGAACGCGCAGCGTTTCAACGAGGCGAACGTCCCCGTCGCGGTACGCGGCGCGCTTCACCTCTTCGAGAATCGCGGCAGCCGGCGCGCGATCCATCAGGTCCAGCACTGCGCGATGCAGTATCCGGCCGCCGTTCATGAGGATGAATGCGGCGGCAACGAGGGCGGCCCAGTCGTCCGCAGCATGCCAGCCTTCGCCACCGATCAGGGCCACGCAGATTCCCACGAAAGCCGCGCCAGACGTTATGGCATCGGAGCGATGGTGCCATGCATCAGCTTCCACGGCAGTGCTCCCGAGTTCCTCACCAACCTTGCTCACCCGCCTGAAAAGAACTTCCTTGACGACGATTACTCCAACGAGCACCGCGAGCGTGAAGGGAGCAGGAGATTCGTGAGGCGTGCGGATCTGCTGTACCGCGAATATCGCTACACCGATTCCGGCACCCACAAGCAGTAGCGCCACTACCGCGGCCGCGATAGGCTCGGCCTTCGCATAACCGAAGTGAAACTCCTCGTCCGCATCGCGTGCAGCGAGACGCAGGCCTCCCCAAACCACCAGCGACGACACCAGGTCAGTGGCAGACTCGATTGCATCTGCCACCAGCGCGTAGGAGTTGCCCAGCAGCCCGGCGATGAGCTTGGTGCCAGCCAGCGCCGCGTTGACAACGAAGCCAAGCTGCGCGGCCTTCATGCCGGGTATCAGCGACGCCATGATGTCATTTCAAACGGGAGGCGAGCACGACGATCGTTCCCGGGAAGCACGTCGCCATTCATGGGCATGCGGCACGCACTCAACTCCCCTTCAGCCGGCGCAATGATCGCCGATCCTTCTTGCTCGGTTTGCCTTCGGTGAAGTGGAACACGGGTGCTGTAAGCCTCCGGGATTCCGCCTGTCGCTCGCGCTCGCGCCGCGAGTCATCGGTCTCCTCGTATAGCTTCCGTGCTTCCGCCGCCGGACCACGACGCTCGCTGAGCTCCTTCACCACAAGCGTCCACTCGTCCTGTACGATGCGTACCGTGACGATGTCTCCCGTGCCAAGCAGCCTGCTTCTCCTGGCACGATCACCGTTCACCGTAACCTTGCCGCCGTCGATCGCGGCTGCTGCGAGCGAGCGCGTTTTGTAGAACCGCGCCGCCCACAGCCATTTGTCAACGCGAACCTTGCCCGCAGGGGTTTCTTCTCGCATGTCGAACCCTACGCACAGCGGGTTGTGACGGGCAAGGGTCCGCGCGCTGTCATCGCGCGCGTAGCGCTCAGTTGTAAATGATAACCATCAGGGTAGTGGTCCGATTTCGACTCTGTGTGGGCTTTCTGTAGTCACTTGCCCCACCAGCCGAGAGTCCGCTGTGCTGGCTGCCGAGCGTGCGTGAGCCACATAACTCCCGTAGGTAGCGTCTGCGTCTGCCAGGTTGCGCGCCACCTTGCGCCGCAACCAGTACGCGCCAATCAGCAACGGCAGTCCTACGGGCGCGCCAAGGAGCGTTATGGTCAGCACAGCGCCGAAAAGCATGAAGCCCGTTGCCACCAGCTTCAGCTGACGCTGAACCTTCATGGTCGCCTCCTTGGCCGCAAAGAGCACATCCGGATCGCTCGATCCGGTTGCCTTCAGTGCGCCAACCAGCTGTTGCTGCGGGACCGTGATCATTCAATCATTCTCCGGTTTGTAGTGTGGCGTTCAAGGATCGGTCGGGTCAGCGGCAGGCGATGTCGGCGCAGACCGGGAACGCAAGCTGTGGTTGCGGCTGGCAGGCACCGGTTGTAACCTCACTCGCGCGAACGGGTGGAGTCCGCGCAGACGCGAGGCAGCCCGCGCACTTTCCCATTGCGCGAAATCGCATCTGGAGTTGTCATGGGCGAGCCTGAGGCATCGTCAACGAACGTTTCCGAACCAGCTTCGCCCAACCGCCATACAGAACTGGATGAGCTGTTCAGCATGGCGTACGAGGAGCTCAGACGTCTTGCGAGCGCAGTGTCACGAAGCGAGGGTTCCTTCACGCTCGGCCCAACCGCACTGGTTCACGAGGCGTGGCTCAAGCTTGCACCGTCCCTGAATCTCGAGCCGCAATCACAGCTTCACTTCAGGCGTATCGCCGCGCGCGCAATGCGCCAGGTTCTCGTGGAGGCCGCCCGAAAGAGGCAGGCGGAGAAGCGAGGCGGTGCTGATGCAGCATTCGTTACGTTCGACGAAGGTTTGGACGGGCAGGTGAATACCGCGGGCGAACTGCTGGATCTCAACGAGGCACTCAACGCGCTGGCGAAGCTGGACGCTCGTCAGGCGCAGGTTGTGGAGGCTCGCTTCTTCGGTGGACTGGAGGTGGCCGAAACAGCAGAGCTGCTGCAGGTGTCCGAAGCTACCGTCATGCGCGACTGGAGAGTTGCGCGCGCATGGCTTGCGCTTCGGCTGGAAGGACTGCGCTGATCGCCTTCACACGCGCCGCAGGAGATCCATGACTGACTCGAGCCGTTGGAATGAGATTCAGCGGGTATTCCACCGGGTGGTGGACATGCCGCCTGACGTGCGCGAGCACGTGCTCGTGTCCGAGTACGGTAACGACAAGGCGTTGCAGAGCCAGGTTCGAGCGCTGCTGGATGCCGACGCGCGCGAGAACACCGCGCTCGACGGCGGTCTTGCCGATACCGCTCATGCGATACTCGGCGGTCGATCCGAGCGGCGCGAGATCCCGTCAATCGGTCCCTACATACCACTTCGGATGCTGGGCGAAGGCGGCATGGGTGTCGTGCACCTCGCACGACGGGAAGACGTTGGCAACCTCGTTGCGCTCAAGCTCCTGCGCGACGCCTCGCTGTCCCCAGCCAGGCGGGAACGCTTCGCGAGCGAGCAGCGAACGCTCGCTCAACTGGCTCATCCGAACATTGCCCAGCTCTACGACGCAGGCACCACCGCCGATGGCACTCCGTGGTTTGCCATGGAGTACGTGGATGGCGTATCGCTCAGTGAGTACTGTGAAACACGAAACGCAACATTACAGACCCGGCTGCGACTGTTTCGCGATGTATGCACGGCGGTTCAATTCGCGCATGAACGAGCAATCATTCACCGAGACCTGAAGCCGTCCAACATTCTGGTAACAGGGGAAGGACAGGTAAAGCTTCTCGACTTCGGAATTGCGAAGCAGTTGGAGAACCTGGATTCAGACGCCGATCCAACGCGAACCGCACTGCGTCTGATGACGCCTGCGTACGCATCGCCTGAGCAGCTGAGTGGCAGGAGCGTGGGAGTGCAGGCAGATGTGTACTCGCTCGGTGTGATTCTCTTCGAGTTGCTAACGCACCGCCTTCCGTTCGACGTGGCGCAGAGAACGCCGGCCGAGCTGGAACGACTGGTGGCTGAGTATCAGCCGCCGCGCCCGTCTGGCGTTGCAATTGCCAGGAAGGCACGGCTCGGTGCGGAATCCGGCGTGCCGCACGTTTCGCGCAGGCAGTGGACGGAGCTGGATGTCATCTGCCTCACGGCGCTGCACAAGGACATCAGCCGTAGGTACCGCACGGTGGATGCTCTGGTACGCGACCTGGATCACTTTCAAGAGCATGAGCCGCTGGAGGCACGGCCGGATTCTGCGGGGTATCGTCTGCGCAAGTTCGTGCAGCGAAACCGTACTGCAGTGATCGGGTCTGCCGCTGTCGTAGCACTGCTCGTATCGCTGGTGGGGTTCTACACGGGTCGGCTTGCGAGTGCACGAGACGCTGCCATTGCGGAGGCCTCACGTGCACAGCGGATTCAACAGTTCATGGTTTCGCTTTTCCAGGGTGGTGACCCGGATGTATCACCCGCGGACAGCCTTCGCGTGATCACGCTCATCGAACGCGGTGTGCAGGAGGCGAGTGGCCTCGCAGCTGAACCGGCAGTACAAGCGGAGTTGTACCAGACACTTGGCGAGCTGTCCCGGCAGCTGGGGCTGCTGGACCAGGCCGACACGCTGCTAACCTCGAGCCTGGAGAAAAGGCGGCGGATAGCCGGTGCTCGACAGCCGGACCTAAGCCGGAGCATGGTTGCCCTGTCGCTGCTGCGCTCGGACCAGGCTCGCTATGACGACGCGGAACAGCTCGCGCGTTCGGCACTGGCGCTGGTTCGCGAGAGTGAAGCTGGTGGGCATTCTGACGAGATCCACGCACTGTCTGCACTCGGACACGTGCTCGAGTTGAGGGGGCGCTACTCCGAGGCGATTGCTGCGTATGACACGGCGACTCGTATTGCGCCTCAGTCAGACCCGCCGGCACCCGAGTACGTGTCAAGCATGTACGGGCTGGCGAACAACCATTTCTATATCGGTGACTACGAGGCTGCCGACTCACTTTCCCGGCAGGTGCTGCGGCTGTCGAGGCAGCTGTATGGCGAGCGTCACCCGAGAGTCGCTAGTGACCTGATCAACCTGGGAGCCGTACAGTTCGAGCTGGGTAACTATCCGGAGGCGAACCGGCTGTATCGTGAGGCGCTGGAGATCAACATGAGCTGGCACGGTGCCGACCATCCGTCCACAGCAGCGAATCTTACGATGCTCGGCAGGGCTCTCGTGTACGAGGGCAAGCGGAGCGAGGCGGCTGCCGTGCTGGAGCAGGCTCACTCCATACAGGAGCGGGTGTACGGCCCGATGCATCCGCGTGTGGCGTCCGCACTAAATGAGCTGGGCAACCTGGCGGTGACTGACGGTAGACTTGCCGATGCGGAGCGCCATTTCCTTCGAATGCTGGACATTCAGCGCCAGATGCATGGAAACCGCCACAACCTGTATGCTGTTGCCGTCTCGAACCTTGCAACGGTGCACATGCAGCGCGGATCGAATGCGGAGGCCGAGCGTCTGTTTCGTGAGGCTGTGGATGTATTCGAGACGGTGCTTCCGGCGGGTCACTCGAGCACGGGCATTGCGCGGATCAAGCTGGGACGCGTGCTGCTGCGCCAGGGGCGCTATCGGGAGGCTATCGAGGAGAGTGCTGAAGGGTATGAGATCGTGGCGCAGGAGAGCGAGCCTGGTGTGAGCTTCCTGGTTGCTGCACGCAGTGACCTGGCGGCTGCGTGGGACTCGCTAGGCGTGCCGGAGGAAGCGGAGAAATACCGGGAGGAAGCGCGGCGTGTTGGCGGGTAGAGTGTCCGCAGGCGGAAGGTCAATCAGTACGATACTCACTCTATCGCCACGCACTCGCGCACACCCTTTGACGGCAGCGCGGCACCCGCCAGTGAATCCAGCGCAAACAGACTCGTGGGATTCACTGTCGTGGTACCAAGTCGGGCTATCCAGTGGAGGTGCGGGCCGGTAACGCGCCCGGTGGCACCGGTGCGCCCGATGAGCTGTCCGGTACTCACCGTGTCGCCCTCGGACACGAGCGGCTCGCTGAGGTGGAAGTAGCCGGTAACGAGTCCAGCGCCGTGGTCCACGTAAATGGCGTTGCCTGCAAGGTAGAAGTCACCAACGAGCCGCACGATGCCGCAGTTGGCTGCCGTTACGGGGGTTCCAACTGCACCGGCGAAGTCCGTGCCCATGTGGCGGCTCTGTACCTGGCCGTTGAACATCCGTCCCGAACCGAAGCCGCTCGTTATGCGGCCCGGGCGCGGACGATGGAACGGTGCACTCCAGAGCCTCGGCGTGGTTAGCGATGCGCGTGACACAGCTCGCGCACGCGCAGACTCGTCTGCCATCCGGCGCGCAAGCGCGGAGTCCGGCGGCTGGCTGAAGCGCGGCGCAACCGTCAGGCGCTCCATGCGATAATCACCGGACGCAACCGGCAGCGAAACGCTCAGCGAATCCGACTGCGCACTGGCAAAGTGCACGAGCAGCGGCACTCCAATGCTGTCCTTCGAATCAATCGGAATGCCGCCAATCGCCATCCACCTTCCATCAACCGTGCGCTCGAAGTGCAGTGACTGCCCGCTGATCTCGCCGTCCACACCAGCTATCGCAGAGGATGCAACGCTGTCTCCGGCAGCCACCAGCACCACTACGGCAGCACCTTGCACCGGCGATTCGGGATACCACTGAATCACAGGGGGCGCTGGCGGAACCAATGGAACCTGGACGTCTTCCACGGCATTCGCACGCTCGGCCCCATCGGACACCCCAACGCATGCCGGCAGCAATGCCGCGCATGCAGCCAGACTGGTGAATCGAACAGCTATCGGCAGAGAATCCATCATCCTTCGCCCTCCGGGATCAACGTTACCTGAACATAGCCAGGGTCACTCAGGTATCGCTGAGCCGCCTGCTGAATTCGCGCCGGTGTTAGCGCGTTGATTCGCGATGCTCCCTCAGGAATTCCGGCAAACGGAAGCCCCATTCGATCGTATGCAGCCATCTGCGAAATCCAGAAGCCGTTCTGGCGCATGGATGTCTCACGAGACCGCAGCATCATCGTGCGCACGGTGCTCACCTCCTCGTCGCGAGGCGGAGCGCGCTTGAGAGAATCAAGGTGCGCAAACACAACCTGCGACAGCTCGTCAACACGTTCAGGTGCGCTTCCGAAGCCCACGGAGATGCTGAATGCACCGTAGGGTTCGCGCTGCAGGCCAACGCTCACGCCAGCTCCATACGTACCGCCGAGGTCTTCGCGCAGTGCATCCCGCAGCCGGATGTTCAGCACTTCGCCCAGTGCAGACAGGCTCAGCTGGTGCTCCTGTGAGAACTCCGCGGGCCCGGTGATGATGATCTGCGTGGTTGCGCGGGGTTCGGAGCCGCGCTTCACGAGCTTGCTCACCACGCCTTCCGGCGGCCTGATTCCAACGTCGCGGGCCTGCTCACGCCTTCCGTCGTCGGGCAGGCTGGCCACCCACTGCTTCACGAGTTCACGCACGGAGTCCACCTCGAAGCTTCCAGCAAGAGCGAACGTGAAATCACCGGCAGACGCGAACCGCTCGCGGTAGATGCGAAGTGCGGCGTCCATGTTCAACTCGTTCAGTCGCTCCGGCGTGAGCGGCCGAGCGCGAGGATGGCCCTGCGCCAGTGTGGCCTGCAGGGTGTCACTGAATGCACTCTCCGGGCTTCGACCCCTGTTCTGCAGGATAGGCATGATCCGCTGCCGGAGCGAGACGTAGGCAGAGCTGTCCCGTCGCGGCTCGGTGAAGTAGAGGTACGCCAGCTGGAACATCAGCTCCAGGTCGCGTGAGGCGGCCGCGCCGCTCATGGACTCCTCCAGCGAACCGATGGACGGTGACACTGAAGCAGCGGTGCCTGCCAGCGCCTTCTCCAACTGAGGAAGGTCCATCGATCCAAGCCCGCCCAGCTCTACGATGGACGTTGCAAATGTTGCCGAGATGAGCAGGCTGTCTGCAACGAGCGATGAACCGCCGGGGCTCCACGCCCGGAACAGGATCTCGTCATCCCTGAAGTCCGTAGGCTTGAGCAATACGCGTGCACCATTGCTCAGCTCCCATGTCGTTATGCCGGTTGCGCTGTCGATACTCTCCCCAACGATGCTTCCGGCCGCCGGAACCACGGCCACGAGCGGACTGTCGGCAACGTTGTCCTGCCACGGCTCGATCTGCATTGCATCAACCCGCGCGAATGCAGCCCGAAGATCGCCTGGAGACGGCATGACAACGTCATCCTTCTCGGGTGCGCTCACGAGCACCACCCGGTCATCAGACGCGGCCCACTGCCTGGCGAGCGCATTCACCTCGCTCAGTTCTATACCTGGAAGAAGTCGCTCATGCAGTTCCAGGTCGGTAGATACGGCCGTTACAGGCTCACCGTCGAGGAACGAACCAACGTAGGCCTGCGTGAAGGCGCCGGACGGCGTCTTCTCCCGTTCCGCGTATGCGAGCTCCACTGCCCGCATGTTGCCGGCCTTGGCACGTTCGAGCTCTCCCGCGGTGAAGCCATGCCTGGCCACGCGCTCTGCTTCCACCAGCAGCGCTTCCAGGCCCTGCAGGATGCCCGTGTCTGCTACCGCGGCACCCAGGGCATAGGCATTCCTGGCAGGAACGAGCGGCCCGTACGAGTTGGATGCGCCCAGAAAGGGAGCGAAGGGCCGTTGTGCGATCTCGCCGAATCGCGAGTCCAGCATGTTGCCGTACAACGCGTGGATCATGCGCTCGCGATAATCCGCGACTGTCCGTACCGAGTCGGGGCCGTGCATCCATAGCACGTTCACGGACGTGCCGGTTGCCTCGGGGTCCGTGGCGATCGCGAATCGTGTAGAGTCAATACCTGGCACCTCTGCCATCTCGCGAGGTGCCCCGCTGCCGGCGGCAATACCTCCGAACTCCTGCCGCACGAGTGACTCCACGTAGTCGGCATCGAAATCGCCGACTGCCACCACTGCCATCAGCTCCGGTCTGTACCACTCCCGGTAGAAGCGAACCAGGTCGTCATGCCTGAAGGTGCGCAGTGAGTGCTCCGTGCCGATCGGGAGTCGCTCCGCGTACGCGGAGCCAGCAAACAGTACGGGGAACTGTATGTCACGCAGCCGCGCACCCGCACCCTGACCAACACGCCATTCCTCCAGCACCACCGGCCGTTCCCGCTCCACTTCC
>DATGOL010000131.1:0-5706 GCA_035306065.1 Gemmatimonadales bacterium | reverse complement strand
GCCGCCACCCACTCTCGTGTGGCATTGCCCTCCTCGCGAAGCTGAGACACGGGGACGTCATCCACGATCACCAGGACATTGATGTCGGAATGTCCGGGAGCGTGCTCGCCAGCGGCGGCCGAGCCGTAGACGGCGATAGTGCGAAGGGCATCGCCGTGAACCTTGCGGAGGCTGTTGACGAGGTCGGTGAGCGTTGGGGGCATTAGAGGCACGGGTTACGGGTTACGGGTTACGGGTGAGGGGTTACGGGTGAGGGGTTGCGGATGGTAATCACCACCCGCCGCTCGATCCTCCGCCGGAGAATCCGCCTCCGCCGCCAAAGCCTCCGAAGCCGCCTCCGCCGCCGAAACCGCCACCTCCGAAGCCACCGCCAAAGCCGCCACCGTGGCCTCTTCCACCTCTGCCGATGGTGAAGGGCGGAATAATCAGCGGGCCGCCTCCACGGCCGCCTCGCCCGCCACGGCCACCACCGCCACCCATTCGGCTCATGATCAGCACTATGAAGATGAACATGATCGCGACGTTGAACAGCGTGCTTCCCATTCCGTCACGGGTCCCGCGCCGCTCGGACGCCACGGGGGCAACCAGGGCGGAGTCCAGCGAGAAAGCGAACTCCGCTGCAAACGCCTCCGCCACCCGGTACTCCATGAGCTCAAGGGCATCGCCATAACGACCTTCCCGCAGCAGCGGCGTTGCCTCGCGGCGAATGTCGCCTGCCCTGGCATCGTTGAGGAATCCCTCCGCGCCGCGCCCCACCTGCACGGACACGGCTCGATCCTCGATGGCAATCAGCAGAACCACTCCGGCATTGCGAGCGGGATCTCCAGCGGAGCCCTGCGCGCCCACACCCCATGCGCGGCCAATCTCGAGCGCTACCTGCCCAACGTCGCGTCCTTCTATCGTTGGCAGCGTGACTACGGCGATCTCCCCGGCGCTGGCACCCCTCACTGATGCAGCCAGTCTCTCCATGCGCGACTGCTGCTCAGCCGGAATCACGTTGGCAAAGTCGTTCACCATGCCGGTTGGAGCCGGCACCTGGATCGACTGGAGAAGCAGAAGGAGGAATGATATCATTGCACGCCGGTATGGCAGGTAATGAGCCAGAGGAAGGCTCCGGATCGATGCGCAGCGCTACTGAAGCCGCACATAGAGCCTCCGAGCAGCGATGATCCTACACTCGTGTCCAGTATTGTCCTCGCAACTCCGCATGGCCGCAATTCCGCGCGCGCCGGAGCATCGGACGCAGCCGCCTCACCCCGAGCGGCCCAGGCGTATATAGATTGTGTCCCCACAACTGGTTTTCCACCACGGTGATCGGGCGATCAGGCATTTACGGTGAGTTCCAGGAATGCACCCGTCCAGCGCTCGGAATCGCTTCACCGTAAGACCTCCAGTGCGCCCGACCAGTGCGCCCCACCGTGCGTCCCTCAATGTCCATAAACCCGCCCGTGCGCTCCTCGACGTTCGCTACCCTGTTCCGCCGCCAGACCTCTTCGTTTCCGGCGGTCGCGTTGCTTGCCGCGACCCTCGCGTGCGCCGACGCCGGCGAATCGATCGATCCTGCCACCGCAGAGGCAGCGCGCCCTGCGGCGACTGGTGACGCCGCAGCCGACCCGCGCGTTGCGGCCGCAGACGCCGCCCGCATCCTGGGAAGCGACACGGCCTCGGTGTGGGTGATAGACATCTCGGACTTCCAGTGCCCCTTCTGCAAGGTGTGGCACGACCGCACTTTTGCGCAGCTTCGCGAGGAGTTCATTGACAGCGGAAAGGTGCGCTTCGCATACGTGAACATGCCGCTGCGCATGCATCCGCACTCTCGTGAGGCGTCGAACTACGCGATGTGCGCGGGAGCGCAGGGACGCTTCTTCGAGTATGCCGAGCAGCTGTTCGCCACCCAGGAGCAGTGGAGTGAGCTTCCTTCGGCCACTGCGGTTTTCGATTCGCTTTCCTCAGTTGCAGGCATTGACGCAAGCGAGCTGTCCCGGTGCGTTGCCGATGGCGTGATGGAAGGGCTGGTGTCTGCCGACTACGAACGAGCGGTGCAAACGGGCGTGCGCTCAACGCCGAGTTTCATTGTGGGCAACCAGCGACTCGAGGGTGTGCAGTCCATCGAGAATCTGCGCGTTGCCATAGAGGCCGCGATGAGCGGCCTCGCAGCCCCACGCTGACACAGCGGGTTCGAATCAGGTGAGGTCGTACCATCGGCTTCTCTACTCTGCCGCGGGGCAGCTCGCCCGGGGTGCGGCTGCCATAGCGCCACGTCGCGAGACGAAGCTGTGGAATGCGCTGCGGGCGCGACGCGGTATTCGTGCCCGTTATGCGCAGTGGGCAGAGGAGTTTCGTGATGCGTCCCGGGAGTTGCTGTGGATGCATGCGCCGTCCGTTGGTGAGGGGTTGCAGGCTCGTCCGGTGCTGCTCACTGCGCGTGAGCGAAGGCCGGACCTCCAGCTTGCCTACAGCTTTTTCTCGCCCAGTGCGGCGCAGTTTGCGTCAGGACTTCCGGTGGACTTTGCGGATTACCTGCCCTTCGACACCCCCGGTGATGTGCGCGTAGCGCTGGATTCGCTTCAGCCCACGGCGCTCGTGTTCAGCAAGCTGGATGTCTGGCCCATGCTGACGCGTGAGGCGTCCCGGCGGGATGTTGCACTCGGCCTGGTGTCTGCCACGCTTGCTGCAACGTCTTCGCGCCGGTCCGGGTGGGCCACTGGAATTCTGCGCAAGGCATACGCCAGCCTGGACAGCGTTGGAGCAGTGGATGCGGCAGATGCTGACCGCCTGGTGGAGCTGGGCGTCAGGCCCGGCGTGATCACGGTTACCGGCGACACCCGGTTTGACCAGGTGTGGGAGCGTGCTCGCAACACAGACCTGGAAGGTGAACTGCTGGCGTCGTTGGCGTCAGGCAGGCCCACGCTCGTGGCAGGTTCCACGTGGCCGGCAGACGAGGCGGTTCTGCTTCCTGCATGGAAGGAACTGGCGTCGCGGGTGTCAGGCGCCCGTCTCATTATCGCACCTCACGAGCCTACCCTGGAACACCTTGCGCCTGTAGAGAGCTGGGCGGAGGAAACCGGGCTTCGCCTTGCGCGCCTGGGAACGGCGGGGGCATCGAGCGCCGACGTGGTAATCGTTGACCGCACCGGAGTACTGGGCGATTTGTATGCGCTTGCGGATGTTGCATTCGTGGGCGGCGGCTTTCACTCGGCCGGGCTGCATTCGGTTCTGGAGCCCGCTGCATTCGGTGCGCCGGTGCTGTTCGGCTCTCGCCACCATGCCAGCCGTGAGGCGGGACTGCTCATCCAGAGCGGCGGTGGTCGTGCAGTTGAAGACGCAGCCGAACTGGAAGATGCCATCAGGACATGGCTGATGATGCCTGCCTATCGAACACCGGCCGGCGTTGCTGCCCGCGCCACTGTTCGTGCAGGGCTGGGAGCCGCGGACCGAAGCTGGGCACTGGTGGAACGCCTGCTGGAACGAGGCTGACGGCACGCCTCACGGGTTTCAAAGTGAAGTCATGTCGCGCTCAACCGCGTCACTGTTCAGGAAGAAGCCTTGCACCAGGTGAACACCCAGCCTGTGCACCGTGGCATACTCCGGCTCGCTCTCCACTCCCTCCGCGATCACCATCGCGCCCTGCTCGTTCGCGAAGCGCACCATGGTCTGCACCAGGTTCTGCTTGATGAAGTTGGAATCGATGCCATGGATGAGCGACATGTCGAGCTTGATGAAGTCGGGCTCCAGGTTAGCGATCGAACCAAGGCCCGCGTAGCCGCTGCCGGCGTCGTCTACCGCGAAGCGGAATCCGCGCTCCCTGAATATCTGCAGCCTGTCGCGAAGGCGCGGATAGTCCTTGATCGCGGTGCGCTCGGTTATCTCGATCACAACCCGTTCGGGGTCTGCCGAGTGGAGCGATGATTCGTCGAACTGCGGGTCGGCAAAGTCGTGAGGGTCAACGTTGATGAACAAGAGTTCGCCGTCCTGCAGCACACTGTCCATTCCCTCAACGGCCTTCTGCCTGCACAGCCTGCCAAGTTCCCACAGCAGGTCTGCGTGCGCGGCGATATCGAACATTACCTCCGGGCTCCGGAGAGATCGCAGCACTCCGCGCGCGAGCGCCTCGTAGCCGTATATCTGCCCCGACGCCGCATGTACGATGGGGTGGTAGTCCACGTACACCAGCCCATCGCGAATAACGGCACGCAGCTCTGCGACACGACGTGCACGCTCACGTTCCTCCACCGAGCGGGCTGCGCTAGCCGCCTCACGAATGCCCCGATACACGAGCCGCTGAAGCCGAACCTTGGGATTGTAGTGCACGTGTGCACGGCCCACGAAGATGTCGAACAGCGCAGCTACGTCTTCCCCATGAACTGCTTCCACGCTTGCTGCAACCTGCTCCCGCAGGGCCGAGGCAAGCTTCGTGATGTCCGCGTCCGATGCGGCATCAGCACCGGCCTGGGGAATGCTGAACAGCACAAATTCATCGTCATTGGTGAAACTTACCATCAGCCTGGAAGACGGAACTCCCGACTCGTCCAGCACCTGCTGTACCGCGGCGGCCGTTGTCTCGAGCACGCCGTCGAGCTTCTCCCAGCCGTAGATTTCCTCGAGCTTGGCGTACCGCATGAAGCTGAGGTAGATAACTTCGAGCTCCCCGCTGTCCTTTATCGCCCGCCGACACCGCTCGATCATGACTGGCAGGGTGGGCAATCCCGTCAGGGAGTCGTACAGGGCAATCTCACGCTCGTCTGCCGCAGAGGTATCGGAATCCTCGGACTGCAGTCCGTAGGAGCGTACCACTGCGGCGCGCACTCGTGCGGCGATCTCGTCCGCCGGTGCCGGGGAGCGATACCAGTCATCAGGTCGCACTTCCACCGCGCGGCGCCGGAGCATTTCGCTGGCAGCACCGACGATCACCGGAATGTGGCGTGCGCGGGCCGCCGTAACGATATCGCGGAGCGCGTTAGGGTTGTCTGTTGTCGTAATCACGGCGAAGATGCTGTCGCCGCTTGCGATGGCAGCGGAAAGGTCCCGTGATGCCGCCTGCCGCACCTCGTTTATGCTGAGAAGCGCTGCCGCTTCCCGCACGGCGGGATCAACAGAATCAACGAGCAGTACGGGACCGGTCACGCGAAGCGCTTTCCAGTGCTAAACAACGAAAAATGCAGCGCGACCGACCGGGTCATCCGGGCTCGCTCAGCCGCGCTGCGTTTCGTTCCACGGTTGCAGCCAGGTCGGCCAGCGCGAAAGGCTTCTCGAGGTAATCGTCTGCACCATCGAGCAGCGCCTGCCGCTTGTCTTCCCACTGGTCCAGAGCGGTAACCATGATGATGCGCACGTTGTGTTCGGGCGGGGCTGCCTCGCGAATGAGCCGGCACACCTCCCAGCCACTCTTGCCCGGCATCATCACATCGAGCAGCACGATGGAAGGCCTGATCTCGTTGAACTTGCGCAGTGCCTCGTTGCCGTCGTACGCAACTGTCACCGAGTATCCGCGCACGTTCAGAAAATCGCGCATTATCGCGATGTTATCGCGGTTGTCGTCTACCACCAGCACCTGCGGAAGCCGACTGGTTTCGTTGTTGGGCACGGGAACCTCTTCGTCCGGCGTTACCACATGTATCCGGATGGAATCCGGGCAAGAGATGAGCCAGTGGCCGTGTGCCACCATTTGCGAGCGGGGTGGTCCGTCTGTGGAGCAACCGACAAGCT
>DATGOL010000130.1:0-48601 GCA_035306065.1 Gemmatimonadales bacterium | reverse complement strand
CCGGCGATAATCGACAGGTTGTCGTACGGCGGCACCAGCGTGGCGCCCTGCTCCTTCGCGATTGCCACAGCACGTTGCCAGCGGTCTTCGGTCGTGGTGCCCGCAAGCTCAACTGTGGCTCGCAGCCGCTCAGCGCCCTTGCGCTTGGCGGATGTAACCGTGACCGGCATGACCACCGTACAGGGCACGTTGAAGATACTGGCGGCCAGTGCCACAGCCTGTGCGTGATTTCCTGACGACGGTGCAACCACACCGCGCGCACGCTCCTCGTCGCTCAGGCCGCTGACGAAGTTGTAAGCCCCCCGAAGCTTGAAGGCACCGCCGCGCTGCAGAGACTCCGGTTTCAGGAACACGCGCGCGCCGTCGGCCGACAGCTCGTTGCATGGAAGAACGGGTGTTCTTACCGCCACACCATCCAGCAGTTGCGCTGCTCTCTGAATGTCTGCCAGTGATACCAGCGAAACATCTGACCGTGCTGATGCTACCATCGGATTGTCTGGGTCGGTATTTGCGCGATCGTCGGACAGCGTCGTCACGATCCAGGTCGCATTCGCGTGGCAAGATAGTGGACTGATCCTGAGAGGACGCCTGCAGCCGGCAGAGGCGTGCGAGCGATACTGCAAAGTGCAAACGTCTTCGTGACTTGAACGACTCAAGGGGCGACCGGTAACCGGCACGGTGCCCCGTTCCCGGGCCAGGCTGCCCCCGACTGCAAGCCGGCCCGGAAGGCTACTGTCGTTCCTCCCGGGCCGGCTTCAAGGGCAGGATCGAGTTATTCCTCGAACTCGGACCCTTCCGCCACTGCGGCATCCATGTCCAATTCCTCACCATCGTCACCGGCGCCCTCTTCATCCTCTGGCACGACACGCGCCACGGCGGTTACCATGTCGCCGTCGTCCAGCTGCACAAGCTTCACTCCCTGGGCGTTACGTCCGGTTACACGCACCTGTGCGGCCGAGGAGCGAATCACCACGCCATTGCGCGTGATGATCATGATCTCGTCTTCCGGCAGCACTTCCATGAGCGCAACGACATTGCCCGTTCGGTCTGTGCGGTTGAGCGTGAGAATCCCCTTTCCGCCGCGCCGCTGAACACGGTAGTCGTCAATGTGCGTGCACTTCCCGAGTCCCTTCTCGGTAACGACCATGAGCGTGGCATCGCGACGAACGACAACCATTCCCACAACCGCATCATCCTTTCGCAGTGCAATTCCCTTTACACCCGTGGTGTCGCGACCCATCTCGCGAACGTCTCCCTCATGGAAGCGCAGCGAGAGACCCATCCGTGTTGCCAGCACCACGTCGTTCGTTCCCGAGGTGATCTGTACGTCGATCAGCTCATCGCCATCTTCGATCTTGATGGCCTTGATCCCATTGGAACGCGGGTTTGCGTACTGCGCCAGCGACGTCTTCTTGACCGTGCCGTTGCGAGTGCAGAACAGCAGCGACTGATCGGCTGGGAAATCGCGAATCGGCAGCAGAGTCTTGATGCGCGTATCCGGCGTGACGTTGATCAGGTTCACGATCGGCTTGCCGCGTGCGGAACGACCCGCCTGCGGAATTTCGTGAACCTTGAGCCAGAACACTCTGCCGTCTTCGGTGAACACCAGGATGTAGTCGTGGGTGGAGCCCACGAAGAGGTGTTCGATGAAGTCGGTTTCCTTGAGGTCCTGGCCGTTGAGCCCGCGACCACCGCGCCGCTGACGACGATAGGTGGATACCGAGGTGCGCTTGATGTAGCCCGAGTGGGAGATGGTTACCACCATGTCCTCCTCGGCAATGAGGTCCTCGATGGTGAACTCGCCCTGGTCGCTGGTTATGTCCGTGCGACGCTCGTCGCCGTACGTCTCCGCGATCTGCACGAGCTCGTCGCGGATGATGTCACGGCGGCGGTCGTCACTGGCGAGGATGGCGCGCAGCTCCTTGATGAATGCCCGCACCTCGCGAAGTTCCTCCTCGAGCTTCTCTATCTCCAGGCCGGTGAGCTTGGCAAGACGCATGTTGAGGATTGCTTCTGCCTGACGTTCCGAAAGGCTGAAGCGGCCCTGCAGCTGCCTGCTGGCACTCGGGGTATCCTCTGCCGCACGAATGATCTTGATCACCTCGTCGATATTGTCGACGGCGATCTTGAGACCTTCCAGGATGTGCTCCCGGTCCAGCGCCTTGTCCAGGTCGAACTGGGTACGGCGCACCACCACTTCCTGGCGGTGCGTCAGGTAGTGCACCAGCGCGTCCCTGAGCGGCATAACCTTCGGCACGAGCTGGCGCGTTTTCTCGTCTGGAACGAGAGCCAGCAGGATGACGCCGAAGGTGGCCTGCATCTGCGTGTGCTTGTAGAGCTGGTTCAGCACCACGCGAGGAATGGCATCGCGCTTCAGTTCCATCACGATGCGCATGCCATCCTTGTCGGACTCGTTACGGATTTCGCTGATGCCTTCCAGCTTCTTGTCGCGCACGAGTGCAACGATGTCCATCACGAGCTTCGCGCTGTTCACCTGGTACGGGATTTCCGTTACCACGATGCTGGCGCGACCCGAGGATTCCTTTTCCTCGATTACGGCACGGGCGCGCATAACGACTCGCCCGCGCCCGGTTTCCTGGTAGTCCTTGATCCCCTCGCGACCGTAAATGAAGCCACCCGTGGGGAAGTCCGGGCCCTTGATGAACTTGCGGATCTCCGCATGAGAAAGATCCGGATTCTCCAGCAGCGCAATGAGAGCGCTTACCACCTCACGCAGGTTGTGCGGCGGTATGTTGGTGGCCATGCCGACCGCGATACCCGACGAGCCGTTGACGATCAGGTTGGGAAATGCTGCCGGAAGAACGCGCGGCTCCTGCAGCCTGTCATCGAAGTTGGCGGCGTAGTCAACGGTGTTCTTCTCGATGTCGGCAAGAAGCTCCGTGGCGATTCGCGTGAGGCGCGCTTCGGTGTAACGATAGGCAGCAGCAGGATCACCTTCCACCGACCCGAAATTGCCCTGGCCGTCCACCAGCGGGTAGCGAAGGGAGAAGTCCTGCACCATTCGCACGAGCGCATCGTACACCGATGAGTCACCGTGCGGGTGGTACTTGCCGAGCACGTCTCCAACAACTGTCGCGGACTTCTTGAAGGGCCTGCCCGGAAGCAGCCCGAGCTCGTTCATCGCGTACAGCACACGCCGGTGAACAGGCTTGAGACCGTCGCGCACATCCGGGAGCGCGCGCGAAACGATCACGCTCATCGAGTAGTTGATGAACGATTCCTTGATCTCCTGGTCAATGAGACGCGGGAGAATTCGTTCGCGATTGTTTGGTGCCGTCATGAGCCTTGCCAGTGTTAGCCGGAGCCGCCGCGACGACTATCGCCACGGGTACCCTCAACCATGTAAAGTTAACCGATCGGCACCCCCGAAAGCAACCCGCAAGCCACGCGCTAAGCTGTTGTCATGAAAGCACTTCCAGCCCCACAGTCCGGCAGCTTCACGAGGCGGGATTCCGGGCGGCAATTCTACGGTCCACGGCACGAAATCCACCCGCCTTTCCTGGCCGATAGAGATCTTCACTCAGCTGTGAAATCTGCTTCCGGAGGGGCTGAAAAAGCCCGGCTCATGACGGCAGAAGCCGAGGCTCTCACCGCTGCAGCCGCCTCGGGTCAGAACTCCGCTCCTATTCCCACCACCAGCTGACCGTCGTAGTTCGATCGCGCACCACGAAGCTCCGCCCCGGTGTCGTAGCTGTCCCGGTAGCTGAACTGCAGTCGCAGCACCTCTGTCATCCTGTACTGAAGCGTTGCACTGGAGTTGTAGAGGTACGCGTCGAGCTCGCGCAGCTCCGGCTGAAAGAACGTTTCCAGCGACACGGACGCTTTGCCATTCAGTTGATGCTGCGCCCGCATGCGCGCCGAGTAGCGCGCCAGTCCGTCTTCCGTTCGCTGCGATTCAGCGTTCAGCTGAACCCGTCGCTCCGCCAGCAGGGCAAGGCTCACGTTGAACCTGGTGCGCTGGTTGTCCAGCGGCGTGTATTTGGCCCCGAGTCCACCGTTCCAGCGCTGCAGCAGGCGTCGCTCGAAGCTGGACTCGAACGTTCCCAGCATGAACGGACTCCACCTGTCATGCGGAAACGCGTCCAGGTTCAGCGTTGCAAGCCACCACCGCTGCTGCACGCGACGCTCACCGTCCCTGCTCGTTTCACCATACGTGAACTTCACGTCGAAGCCGGTGTCGAACGTACTGTCCGTGTAGGACATTCTCCCGCGGGTGGTGAAGATCGTCTGCGGGTTGTTGCCTACGAAGAGGCTGCCCTGTGCCTCGAATATGCGCTTCCAGCTGGAAGGCACTTTCTCCTGCGCCTGAGCTTCCTGCACGGTACCGCCGATAATCAGCAACGCCATGGCAACCGCCAGAAACGCCTTCGTGCCTGACGGCCGCTTCAAGATTCCATTCCCCTGTCGGTGCGCTCGGTGCTGGTGTCCGCGAGTCTTGCCGGTGTCACTTTGCTCTCGACCTCCATTGCAGCTTCGTTGTTCCCTGCCCTGCCGCGGCGACGCTCCTGGCGCTGCGTACGCTCTGCCTCACGCCGAGCCCTTGCCTCACGCGTCGCCTCCGCAGCACGCTCGGCAGCGGCAGCGTCTTCCGCTGCCTCCATCGCCTCCTGCGCCGCCGCCTCACGCGCGATCGCGTCCCGCTCCGCACGGTAGCTCTCGTACCACCGGCGCGTCACTTCTCCGGCCAGCTCGCGGTTGCCCAGGCCGAACGACAGCGCAAGCGCCAGCGCCACGGCTCCGAAGAGTATGGCGAACGCGATCGTCACTATGTCCATCGCCACGCCGAGCTGCTGCAGCGCCATGAAGATGGCGATGACTATTACGCCGCCGCGCCCCACCCTCGCCAGCGTCGGGCCGCCCTCCAGGGCACCCGCCGATGCCATGATGATTCCGCCAACGAACTCACCGAGCACTATGCCCACGATCACTATCACGATCGAGGCAATCACGCTCGGGATGAACGCCACGAGCTGCGAGAAAACCTCCGCCAGCGATTCCAGGCCCACCGCATTTGCCGCCAGCAGCAGCACGGAGAACATCACGAACCAGAATGCAAGGTTCGCAACTATGCGAGTCGGATTTGGATGCGTGCCGGACCTCTCGACAGCCTGCAGTACTCCGCCGCGCTCGAGCAGGGCGTTGAGTTGCATTCGCCTGAACAGGCGCTCGGCGCCACGCTGCACGAGACGCGCGAGCAGGTAGCCGGCAAAGAGTATTACCAGCGCGCCGAATAGCGCCGGTATCACCGCGGCGAGCTGTGAAAAGCTCACTTGCAGGCGGTCGAGGAACGTCAATGGCGGGGCAGGCAGAGGGGCGGCGAAATCCTGCGTGAAGATAACCGTGCGCCCAACTGCCTGCAGCCTTCCGATCAGCTTATCAGCATCGATGACGGGTCTTCCATCAGCTCCTTCACGCGAACCAGGAAGAGCACTGCCTGCTGACCATCGATTACGCGGTGATCGTAGCTCAACGCCACGTACATCATCGGGCGAATCTCCACCTTTCCATCGATCACTACCGGGCGATCCTGCATCTTGTGCAGCCCGAGTATGGCTACCTGCGGATAGTTGATGATCGGGGTGGAAACGAGCGAGCCGAACACACCACCGTTGGTGATGGTGAACGTACCGCCCGTGAGGTCGTCCATGGTGAGCTTGTTGTCGCGCGCGCGCTTTGCGATGTCACTCATGTCGCGCGATACCTCGAGCATTCCCTTCGCGTCCGCGTCCTTGATGTTCGGAACCACCAGTCCCTGCTCGGACGCCACCGCAATACCCATGTTCACGTAGTTGCGGTAGATGATGTGGTCGCCGTCAACCTGGGAGTTCACTGTGGGATAGGCTTCGAGCGCCATGCACGATGCCTTGATGAAGAAGGGCATGAACGACAGGCGCACGCCGTGCTCCTTCTCAACGCGTTCCTTCACGCGAGAGCGGAACTCCACGACTGCGGTCATGTCGATCTCGTTGAAGGTGGTGAGCGTAGCGGTGGCG
This sequence comes from Gemmatimonadales bacterium, assembly GCA_035306065.1. Lineage (GTDB taxonomy): Bacteria > Gemmatimonadota > Gemmatimonadetes > Gemmatimonadales > Gemmatimonadaceae > JBBQHX01. The sequence continues at coordinate 42,587 of DATGOL010000130.1, read as the reverse complement.
TGCTGAGACTGCAGCAGGTTTTCAGCGATGCGCCGGCGCCGGGTGGTCATCTTCTCGCGCGTCTCGCGCTCACCGGCAGGCCTGGCGGGAGCGGCCTTCGCGGGAGCGGCTGGCTTTGCGGGGGCGGCGGGGGTGGCTGCTGCAGGCTTGCTGCCCTGCTCGATGACGTCCGGCTTGCTTACAACGCCGCCGCGTCCGGTACCGGCAACGCCGGCGAGATCAACGCCCTGTTCGGCTGCGACGCGACGGGCGGCGGGTGAGGCCTTTACGTCGGCAGCGGGTTCTGAAGTGGTTGCGGGTGCGGCGGATTGGGTAGGTGCTTCGGCGGCTGCGGGTGCAGATTGCTGCTGGGGGGGGGCCCCCGCTCCAGCACCAGCACCAGCGGCCGCATCATCCAGCTGCCCCAACTCCTCATCCACCGCCACCACATCACCCTCCCCCTTCAACTGCTTCACAAGCACGCCGGCCTTGAGAGCAGGCACCTCCACGGTAATCTTGTCCGTCTCCAACTCCACGAGCGTCTCACCAGACGCAACTGACTCCCCCTCGTTCTTGAGCCATCGGCTCACCGTGGCTTCAACGATGGATTCTCCGAGCGGGGGGACCTTGATCGAGATCATTCGTGGTTTCCGTTAGGCTGGGGACGCATGCTCGGCACACTGCACGGGCGCGTCCATTTTCAAATCACTCACTTCGCGCACCGATTCCGTAGTCCGGCTGAACGACGCGCAATATAACGGAACGATTCTCCTTGCGAGCACTCACCATATCCGAGCACGGAGGCATGGATCGCATAGAATACCGCGACAACCTCCCCACTCCCGAAATCCGCGGCCCGCACGACGTTCGCATCCGCATCCGCGCAGCCGCACTCAACCGGCTCGACGTGTTCGTGGTTGGCGGTCTCCCAGGCATTAATATCACGCCGGACTGGATACTCGGCTCGGATGCCACCGGTATCGTTGAGGACGTCGGCACCGCTGTTACCGGGGTACGACCCGGGGACCACGTACTCCTCAACCCGGGGCTATCCGACCGCAGCTGTGATTGGTGCCTGCGCGGCGAACATCCTCTCTGCCCCAACTTTCGCATACTCGGCGAGCACGTTCCGGGATCCTTCGCAGACTTCCTTGTAGTGCCCGAATGGAACGTGCGCACAATTCCACCATCCATTCCTTCGAACCTGGCTGCGGCTTTCCCGCTGGCCACCCTCACTGCATGGCGCATGATCGTCACCCGGGCACGCGTGGAGCCCCGAGACGAAGTGCTCATCTGGGGAATTGGCGGAGGAGTTGCAATTGCCGCGCTGCAGATCTGCAAACTCATTGGAGCGCGCGTGTGGGTTACGTCATCCAGCGAGGAGAAGCTCGCTCGCGCGCGCGAATTGGGTGCGGATGAAACCATCAACCACGCAACACAGGACGTTCCCCGGCTGGTTCGAGCCGGCACGCCCCGCCGCGGCGCAGATGTGGTTGTAGACAGTGTTGGTGAAGCCACCTGGGACAGGTCGCTTCACGCGCTCGCCAGAGGCGGAAGGCTCGTCACGTGCGGTGGCACGTCCGGCCCCAGTCTCCACATGGACGTGCGTCGCCTGTTCTGGTACCAGTGGAACATCCTCGGCTCGACCATGGGCAATGACGAGGAGTTTGCGGCAATTACCGCCGAGCTGTCTCGAGGACGCCTGCTTCCGCCAATAGACCGTGTATTCCCCATGTCCGAAGGCCGGAGCGCTTTCGAGTACCTTCAGTCGGGCGGACAGTTCGGGAAAGTGGTTCTCTCGAATGAATGAACCGGCATTGCTCCGGCCGAGCCCTCGTCCCCGACCCGTCGCCTCGCATAGCTTGCGGCTTCACCGAACCAACCAGCAAACCATACAATGACCCAGTCTTCCACTCCCGCAGACATCGTCGTGATCGGCGGTGGACCCGGCGGATACGTTGCCGCCATCCGCGCCGCACAACTCGGCCTGAATACCGTTTGCGTTGAAATGGACGCCACGCTGGGCGGGACCTGCGTGAACGTAGGCTGCATTCCTTCCAAGGCACTCCTGCAGTCATCCGAGCACGTTGAATTCCTGCGCACCCAGGCCGCCGCGCACGGGATTGACGTTGGCGACGTGAAGGTGGACGTAGCCCGGATGATCAAGCGAAAGAATGACGTCGTTTCGCAGAACACGAAGGGCGTGGAATTCCTGTTCAAGAAGAACAAGGTGACCTGGGCGAAGGGACGCGGCACGCTGAAGAAGGGGAACCTGGTGGAGGTGCAGGGCTCAGACGGCAGCACCACGAGCTACCAGGCCAAGAGCGTGATCATCGCTACCGGTTCGGTGCCGGTCGAACTGCCCTTCCTGAAGTTTGACGAAGATCGCGTACTCTCGAACGTTGGTGCACTCGAGATGTCCGAGGTACCGAAGCACCTGGTGGTGATCGGCGGTGGCGTGATCGGCCTGGAGCTCGGCTCCGTGTGGCGCAGGCTTGGTGCGAAGGTGACGGTGGTTGAGCTGGCGCCTACCATCCTGCCGGGCAACGACGTTGATGTAGTGAAGGAGATGGCGCGTGTGCTCAAGAAACAGGGTATGGACCTGCGAGAAGGCACCAGGGTTGTGGGTGCGGAGCGGAAGGGCGACACGATTTTGATAACGGTGGAGAAGAACGGCAAGCAGGAGACGCTGGAGGCGGATCGTGTGCTCGTGAGTGTGGGGCGCAAGTCGAGCCTTGGCGGTATTGACGCCGCAGCCATCGGTCTCGAGCTAACGGAGCGTGGCACGGTCAAGGTGGACGACCAGATGCGCACGAACCTGCCTGACGTTTACGCCATTGGAGATGTTATTGGCGGAAAGCTGCTGGCGCACAAGGCGGAGGAAGAAGGTGTGATCGCGGCGGAGGTAATTGCCGGCAAACCTTCGCACATGCACTACCGCTCCATGCCATCCATCGTGTACACCTGGCCGGAAGTGGCGGTTGTTGGGCTTACGGAGCAGGAAGTGAAGGAGAGTGGCCGCAAGTACAAGGTTGGCAAGTTTCCCTTCACGGCCAACGGTCGTGCACGCACGATGGGCGAGACGTCAGGCTTCGTGAAGTTCATTGCAGACGAGGCTACCGACGAGCTGCTTGGTGCTCACATGGTGGGACCTAACGTGAGCGAACTGGCTGGCGAAGTTGTGCTCGCGTTCGAGTACCGCGGCTCCTCGGAAGACATTGCGCTCACCGTGCACTCGCACCCCACGCTGTCCGAGGCGGTGAAGGAAGCCGCGCTTGCCGTGCTGGGCCGGGCGATTCACTTCTGACACCATCGGTAGCCGGGCGCCCAGGCAGGTGCGCTCGGCTACTTGGTTCGCAGTACCTATTGGCCGGTGGCCATGGAATACACTACCACGGACGGCACGTCACGCTCGTCCTTCATGACACCGAGTACGTAGTCGGGCCCGAACTGCTGAACGGCGAGCCCTGCCGGAACCATGGCCTGAGCAAACACCTCGCCGGCGCTGTTGACTCCTATGAAGTGCTGCGGGTTGCCCGGCTCGAGTTCGAACACCCGCAGCCAGAGCCCGTTGTCCGGGCCCGAGTGAACTTCGCTTACCAATGGCATGGACGGTGGAAGAATGGCCTTGTCGTACATGGCCATCGCACCTGACGAATCGCGCGCGCTGGCAGCCCTGGACACCGCGGCTTCTCTTGCACGAACCAGTGCTGCAGGATCGAAAGGCCGTGGCACCAGCGGAAGTGTGCTGGTTACCACAGATTCACCATCGGTGTCGTAGGCGCTCAAGCTTCCCGACCCCGACTCCACTACCCACACAATGCTGCCTGACGCCACCACGTAGGTTCGATGACCAGCGGCGTGCAATGACATGGTTACCGGCACGACTCCGCCAGGCCAGTGGTAGGTGAACAGCGAAAATCGCTGCACGGCTGGCAGCCAGACGAGTGAAGCTTCGCCATCTTTGCCTGCCGTTCTGAGAATACCGTAAGTGGCGGAATCGGGGATGAGCGCCGGGGGATCCGGAAGGGTGGAGATCGGGGTAAAACCCAATCCTCGCTCCACGAGAAAATTGCCAAGCCCAAGATAGGCCGCGCCTGTCAGGGGCGGCTGGCCATTCGGAGCGTGCATTCTCACCCGTTCTACAAAGCCGTCCGTCAGAGAGAACAGGCTCACGTCAGGCGGGGACCCCGGCGGGATTCCGACCGTTACCAGGGTGTCAGTGAAGGGAAGCTCCATGATGAATCTGCCTTCGACTTCGCCCGGACCCGTGCCCTTGCCTGCTATGATTCCGGAGAACGACCCGTCAGGCAGGAATGAAGTTACGGTCACGGATGCCATGTCGCCCACGACTACTTCTCCCGACGCAGTTCGCCTCGCGACCACGGAAGAAAACATCTTCTCCGGCGTGCCATCCTCTCCTAGCACGAAAATCGGCTCCGCGCTCAAGGCGAGAACGGGCACAGCGATACCGGCATCGCTTTCCACTTCGCCGGATGAGCAGGATATCAGCACGCACGCGATAACCAGCATCACGGCAGCGCTATGGCAGGCTCGCATGTTCAACCTCCTCTCACGTGCTTACCGCGCTCGAATACCTGTGAACGACCCTGGTACGGCCCGCGAGGAAGCACGGAGCAACGCTGCGCGCCAGCCCCGCAACTATGGCAAAGCTCCGTCATTCGGCCAGCAAGGCTATCCCATGCCTGCCACCTCACGTTCTGCCACTATATGGCGGGCGAGAGGTGTCCGCAAACGTCCTCTGTTACCAGCCGCTGCGCAACACCGCACCGAGTCCACAGGCTATGCCGCTCGCGGTCATCCTGACGGCTAACTTTCATGGTATGCAGACCCTGTCCCTCGGCCCTGTCAGCGAGCGCTTCGACCGGGCCCAAACCTTTCCCGAGTTCCTCGGCACCGCCGTAAAGAACGCAGAGCTCTGGCGTTCCATTGCCGCGCGCGCATCTGTTCCCGCCGAACTCGTGGAACGCGTCACGGCACTCGGCGGCCAGTGGAAGATCCTCGTGCTTAACGAGGACTGGTGCGGCGATTCCGTGAACAGCCTTCCGCTTTTTGCGAAGCTTGCGGAACTGGCCCCGAATCTGGAACTGCGCATACTCGGGCGCGACGCCAATCCGGATCTCATGGAGTCGCATCTCACCAACGGCTCGAGATCCATTCCGGTGGTAATGGTTCTGGACGAGAACTTCCGGGAGTACGGCTGGTGGGGCCCTCGTCCGGCCGAGCTGCAGGCATGGGTGCTCGACACGGGGAAGACGATGGAAAAGGAGGACCGCTATCGCGAGGTGCGCAGGTGGTACGCTCGAGATCGCGGCGCAACCATCCTGGCCGAGTTCGTGGAACTGCTGGAAAGGGCCGCCGCCAGTAGCAACAGCGACTGAAGCAGGATGGCTTGCATACGAAAGGCCTGGCGCGAATCATGGAGATTCGCGCCAGGCCTTTTCGCTATCGTCAGCGGGAGAACCCGCGGATCAGCAATCAGAGCGCTGCGAAGAGCGCGCCGAGTATTGCGCCGAGTGCCAGGAAGCCGATGGCTGCGGCAATGGCCACGCCTGGCGACAGCTTCACTTCAACACCACGGTTCGTGGCAGTATTGGCTTCCACTGTCGGCACTCCGGCCGGCAGCGACTGCATGATACGCGTTTCAACGTAGGCCGGCGTCATCATCTGACGGCGGCGAGACGTTTCGGCGTTCACGCGACGCCACATTTCCACGTGCTTCGTATCGGCAAGGACGGCGTCGTCCTCCGGGGACTCACCGTCGAGCCACCGGTGTACGGCCGCCTGCGCCTTCGTTGAGAGCGGTACTTCGCGATCGCTGCCGCGTTCGGCGCCAGGCACCCACGACTCGCCGCTCAGATCCTCGCCGCCCTTGCGGCTGTTCAGGTCATCAAGCATCAGGCGTATTTCTCCTCTAGCAGGCCCTGGAGCGCTTCACGCGCGCGATGCACACGCATCTTCAACGCCCCAACGGTTGTTCCAAGCAGGTCGGCCATCTCTTCGTACGACCGCCCTTCCACGTGTTTCATGATGAACGCTTCCCGTAACGACGGCGCCAGCTGCGCCAGGGCACGGTCCAGGTCATCACGCAGCTCCGATCTGTCCAACTCCTCATCCGGGTTGGCGTACCCGGATGGCTGGTCATCCTCGTCGTAGCTAAGGTGAGTTCGCCGGATGTTCTTCAGCCAATCCTTGCAGGCATTGGCCACAATCCTGAACACCCAGGCGTCAAAACGTCCGCGTACCTCCGAAAGGTGCTCGTACGCTTTGATGAAGGACGATTGCAGAATGTCTTCCGCAACATCGGGGCTGCCCGTCATTCCCAGGGCATGCCTGTACAGCGGATCGCTGTAACGACGAATGAGCGAGGAAAAGGCCTCACGCTCTCCGGCAAGAACGCGGGCGATGATCTCCTGATCGATCGCGGCCTGATCCACGGCTGCCGATGGCTGCGCTGCGGAGCTCAAGATTTCCACCCCCTGCTGCACAGAGGGAGCTCGTTCCGCCATAGTTGCTGGCGGCGGACAAGGCTGAACCTGATTCGCATCTGGGACGATCGGAGTGAATGGTGCGTCACGGCCTGCTAGCGCGACCGGGCGTTCGCCGACCCCACAATATTCCCCAGTGAACCGCCGGGCGTAAGGCTTTCCACCGGATGGATGCGCATCTTGTTTCAATTTCCCGGGGATCCCCGGTAGAAAGTGCAACAAGTTGAAGCGCCGCCGGACTCAAGGTAGCTTGGCCACCTCGACCGCTGCCAGCAACATAACCAGCCGAGACAGAATGAAGGGCATTGCGCTAAGCGGCATAAGGATCCTGGACCTCTCCAGGGTGCTCGCAGGCCCGCTCGCCACAATGATGCTGGGCGACATGGGAGCCGACGTCATCAAGGTGGAGCGGCCGGGTACCGGCGATGAAACGCGCGGGTGGGGACCTCCCTTTGACAAACGCGGGCAGTCTGCCTACTTCCTTTCGGTCAATCGCAACAAGCGCTCGATCGCGGCCGACATCTCCAGGCCGCAGGACATCGAACTCCTTCGTACGCTGCTGGCCGGCGCCGATGCAGTGGTAGACAACTTTCGGCCGGGCACGCTGGAGCGACGCGGGCTGGATCCCGCAGCGGTGCTGGAGGAGCATCCGAAACTCGTGTGGTGCACCATTACCGGTTTCGGACTGGAGTCCAGGCGCCCAGGCTACGATTCGGTCGTGCAGGCGGAAGCCGGCTGGATGGCCATAACGGGGGCGGCGGACGGCGAGCCCATGAAGATCGGCGTCGCGTTGGCCGATGTAGTTGCCGGGAAGGACGCAGCCGCCAGCGTGCTTGCCGCCATCATCGGCGTGGCGCGGGGAAGCATCACCTCTGCGGCTGACCGACGGATAATCATTTCACTGGCTGCCAGCGCGCAGGCAGCGCTGGTGAACGTCGCGCAGAACTCGCTCGTGACAGGTGAGAACGCCCGCCGCTGGGGCAATGCACACCCCAACCTCGTTCCGTATCAGCTGTTCCTGACCGCCGATCGGCCGCTGGTCATTGCGGTGGGTACGGACGCCCAGTGGCTGGCCTGCGCAAGGGCGCTGGGGCTTCAGCACCTGGCAGACGACCTGCGATTTCGTGAGAACGCGGGACGGGTGACGCTACGGGATGAGCTGGTGGCCGCGCTGGAGAAACGGCTTCGCGAACGAACCGCCGCGGAGTGGCAGGAGCGACTGGAGGAGGCAGGCGTTCCCTGCGGAGTGGTGCGTGATGTGGGGGAGGTGGTTAGTGCATCCGGTGGTACTGCGGAGTTGGGGATGCCGCCGGCCACGCCGGGCACGGTTCGTTTGCCTCCGCCGCTTCTGGATGAGCATGGTTCGGCTATCCGGGAGCGCGGCTGGGCTAGTCCGGCGTAGCAAACCGCACGCCGGTCGAGTTGCGCAGAAACCGATATTTATGACCGAATCGATATCAGTGCGGCGATAGTGTATTGACGATGGTGCTGTAGTGGCGCCATAATTGCCCGTGCAGCCCGAGTCCAAACTTCCTCCCGCTCGCCGCCGGCGCTTGCATGCCGCACGATATGGCGTATAGTTGCTGCGGCGAGCCGGGCTCTTCACCCGAGCGAGCCAGGCTTCCTGTCGTTCCAGCCGGATCAACTTCAGCCAGGGGCGGTCCCGCAGCCTAGCGGGAGCCGAATTGCATGCCGGAGACCACGAGCGATAACAGCGCCAACGATGGAAACGCCGCAGAGGCACCTGCGCAGGCGGCGGACGTCGAGGCTACCACACAGCCCGCGCGTCGTACCGCACCCCGCAAGGGACACAGACCCGCTGACCTGCGTGAGACAGTTGCCGAGCTCACAGCCCGTGCGCACGAGATCTCCAATGACGCCGGAAACCAGATGGCCGGCGCCGTTCGCGACCTCATACGCGCCGCCGCCGGCCTCGACGGCTTCTCCGTGGAAAGCGCGCGCGACCTCATTCAGTACATGATGCGCCGCGGACAGGTCTCGGCCAACGAAGGTGAAAGGCTGATCCGCGAAGCAGAGGACATCGCGCCCAGGCTGGCTCCGCCAAAGCCCGCGGCGAAGGCGACTGCAGCAGAGACGTCTGAAAGCCAGGTCGCTCCACGGCAGCCTGCCGCACCCGCCCCGGCTGCAGCCAGCGATCGCCCGGTCGTGAAGCCGGTGTCGGCCGAACCATCACGCGCGGCAGCTGCAGCTCCGGACGCCGAGCCCGTCAAGGCCACTACGGTCGTCGAGGAAACCGCAGACAGGCCAGAGGCGCCAGCGAAGCCCGCCTCGCGCAAGGCCGCTTCCAGGCGGAGCGCCGAGAAGTCCGCCACCACCGCCGCCAGGACTGCAGGGAAAGAGTCAGGCAGCAGCTCGAAGCCGACACGGAAGACTGCTGCCGCTGCCAAGTCTGCAAAGGCTGCCGGACCCGCACCAGACGCCGAATCGGCAAAGCCCGCCAGGACGGCAAAGGCCTCCCGGGCTGTGAAGTCGGCCACGCCCGCGAAGGCTGCGAAGTCAGCCAAGGCTGCAAAGCCCGCCAGGACGGCCAGGGAAGACAAGCCGGCAAAGACTGCCAGTGCAGCCAAAGCCACCAAAACCGCCAAGGCCAGCAAGCCGGCCAAAGCCACCAGCACTGCGGCAGCCGGCAAAGCGGCAAGGAAAACGTCAGGCAGGAAAACAACCGGCAAGTAGCGTCCTTGACGCTACACGCTGCGCAGCCTCATCACCTCTCGCAGGAAGTCCAGCACGTCGCCGGTGTCGTTCAGCGTGTATTGAGCCTCCGTGGGCACATCCTGACCGTGAGTCACACGCACGGTCAGCGCCCCCGGATCGCTCGCTCGCAGTGCGCGAAACGCATCTTCATCGGTACGATCATCCCCGATGAAAGCCAGCAGCGTGTCGTCACCTGCCAGCTGCCTCGCGAGCGCCAGCACCGCAGTTCCCTTGTCCACTTCCACCGGCGTACGTACTTCGTACACCATCTTGCCATCGTGCAGCCGTAATCCGTGTTCGGCCGCAACGTGTGCAACGGTGGCCTGCACCTGGGGAACCACGGCCGGATCTGCAAGGCGATAGTGAACGCTTAACGACCAGCGCTTGTCCTCCACTATCACACCTGGCACCGCCTTCAGCAGCGCCTCCAGCCGTCTCGCCACACGCGCGAGGGATGCCTCGTAAGGCTGCACGCGTTCGTCAACCACTTCCTCACCGTTCGGGCCAATGGCCTCCGAACCGTGATTGCCAACCGCCCATACATGCGTCGCAGATACCATGCGCCGCGCCTCTGCCGCACTTCGCCCGGACACCAGCACCACCTGGGTACCGGCCATGACAGCCAGTGCTGCCACCACGCGCTTCGTCTCGGCCGGCACCGCCGCCTCTTCCGGCCGTGCGGAAATCGGCGCAAGCGTGCCATCCACGTCCAGGAACAGCATCAACGGTGCTCGGGCCAGCCGCTCGCGGAGCGATTCGGGTAGCACGGTCAGGGCAGCGGTGCCAGGCATGTCGTCAGGCGGATGCATCGCCGCCCACCTCAGCAGACTCCCGCTCCTCGATCGTCCTCCCCTCCCGCATAAGCGCGTCTGCACGTTCCAGGATCGCGCTCAGCCAGTCGAAAATCGTCGTCTGCCGCAGTTGCTCACGCATTGCCCGCATCCGCGTGCGGCGCTCTTCGGGCTGCATCTCCAGTGCCGTCCTTATCCCTGCAACAAAGCCATCCACGTTGAAGGGATTGATCAGCACCGCACCATCTATCCCCTCCGCAGCACCCGTGAAGCGACTGAGCACCAGCACACCACGCTCATCCACCTGGCAAGCCACAAACTCCTTTGCCACCAGGTTCATGCCATCCTGCAGCGAACTCACCATGCAAAGGTCTGCCGCACGATAGATCGTAGCCAGCAGCTCCGCACTCACGTTGTCATGAATGAGTACGATGGGCGTCCACTCGTCGGTGCCGAAGCGCTCGTTGATGTCGTGCACGGCAGACACCACCTCCGCTTCCAGGTCACGATACGCGGCAAGGTCGGTTCGCGACGGCGTTGCAACGAGAATTACCGTAAATCGCTCACGGAGTACGACGTCCTCTTCCCATAACGTCGCCAGCGCACGCAGCCGCTCCGGAATTCCCTTGGTGTAGTCCAGCCTGTCCACGCTCACGCCAAGCGCCTGACGTCCGTCCGGTGCATAACGCTGGCGCAGTTCCCGAACACGCTCCCCGGCAGCCGGAGACGACGCAAGCTTCTCGTACAGATCCACATCTATGCTGATGGGGAATACGCCGAGCGAGATCACGCGCCCCTCGTATTCCACCGTTAGCGTCGAGCGCCTTACCACCGCACCGGGCACGAAATACTCCACGCAACTCAGGAAGTTCATCACGAACCGGCGCGTGTGAAACTCGAGCAGGTCGTTGCCCAGCATGCCACACATCAGCTCCTCTGCCACATCGCCCGGAAGCACGCCGAGTATGTCGAGAGGCGGAAAGGGAATGTGCCAGAACTGATGGATGAACAGTGACGGTATCGCCTTCCGCAGCCGATCGGACACCAGCGCAAAATGGTAGTCCTGAATCCATACCATCGGCTCGCGATCAGCCCTTCGTACCTCGTCCAGCACGGCATTCGCAAAGCGCTCGTTCACGTCGCGATAGCGCATCCAGTGGTCGTCCCGCACCACTATGTGCTGGATGAGCATGTGACACGCGGGCCACAGCACGCCGTTGGCGAATCCCAGGTAGTAGCCCTCGACGTCGGCGTCATTGAGCCATACACGGCGAAGCGTGTAGCTCTCCTCATCTTCCGGAACGAGAATGCGACCGTTCGCGTCGGACGTTTCCCGGTCTGCAGATCCGGAACCCCACGCCACCCAGGTGCCGTTGGTACGACGCATGGTGGGGTCCAGCGCCGAGACCAGCCCGCCCGGCGGCTGCCGCACGGACACACCACCCGCGCGCCGCGTGTGCTCGTAAGGCTCGCGGTTCGACAGCATGATCAGGGTGCGATCCCTCAGCAGATCATCCATTCCCATGCATCCGTCCTTCACCTCGGGCGGTTGTCGCCACTGTCTCCTCGCTTGCCTCTCGCTACCTTGGATCCAGCTGCCGACGCACTGTGTAAGCACGCTTGCCTCGAACCTGCATCGGCCCGATGTCCTGCCGCTCAATCTCCCTGACAGTCTCATTCAGCACAATGCCACCGTCGCGGCATAACAACGGATTCAGGTCACGATGCCTGCACTTCTGAGCGCGCGCGCGCCGGTACGCGTGGATCTCGGTGGCGGCTGGACGGATGTGCCTCCGTACTGTGATGAGGCAGGCGGCTTCGTATGCAACCTGGCCATCGCAAGGTACGCGACCGCGACACTCAGTGTCGGTGATGTACCGGCAGCGGGGACCGATGAGTTTTCGGAAGGCGCAATAGCACTCGCTGCGTTGAACCGTGCCAGCAGAGGGCAAAACCCGGTGAGGCTGAGGCTTGCCAGCGACTTTCCGATGGGTGCCGGGCTGGGAGGGTCGTCAGCGGCCGGGGTGGCAGCCGTTGCTGTGCTGGCAGCCTACAGCGGCTGGGCGGCGCGCCCCGAGGAGATTGCGGAAGAGAGCCGGTCCATCGAGGTGAACGACCTCGGCGTGGCCGGGGGCAGGCAGGATCACTACGCGGCGGCATTCGGCGGCGCCCTTGCCCTGGAATTCGGCAATGGTGTGCGCGTGCAGCGGGTGCCGCTGAGTGATTCATTCGTCACTTCGCTCGAGTCGCACATGCTGATCCTCTATACGGGTCAGTCCCGCATGTCGGGTGCAACCATCTCTGCCGTGCTGAATGCCTGGGCGTCCGGAGAAGCGCGCGTTGCGAATTCGCTGGATCGCATGAAGGCGCTTGCACGCGAGATGGACGCCGCGCTTCGTCGCGAGAACGTGGAAGATCTCGGCAGGCTGGTTGGCGAGCACTGGGTGCAACAGCGCTTGCTTCACCCTTCCATCACCACCCCCGCCATCGATGAAATAACAGCGATTGCCGCTCGCGAGGGTGCATGGGGCTCGAAAGCCCTTGGAGCGTCTGGCGGGGGCTGCGTGGCGGTACTCGGCAATCCGGAAAGCCTGGACCTCGTGGAGCGCGCATGTGCTTCGCTCGCTACGCCGCTTCCGTTCGGCATCGACAAGTGTGGAGTTCACGTGATGCCCGGCGACCCCAATGCTGACACCACCGTGACATGACGATTGCACAGTTCGACCCGGTTGCGCTCACAGCCGCGCTCGTGAGGCTCGACACCCGAAACCCATCGCTGGTGCCGGGTGCGCCCGGTGAAATGCCGGCGGTAAGGCTGCTCGCCGAGTTGCTCCCGGAGTGGGGATTTCGCGTTGACATTCAGGAAGTGGCGCCCGGCCGTGCGAACCTGATCGCAAGGGTGGGCCGCGCAGGTGGACCGGCGCTGATGTGCAACGGACATCTGGATGTCGTTGAATCTGACAGTATGACTCACGCGCCATTCGATCCCGTGCAGAAGGATGGCAATCTGTTCGGACGCGGCTCGGCAGACATGAAGAGTGGCGTGGCAGCCATGTGTGCTGCCGCAGCGCGCGCTTCACGCACGGGGCTCGAGAGCGAGATAATCGTGGCATGCGTTGCCGACGAGGAGTACGAGAGCCTCGGCACCCGCGCACTGCTGGAGGCTGGCGTGCGTGCTGACGCAGCCGTGGTTACCGAGCCTACACGGCTTGCGATCTGCCCTGCGCACCGCGGTTTCGTATGGGTGGAGTTCCGCTTTCGCGGACGGGTGGCGCACGGCAGCCGGTATGACATAGGTGTGGATGCCATCCGTCACGCGGCGCTCGTGCTCGCGGAGCTCGACGAGTTCGAGCACGGCACACTGGTGAAGCATGAGCATCCGCTGCTGGGCCGAGGCTCCCTGCACGCTTCAACTATCGAGGGTGGTGCGGGGTGGACGTCCTATCCGGAGCATTGCACGCTGCGAGTTGAACGACGTACCCTTCCCGGCGACACCACCGAACTCGTACTCGGCGAGATGCAGGCTGCTGTGGAGCGGGTGCGGCGCAGGGTACCGGGGCTTTCCGTAGAGGTATCGCTTTCAGGTACGCAGAACCCGTCGGATGTACCGGTAGACGCGCCGGTGGTACGTGCAATCGCCGGAAGCCTCACGAGTATGTCGGAGCCCGTGCGAATCGAAGGTATGAGTGCGTGGACGGACGCCGCGCTGCTCAACGAGGCGGGTATACCGGCGGTGTGCTTCGGCCCTGGTGACATTTCCATCGCGCACTCCGCTGAGGAGTGGGTGCCGGTGGACGAGATAGTTCGTGCGACGGCAGTACTTGAACACCTGATCGGAAACTGGCACCGCGCCAGTTCCTGACGACAACGATTCCTCGCCGGTTTTTCGGCATGATGGAGACCAATGGCGCAGTTCACACATTCTCAGTACGACGACCTGGAGCGTGCTCTGGCTGAGGGAATCCGGATAGCCCTCGTGAGGCGGGGAAACGAGCTCGTGGTAATGCCAAAACGGCTTCGTACCAGCTTCGGAAGGGAGGTACTGGATGCGGTGCACCCAACCACCGGGGACCTGGTGGAGGTGCATCTGGACGAGGTGGACTCGTTCGAGGTGTTGTTTTGAGTGGCGGAGCTGAGGGAGACGCACCTGGGCGAAACGGCGCCGGGGTGGGCGCCCCGTTGAACGGGAACCTGGCGGCACGGCGCCCCCTCGTTGCCATCTATGCCGACGAGAGCTGCCTCGGAAATGGACGGGAGGGTGCGAACCCGGGAGGTGCGGGAGTACTGGTGGAGTATCGTCGCCAGGACGAGGAGCTCGTGAGGCGGGACCTCTGGGTGTCCGAACGTGGCACCACCAACAACCGCATGGCGCTCCGTTCCGCCATCGAGGCATTCAACGCCATATCGGCGCGCGGCAAGCTGTTTCGCGCTGTGTTCACCAGCGACTCGCGCTACCTGATAGACGGCATGACGAGCTGGGTGCACGGCTGGGCCAGGCGCGGGTGGCGGCGATCCGGCGGTGCGATCGAGAACCTGGAGCTCTGGCAGGAAGCCGTTCGCGCTGCATCGCCTCACGAGGTTCAGTGGAAGTGGGTGCGCGGTCACGCCGGCCACCCCCAGAACGAGTACGCAAATCACCTGGCTACCCGCGCAGCCGCCGAACTGTCTGATTCGGGCGGACTGGTGGACAGCGAGTTCGACGGCTGGATGCTGGCGCATGCCGGGAAGGCCATCACCAAGGGCGCGCTTGCAGCCTTCCCGCTGGACAGCGAGTTCCAACCCGCGAGCCGGTTACCAGCGGTCCCCGCAGGGCGTCCTTGACGTGAACCAGAGTGGACTGCGGTGGACCTTCGCCTGCAGCCCGCCGGCCCGCGATTTCGTAGCGGGCTGGTTCCGCTGACCCCGGCCGGAGATCCAGCCGGGTGACGCGACCAACATCGTCCCTCGAGGCGCATGGCCCGCGTTGTCTTTATCCTTCTCGCTGGAATTGTCATTGGCTACCTGTACGGCTGGCGTGACGCCCAGGCGCACGACGAGCCAGCGTACACACGGGTGATCTCGGGCATTGGCGGCGAAACCCGGAACCGCGTTCGTACAGACGTGGACGCGAAGATGAATGAGCTCCAGCGTTGATTCGTATGCGTCGGCCATCCGGCTGACGCCAACCGGTGTGAGCGACGACCTGGATCGTCTCGCAGCGCATCTGGCACGCGTACTGCGCGGTCGTACCGACGCCGCACCGCTTGCGCCGATTGCAATCTCAGACCTGTTTCACACGCTTCTCCCGCCCCGCGCAACAGCCGCAGAACTCGGCTTCGATGACTTCGCCGACTATGGTGTGGTGCTCATGCGCCTGCTTTCGGGCGAGCGCGGCTATGTACATGCCGATCCCGAACTGCAGCGAACTCTTGCGTCTGAGCTTGAAAAGCCTGAACCCGATGCAGGAGCATACCGCGCATTTGCGAGAGCCCCGATATCGCTGGCACCGCGCACGATGGACCTGATCGACGAGAGCACCGCGTGCCGATGCTGTGGCGGGCGTCTTCCGCGTGCGGGGAGCATTCGCTTCTGCCCGTCCTGCGGTGAAGACCTCGCCGTTCGCCGTTGTCCCGCGTGCAGCGCGGAGTGCGATGTGGACTGGCGGTTCTGTGTACGCTGCGGCCGAGGGTTGGAAGGTTAGCGGATCGCAGGTGATATTCGTGGGGTAGTGGAAGTTCGCGATCGTCGCCTTACCTCCCCGGAACAACGACTGTTACCGTGCGTCTTGCGCTGTGGGTAATCACGCTGGCTGTCACGGCAGCCTGCTTCCCGCCTTCCATCCAGACTGACCCCGGCCCGCGAGGAATTCCGCAGGGCCCCCCGGGCTGGAACCTGGACACCCGCCAGCACGTTGACCTCTGGCTGCACGGCTACGCCATGCTGCAGCCTGACGAGACAACGCTTCCCTTCTTCCGGCCAGGCTATCGCCGGAGCATGACGGCGGTCAGGCGCGAAGCGGGAGTGTTCACCCTGCTCGACGCGAACGCCGACCGCCTGCTCCCGCACCTCACGAGCACTCCCGAGCTCGTGAACGGGCAGTTCGCTCCAATGTACTTTCCGTCGTGGGCTGCATTGCGCGAAGGCATAGATGCCCTGCTGCGCGTCAATGGCGTGGTGTCCCGCGCAAGCGGCGGCGAACGACGTGCGGTGATGATCCTGCAGCGAATGTTTCCGACCGCTGCGGACCGCGACTGGCTGCGTACGTTCAGCATCTCGCTGGACGACGAGCATCGGCAGTTCCACGACCAGTACTGGCAGGAGCAGCAGCGTGAGGCGCTGACTGCATTCTCGTCTGCCGACTCTGCGCTTCGTTCCGTTACCACCGGAGTGCTGAGGCGCTACATCGTGAACGCCAACCTGCAACGGGGCACTGTGCTGATGTCGCTTCCGCTGGGCGGAGAGGGGCGTTCGGTGCTCGAGGGCGTTGAGCGCGCGACCATTGCCGTGCCGAGGCCGCTGGTTGCAGACAGCGCAGCCACGGTGGTATTCGTGCTCGTGCACGAACTCGTGGGTCCTGCCGTGCAGATCGCCTCACGCGAGTTCACCGGGACACTGCCGCGTGGTCTCAGCGCCGATGCCTACGAAACCAGCTCGCTCGTGCGCGCGGGTCACCACCTGCTGCAGCTTGCCAACTCGGAGCTGGCGGACGACTATGCCGCCTACTACGTGCAGCTTACCAATCGCCAGCCCGGGCGAGACCCGAGCTCCGCGCTCGCAAGCGTTTTCCCGTTGCCGTCGGAACTCCAGGAGGCATTGTTCGCGCAGGTTCGCGAGGTCTGGGAGGGTATCTGACGCAGCCGCCTTATCACGAGCTACCCGTTCAGCAGTTGGCGATCATCTCATTTCGCCCACTACCTTGAAGGTATGACCGACCCGCGAGACAATGCCGGCTCCGATCTGCCAATAGTGTCGGGCTCACCAGGCCCGCCGCTCGCGCGCACGCTGGACCGTCGCGCGCTCGAGCGCGTTCTCTCTCGAGCCGCTGAGCTGCAGGCAATGGGCTCGGACGCACCCGAGGTGCTAACGGAGGAGCAGATCCTCGACCTGGGGCGGGAGGTTGGTCTGCCATCGCCCTATCTGCGCCAGGCGATCGCAGAGGAGCGGACGCGGGTTGCAATACCGGAGGAGGAAGGGTGGGTTGGCCGTGTATTCGGCGCGTCCGGCACCACTGCCACCCGCGTGGTGCCGGGTTCCCCGGACGAGGTGCTCGACCGCCTGGACAAGTGGATGCAGAAGCGCGAGTCGCTACGGGTGAAGCGCCGCTATGGCGAACGAATGACCTGGGAGCGTTCGCGAGGTATCCTGGCGGAGGTGCAGCGCGGCTTTGACCTGAGCGGGCGTGAGTACGCGCTGGCGCGTGCCTCCGAGATTGCCGCCACTGTGAGCGGACTGGAGGAGGGGCGCAGTGTGGTGCGGCTGGACGCTGACCTGGAGCCGGTGCGGGCAGGTCGTGCGCGCGCCAGCGGAATCACGGCTGGCGCCGGTGTGGTGACGAGTGGTGTGGTGGCCACGGTGGGTGCGCTGCTCGCTGCACCTACCACGATTGCACTGCTTGCCATCACCGGCGGCGCCGCGCTCCCCCTCCTGCTCGGCGGCGGCGGCGCGTGGCTGATTGCGCGCGATCACCTGAAAGCGACACACCGGGTTCAGCTGGCGCTCGAGCAGGTGCTGGATGATCTGGAAAGAGGATAGACGGAGGTGTTAGGTGCCAGGTATTGGGTATTAGGTGTTAGGCGGGGGCGCCCCCGAAATGCCCGCCGGTCGATATGCCGGTGGTGGGACGGGATACTGGCGGCCGGTCGAGATCCGGGCGGAAGGTGGGGTTTCGTCTGCCCCATCGGGATCTCCAATGCGCATACCCCGAAGCCCGCGGTCAAACGACGAACCCCCTAATCCGAACCCTTTACCCCTAACCCTCCCCCTCCCCCCACCCGATCCGCCACCCACCGCACGGCCCTATTACTCGGCGCTATCACAGGACCAAGCAGCAGCAGCGTCTTCACTTCGCGTCGCGAGATCTTCACGTGTCCGCCGGACACCAGCATTGCCGTGGTACGAGTGAGTTCTCGCATGGTTGCGAATGCGAACAGCAGGGGCAGGATGCAGAAAAGCCTTATACGGAACGCCCTGCGCGGCACCAGCAGCAGGTAGCCGAGTGCTTCCTCCAGGTCCAGCCAGGCGAGGCGAATGAGTTCGCCGAGTGCCTCACGATTGCGCGAGACGTGCGACGGCGAGAGGATCGTCTCGTGCGAACTTCCATGCGTACGCAGTGAATTCTCCGGCACGTAGATCGAGTTCTCACGCTCGACGTCCTGCGCAACGTCCTTGAGAATGTTCACGGTCTGCAGCGCCTCTGCGAATGCGCGGCACCGCTCGCGCAGCTTCTGGTACAGCGCAGGACGAATGCTCGGCGTGTGCTCCTGCCACAGGTCCGTGAGCATGTATCCAACCGTGCCGGCAACATAGTAGCAGTACTCCCTGTACTCCTCCAGTGTCTGGATGCGAATGCCATTAGGATACAGGAGTACGAACTTCTTCATGCCGCGCACCATCTCCTCCACCCATCTGGCAATGTGTGCGCGCGTACCGTTTGGCAGAGAGTGGTACAGCGCGAACACCTGGTCCGCGTGCATAACGAGGCCCACGTGTGCGGGATCACCCGCAACGTCTTTCGCCGTGCGCGGAAATGCGCGCCCCGCCGCCGAATCGGAAAGTGCAGCAGACAGGATGTCCAGCAGCCTGGCCTTGTCTCCAGCGGGCATGTTTGGAGCGTCCTCTACCGTGTCCGCAATCCGGCAGATCAGGTACGCGGTAAGCACCGCGGTACCAAGGGTGCCGGGCAGCACCCGTACGCTCAGCGCAAAGGTGCGCGACACGCCCGGAAGCACTCGGCGACAGTAACGCTCCGCCACTGCCGGGTCGATTACCGGCATGTCGGTTACGGGGGGAACAGAGCCCAGTTCCGTAGAGTTGTTTTGCCCGTCGGTTGCGCTGGGCGATATTGCTGTCATGGCACCTCGGTTACAGCGCGAACACTCGCGCCGCCGGGAAATATGTGCAAGCACCGCCCGTGTTGCTGAATCGAGGTGATCACTGTCACTTGGCGAACATGAGTAGTTTCAGTTTTCAGACGCCACCGGAGGCACCCGGCAACTTCGCCGGTGCGTACCGTACGGACCCGGCCGCGCTCGCCGTGTACAGTGAGGCAGCCGGAATTGCGCGCGTCACGCCCGAGGCCGTAGCGCAGCCGGCCTCGGCCGCAGACGTTGAAATTCTCATGAGATGGGCCGCAGAACGTGGCGTGCCCCTCATTCCCCGCGGCTCCGGCAGCAGCATGAGCGGCGGCGCCGTGGGGCATGGAGTAGTGGTGGACCTGAGCCGGCTCCGCCAGAGACACCTGGTAGATGCGAGGCGCCGCCTGGTTCGTGCGGGGCCGGGAAGGTCGCGCCGCGAAGTGGACGACGATGCTGCCGCGGAGAAGTTGCTGCTGCCGCCGGACCCGTCCAGCGGGGCGTTCGCCACGGTAGGTGGCATGTGCGCCACCAACGCGGCCGGAGCACATACGCTCGGCTACGGTGCCACACGGCGGTGGGTGAACGGGCTGGAGTGCGTCTTCGATAACGGCAGTCGGGTGTGGATTAGGCGCGGAGAGGAACTGCCGTCGGGAATTCCCGCTATCGACCGTTTTCTCGCCATCGCTCCCGTGCTTGCGCGTCGCGCGCGCGAGCTGCCGGCGTCTGCCGTGCGCAAGGATTCATCGGGCTACGCTCTGCGCACGTGGATGGTAAGTCAGGATCTCGTAGATCTGCTCGCGGGAAGCGAGGGGACGCTGGCGCTGTTCACCGAGGTTGAGTTCCGGCTGATCGATCGTCCGTCGTTCAGCGCGAGCCTGCTGGCAGCTTTCGATTCGCTGGAAGCTTGTGTGGCGGCTGCGATCGAGGCCACTGCGCTGGGAGCGGCCGCATGTGAGCTGCTGGACCGCACGTTCCTCGACGTTGCCCGCCGCGGCCACGCGGCCATCCCGGTTCCGGATGGCGCTGAAGCCGTGCTGCTGATGGAGGTGACGGGCGACTCCGCAGACCAGGTGAGGGAGGCTGCCCGAGTACTCGGCGCGACCATGACCGCGCGTGAAGCATCGCGAGTGGAACTGGCGCTCGATGCGGAATCGGAGTCGGAGCTGTGGTCGCTGCGGCATGCGGCCAGTCCCATACTGTCCGCCCTGGATCCGGCGCTGGCGTCCATGCAGTTCGTGGAAGACTCCGCCGTTCCGCCGGGGCGGCTGCCGGAGTATGTGCGCGGAGTGCGCGAGATTCTGGAGCGTCATTCCACCACTGGCGTGATTTTCGGACACGCCGGCGACGCACACATGCACGTGAACCCGCTGATCGATACGAGCCGGCAGGGGTGGCGCTCACGAGTGGAGCTGATTCTCCGGGACGTGGCCGAGCTTACCGTGAGCCTGAGTGGTACCCTGGCTGGGGAGCATGGCGACGGTCGGCTTCGCACTCCGCTGCTCGAGCAAACCCATGGCGCCCTGGCGACCGAGCTGTACGCGCAGGTAAAGCATGCGTTCGACCCGGGCGGAATTCTGAACCCGGGGGTGAAGGTTCCAGTTCCGGGTCAGCAGCCGCTGGACGTGATCAAGTACGACCCGGAGCTTTCGCCTCATCCGCCTGCAGCGGCTCGCGCGCTGGAGTTCGTGGCGCGCGAGCGCGCGTACATGGCGAATCGGCTGGAGCTGCTGGACGCGCTTCCTGAGGGCGAACCTGGGAACCTCGCCCTGCCCGACTGATCGCCTTAGCTTCCGCCGTCGAACGAGGCGTGGGTGTCAGACCGCAGCTGCCTGCGCCACCCCACCCTTCCAGAATCGAAGGCCAGGCAGTGTTGCCGAACGCGGTTGCACTGCCTGCCTAATAACGCCCCAACTCGAGCCAATGTTCTACACGGAACCCGTTGTAACCGTGGTTTCGCGGCCTGCCTTTGCGGAGCCGCCACACCTTCCCG
Organism: Gemmatimonadales bacterium; assembly: GCA_035306065.1. GTDB lineage: Bacteria > Gemmatimonadota > Gemmatimonadetes > Gemmatimonadales > Gemmatimonadaceae > JBBQHX01. Next base: position 21,550 of record DATGOL010000130.1, on the reverse strand, counting down.
TCACCTGGAATGGCGAGAGCACGGACGGCGAGCGCCTTGCGGAGTTCGCTGGCCGCCTGTGCTACATGAGCCAGCACAACCCTGCGGGGCGTAGCACGCGCGAATACCTGGAAAACATCAAGCGTCAGGGGCACGGCAGCGTGCTGGAGCACGCGAACTATTCCCTGCTGCTGGAGGGTGTGAGCCGTTCGCTCACGCACGAGCTCGTGCGGCACCGCGCGGGCTTTGCCTATTCCCAGCTCAGCCAGCGCTATGTAGACGAGAGCGAGGCGAACTTCGTGGTACCGCCTGCCCTTGCGGGCGACGAGAAGCTGGAAGGTGCCTGGCGGGAACAGGTGGAGGCCGCACAGCAGACCTACCGCAACCTGGTTGACTCACTCATGGAGCGTTACGCATGGGTGGAAAGCCGGGTGCACCGCCGCAAGATGGCGCGTGAGGCCGCACGTGGCGTACTGCCCAACTCCACCGAGACGAAGATCATCGTCACGGCCAACGCGAGGGCGTGGCGCACCATGCTGGAACTGCGCTCGAGCGAGGGCGCCGAACTCGAGATCCGTCGTGCCGCAGTGATGATCATCCGTATACTGCAGGCAGAAGCGCCGGCGTTCTTCTCGGACTTCGAGATCTATGTTGCGGAAGACCGTCGTGAGGCGGCACGGGTAACGCACCACAAGGTGTGAGACGGCCAGGAAGGTGTGAGACAGCAGGGCCCGCACCATGTCGGGCCCCTGCTCCACCCAGACCTACGCGCTCGCCATCTCCTGCTCGTGTTGCGCCTCCGCCATCACCTTGCGCGTTGCGTCGTGCGGCACCTGCTCATAGCCATGAAAACGGCGCTGTATCGAACCACGCCCGTGCGTGAGTGAATGCAGCGTTGTGGCATAAAGGTGCATCTCGGACTGCGGAACCACGGCGCGGACAACCGTATCGCGTCCGTCCGCGCTTCGTTCGGTGCCGAGTATCTGCCCGCGTCGCCCGGACAGGTCGCCCATTACGTCACCCAGGTAGTCGTCAGGTGTGGTGATGTCCACCTCGTCCAGAGGCTCCAGCAGCACCGGAGCGCATTGCGACGCCACGTTCCTGAATGCCTGGATCGCAGCCATCTTGAACGCCATCTCGTTGGAATCCACCGTGTGGAATGAACCGTCGTACAGTTCACACTCGAAGTCCACGAGCGGATAGCCCGCCAGCACACCCCGGGCAGAGGCCTCCTGCAGTCCGCGATCTACTGCGGGTATGTACTTGGACGGGATGGCGCCGCCAACTATTGAATCGCGGAAGTTATAGCCCGTGCCCCTGGCGGTTGGACGCATGCGCACCCAGCAATCGCCGAACTGGCCGCGCCCGCCCGTCTGCTTCTTGTGTCGCCCCTGCCCCTGCGCCTCACGCGTGATCGTCTCCCGATAGGCGATCTTCGGCCGCGTCAGCTCCACCTTCACCCCGTAACGGCGCTCCAGCCTGTTCATCGCGATTTCCAGGTGCCGCTCACCCAGGCCGGTTATCACGGTCTCGTGTGTTTCCGGTACGTAGTGCGTTTCAACCGTGGGGTCTTCGTCATGCAGGCGGTGCAGTCCGAGCTGGAGCTTTTCCTCGTCGCCGCGTCCGGCTGCCTGAACGGCGAAGGCAACGAGCGGCTCAGGGAACGTTACTGCGGGAAGGCGCACCGGGTGTTCACGCGTGCTCAGCGTGTCATTCGTGTGGGTGTTGCGCAGCTTGGCCACGCAGCCGATATCGCCGGCGTGAAGACGAGCCACTTCCACGCGATCCTTCCCATGCGGCACGCTCAGGTGCGTAAGCTTTTCGTCCACGTCACGTGTTGCGTTGAACACTTCCGCGCCGTTCGACACCATTCCGGAGAATACGCGAAAGTACGATACCTCCCCCACGTGAGGCTCGCTCACGGTCTTGAAAACATGCGCGGCGAACGGAGCGCTGTCGGATGCGTGAATCTCCACCGTCTCATCGCCCTCTGCACCTACCAGCCCGTGCAGCTCCTCCATCTCCCAAGCCGATGGCATGAGCTGCACCAGCTCCGTGAGTAGCGAACGCACCCCAACCATTGACTCGGCACTCGTACAGAAGAGCGGAAAGAGATCCTGGCGCTTCATTGCTTCCTTCATACCGGCAATCGCCTCGTCACGGCCTATCTCCTCTCCCTCCAGGTAACGCTCCAGCATGGCGTCGTCGGTTGCCGATACCGACTCGATGAGCTCCTGGTGATAGCGATCGAAGCTTTCGCGCTCGTTATCCGGGATATCGATCTCCTCGTACTCGCCCGCCTTCGATCCTTCCTTGTACAGGTAGGCCTTTCCGGTGAACAGGTTCATGACTCCTCGGAAGCCGGCGCCCTGCCCCACCGGGATCTCCACGGGAACAACCTTGTTCGTCAGGCGGGACTTCACCTGTGCATAAACGGAGTGGAAGTCTGCGGTGTCCTTGTCCATCATCGTGACGACAATGAGAACCGGGTCGCGACGGGAGAGTGCCTCACGAAACATCCGTTCGTGACCGACTTCCACTCCGGATACCGCGCTTACCGCGAGCAGGGCGCCATCTGCCGCGGAGAGGCCTGAGACTGCGTCACCTTCAAAGTCCGCAAATCCCGGGGTGTCGATCAGGTTGACCTTCGTGTCCATCCATTCTGCATACGCGCACCCTAACGAGATGGTGAACCCTCGCTCGGCTTCCTCCGCAGACTGATCCGTGAGCGCCGTACCATCCCGCACCGAGCCGTGTCGTTTGCTGCTGCCCGCCGCAAACACAAGCGCATCCAGGAGACTCGTCTTTCCGCTGCCTCCGTGACCAACCACCGCAACGTTGCGGATATCCCCGCTCTCGTACTCGCGCATGCGTGTGCCCCCGCTGCTCAGGATTGCCCATGCCACTGGCACGCCGCGCCTGGACGCGCCCGGATCCTAATGTCACCGTGCGACAGCTTTCCGCGTTCGTCAAGAGCGCGGCGCCACATCCCACACGCTGCAGGAAACGCGCAAGGGCGTCGCTCGATTCCGAACGACGCCCCCGATACTTCACGCTGCTTCACTTCTCGAACGGGTCAGTTGCGTCAGAAACCCTCCGGCTCACCATCCCACCAGCTTCCATCCGCTTCGCGAACCGCATCCAGAACCGACTCCGCAGCCCCCGCCGACACCACCGGCATCAGCAGCGAACGATCCAGCGTAACCCTTATGGCGCGTCGCGCCCCCTCGGGCCAGTCCGGCATCCGAAGGCTCGCCAGCAATCGCCCTATCACAGAACCGCATTCCCGCAGCAGTTCCTCAGCCGTCCGTTTCAGGGTGTCCAGCGGGATATGGACGTCGTAGGACTCGAGCTCGCCGTCGCCGTTGCGCCACGCACTGTCCCCCACCGCACCTCGCATACGCGAGACACCCAGATGCCGCAACGCAGCCGGACCCTGCGCCCCCGCCTGCCGGTGCGACTCCACCGCGGCCGCGAGTGCCAGCGCGAGCCCCTCCGAGTCAGGGTCGCCGTACACGGTTACGACATCACGCGGCGGACGCTGGCCGCCCGATCGCGAAGGCACCGAGCTCACATGGGCCAGCACGTCCCCGTCCGCTGATGCGGACTCCTCCTCCACCATCACCAGGAAATCCATCGCGCCCACCTCCGGGTTGATTTCAACCGGCCAGCAGGTGCTGAATTCCTGGGCAGCGTCGCGCAGAACCACACCTGATTACGAGTGTGACTGCGGAGCCCGCTACAGAGTCACCGCTCAGCGCCGGCGCGTTACCATCAGCCCCAGCACGAGCGACCCCGCGAACAGCAGGTGAAGAGCCACTACGGGGCCCGACGGCGCCCTTGGTCCTCCCAGTCCCGCCCCGAGCTGCAGCTCGGGGAGTGCCACATAGCCGTGCACCAGCACTGCCGCCAGGGTAACCAGCACAGCCGTGATCAACACCGGCAGGAGCCCCTTGCTTCGCGGTGCCAGGAGCCCTGCAACCAGCCCCCACACGAGCATGGCGGCCAGGTGAACCACGAGCCCTGCGGCTGCCGCAAGCGCTGGCGCACCCGAACCCACGAGCGAAACGCCGATGTGCTGGAACGCCTGGAGGGGGTCTCCCAGGCTGCGGCCGAATACGAGAAGTGCACCCGTGGTGGCGGCCGCGGCGACAAGACCCGCGATCAGCCCCTCGGCTACGCGTAGCTGTAGGGTCATCTGTAGACGCTGCTGTGGTCGGCTGGCACTGGAAGGATGATGGCCGGGTAATCCGCGAAATCAAGCCTCTCTCAGGTACATGAGGCTACCCGAGGTCAGCTTCAACCCGATCCATCGGTGCGTGGACCACGTGGCAACCGGAAACTCGCGAGCGAATATCGCGTGTGGCCCGCTAGCTTTCCCTGAATGTACGCCGAACGCACACGAGGAAAGCACAGATCCACTGCAGATACTACGGTACTGGTGGTGGAGGACAGGCGCGAGGTTCGAGAGGTAATTATGCGCGCGCTGGCCGAGCAGGGGCATGCTCTCACCGTGGCAACCACGGGCCCGGATGCGGTGGAAGCTGCGCTTGCATCGACTCCCGACCTGGTGGTACTGGATCTCGGGTTGCCGGGCATGGACGGCCTGGAGGTGATTGACGCGTTGCGCCAGCGCGGGTTCAACACGCCGATCCTGGTGCTGACTGCTCGCGGCGGAGTTCGCGACCGGATTATCGGGCTGGATGCGGGCGCAGACGACTACCTGGCAAAGCCGTTCGACGTGGATGAACTGGGTGCGAGGGTTCGTGCGCTTCTGCGCCGCGGGCCACCGGTAACCCAGCTTCGTGTGGCAGACCTGGAATGCGACCCCATTGCCCGCGAGATCCGTCGTCAGGGGCGTCCGCTGCTGCTCACGCAGCGCGAGTACGCGCTACTCGAGTTCCTGATGCGTCACGCGGGCGAACCCGTGACGCGTGAGACGATAGCGCGCGAGGTGTGGAAGTCCGAATTCGATCCGGACAACAACATCATCGACGTGTACGTGAGCTACCTGCGCCAGAAGCTTGCCGCACGAGGCAGCCGGCAGCTGCTGCATACGGTTCGGGGGGTGGGCTACGTGCTGGAGGAGCGTGCTCCCCGCGCCCGTCAGGCGGGGAGCTCGCGCTCCGGAATGAGATCCTCGAAGGGACGGTAGAGCCGCGCGAAGTCATCCGCCGCGAGCTGCGAACGCGCAACGAGCGCAAGGCCGGCTGTGAGCGCAACCCGCTTCATGCGCGGCAGCATCCTGTTGGACACGAAGCCCTCAGCAGAATCAATGGTGTCGTCAATGCGACGCCGCATGCGGACAACGGTTTCCGGATGCTTGTCCATTACGTGCCGAAGTCGATGCCGTGCACGGGTATCCGGATCCCGGCTGGACGCATGCTCACCGTTGGCATCACCAGCCGCCACTTCGGCCCACTTGCCAATCGGCACGTGCATCAGGCGCTGGTGGAAAAGCAGCGCTACTTCAGGAAGCGCGCTGAGGAAGGAGCGCGGGTCCGCTCCGTTCTTCAACTCGTCAGGCCCGCTGTAGTCTGAACGATCCGGCAGTACGGGCGAATTGATGTGCGTGCGATATGACATGGTTCCCTCCAGTCAGCATTGGCTGGTAAACAGGGACCCCTGGTCCGCGGGGCGCAGGCCACGGTATCTGGTGCTGGTGAAACCGTTCGTCACTGCAAGCTGAGAGGTGTTCGTCAATTGACGCAAGGTGTGTCGCTGACTGCAAAGTCAGCAGACTCCACAACTACATCCAGCCAGACTCAGCGGTGATTGCGGGCAGTTATCTGTCGTCGCGCCTGCTGTTCCGAGAGAGTGAGTGCGCGGGACTGCTGCAGCTTCTGCTGCATCGCCTGCATCTCGCGCAGGGGGTCACCATCCGGGCGGGCGCCACCGAAAATCCTGCCGGCCAGCTGCGCTGCGGCTTCAGGCCAGTCCATGCCTGCCTCACGGATCACTTCCTCCAGCTCCTCGATCGCGTCGGCGTCAATGCCGGCCTCGACGAGCTCGCTCCGCAAACGCGAGAGATTGCGGCGCTGGGTGCTCACGAAGTCGCGTGCCTCACGCGCACTCCGGGCGGCGTCACGAGACGCGCGGACACGTGCCTCACGACTGGCAGCCGCGGCATCGCGCGCTCCTCGTGTCCTCACTTCGGCAGCGCGTTCATCCACGGGCCGCACCTCACGCGAGCGGGCACCCCGTGGCACTGCCTGGGGCGAAGCAGGGGCTGTCGCCGGCCCTCCTTCTGGCGGCCTGGGCGGCTCGGGCGGACTCGGACGCTGGATACGGAACACGTCGCGGAGCCGACTCTGGAACTCCCGGAACCAGCCGGAATTGCCGGATTCGTCGCCACCCACGAAATCGGTGCTCCAGTACCAGCAGTCGCTGGACCTCGTGGGCTCGGTGCCCTCCCGGAACCATTCGTAGCGACCGTCAGAACACCATTCATCGGCAAGCAGTCCGCTGTTGGTGTCCACGAAGCGCCTCACGAGTCCGTCCGGCATCTCGAACTCCGCACCGCGATCGTTTCGAACCCACGCGGTACGGTAGAACTCGGACCAGGCCGGCGCCGCCATGCTTCCACCACCTGCTCCGCGACCCAGCGAACGGGGCGTATCAAAACCGAACCACGCACCCGCCACTATGCTCGGCGTATAGCCAACGAACCAGACATCTGTTCCGTCGTTGGTTGTTCCGGTCTTGCCCGCCACAGGCCCGCGCACTCCCGCACTCCGAATGCTGCGTGCGGTTCCCTCATCCACTACCGATTCGAGCATTGACGTAAGGAGGTAGGCATCGCGTGAGTCCATTACACGAAGCGTTTCCTCCCTGTGCTCCCATAGCACCTTGCCGTCCACCGTTTCAATGCGCTCTATGAGATGTGGCTCTATTCGCATCCCGCCATTTGCAAACGGGGCATATGCAGCCACGAGCTCGAGCGGTGTTACTTCAAGCGCGCCGAGTGCGATGGAGGGAACCGGTGTGAGCCTGCTGTCAATTCCGTTCCTCCTGGCCATTTCCACAACATTCTGCTCACCCACCGCCCGGCTTACACGAACGGCCGCGGTATTGGATGATCGCGTAAGGGCCTCACGAAGGGTCATGCTTCCCACATAGCGGCCGTCAGCATTGGCGGGCTGCCAGATTCTGCCGTTCTGCTCGATGCTGATGGGCGCGTCTTCAACGAGACTGGCGGTAGTGTATCCGCGTTCCAGGGCCGCGGCATACACGAAAGGCTTGAATGCAGAACCCGGCTGCCTGTGCGCATCCACAGCCCGGTTGAAACTGCCGCGAACGTACTCGCGACCGCCGACCACTGCCACGATTCCGCCGTCTTCCGGTGAGAGCGCAACGAATGCGCCCTGCACGCCGTCTCCTGCGGCGCCCCCGATCCTGCGCTGAATCACCGCTGCCTGACGAGCGACTGCACGCTGGGCCGCGCGCTGGGCTGCGGCATCAATCGTGGTATGAACCACGAGGTCCGGCAGCATTGCCTGATCATCGCCAATGAGCGAGTCAACCAGCGCGCGAGCCATTTCGAGCGGGTAGGAGTTGCCATACCGGCGGCTGGCGGACGAGGGCTTCTCCACTTCCAGCGGACGTTCCGCGTATTCCCGGGCCTGCTCCTGCGTCAGGTACCCCTCGCGAGCCATGAGTGAAAGCACCAGATCGCGCCGGCTTTTCGCGCGTTCCATGCTCCTTCGCGGCGTGTACGAAGATGGACCCTTGGGCAGCGCGGCAAGCAGCGCGCCCTCGTCAGGCGACAGATGCTCCACACTTCTCCCGAACAGGTCGCGACTTGCCGCCTCCACTCCGTACGTACCGTTGCCCAGATAAACCGCATTCAGGTACAGCTCGAAAATCCGGTCCTTCGTGAGATGCCGCTCGAGAAGCCCCGACACGCGCAGCTCCAGCAGCTTCCTGGTTACGGAGCGATCGGAATAGTGAAAACGCTCGGACAGAAACGTGTTGCGTGCCACCTGCATGCTTATCGTGCTGAACCCCTCGCGCACGCCAAGCGCACCGGCGTTGCGAACCACTGCGCGCACCACTCCGCGAAGGTCTATGCCGGAATGGTTGTAGAACCTGCGGTCCTCCGTAGCCAGGAACGCCTCACGAACGTGCTCCGGCACCTGCTCGAGGCTCACGTTTACCCGCTGAATGGGCTTCAGCTGGCCCATCTCGTCACCAGTACGGTCGAGAATTCGCCCGCCCTCGCTGGGGCTGTATGCCAGGATCTGCTCCGGCGTGGGGCAACCCGCGAATCCGCAGCTCCACATCCAGCTGTTGAACGTGACACCGGCCGCGATCAGCAATCCTACGAATGCCAGCCCCCGCCAGCGGGCGCGAAACCAGCCCGACTCCGGCAACAGGGAATCACGCTTCCACCACGCCTGCTCAGCACCTCGCCCCGTCAGGCGACCCATGAACCCCGACCAGCTGCGCCTGAACGAGCGCTCCCGGGTGCGCGGTCCGGCCGCGGAACGAGACCGCTTGAACCAGCGCGACGAGGCCATCCATACCTTACGCCCCAGCCTCTTCAATGAAGAAGGCAGAAGAAATGACGGCCAGCGAAAGCCCGGAATATCGGCTGTCGAGTCGGCGTCGGTATCTGGGGCAGGATCAAACGGTGGTGTGGTCACGCGTATTGTACTCTCGTGGGTGCTGCAGGTTCACAAAGCGGGCAACTGGCAGCTCACCTTGAAATACACGCCCGTTCGGAATGCCACGGGTCTTGGTGAAGCAGGTGTGTGACGGCTTTATTTCATGTTGCGAGCCACGGGGAAGCCGAAATCGGTTGCCTTGCGCCTGAGTCCGCGTCCAACGCGAAAGTTCTGCCGCCCGCGAGCCCTACTGACAGCCGCCGCGCCGGCACCGCTCGCGAGGCTGTAATCCCTACGAGAATGCTGCCATTTCGTTCCACCCGAGACGCACGACACCGTGTCCTCGCCCTTGTCGCATTAGCTCTGCTCACCGCCTGCAACCAGTCGGACACCGGCCGCACTCAGGCTGATTCCCGCCTGTCCGCCGACGGTGAGTACCGTGCCGCTCCAGACTCCGGGCAGGCCGTGGACTCGGCTTCACTCGAGCTATCAGGGCAGACTGGAACGGCAACGTCGCTCGAATCCGGTTCCGGCGAAGCGAATTCACGCAGCGAGGCGGCGACGCACTCGCCGGCAGCACCACCTGTCGGCAGCCTTCTCAAAGACGGCTCGGTACGCCCGCCGAATGAACTGGGACGAGTGATGGTCCTGGAATACCATCTGATCGGCGAAGAAGGCCGCTGGACTCGTGACCCCGAACGATTTGCGCAGGACCTGCAGCTGCTGTACGAGCGCGGTTACCGTCCCGTGTCCGCGGCCGAGTTGATGGACGCATCCTTCAACCTCCCGGCGGGACTGTCTCCAGTGGTAATCACTTTCGACGACGCCTCACCGTCGCAGTTCAGGTACATCGAGACGAGCGACGGCAAACTGGAGATCGACCCCGCGAGTGCTGTTGGTGTTTGGCTCGAGTTCGGCCGCACACGACCGGACTGGAGAAATCGGGCGGTGTTCTGCATGCTGCCCGCAGCGGAAGCAGGACGCGCGTTCTTCGGCAACCGTGGCATTGAAGGTCAGAAGACAGAGTGGCGGTTTCTCAAGGTGAAGTTCCTGCATGAGCAGGGTTTCGAGCTGTGCAACCACACGCTCTGGCATGCGAACCTTGGCAAATACGACGACGCGTTCGTGCAGGAGCAGATTGCGCGTGGCGTGCTTGCAATTGACTCCGTAGTTCCCGGCTATCGCGTTCGCACCTTCGCCCTGCCGCTCGGCGTATGGCCACGCAACCGTGAACTGGCATATCGCGGCTCGTGGACAGATCCGAAAACAGGTCGGGTTGTGTCGTACGACTTCGACGCGGTTCTGGAAGTAGCCGGCGGACCCACGAGAGGCCCTCATGATTCGCAGTTCGAACGGCCAGGTCGGCTGAACAGGGTACAGGTGTACGGCGATGAGCTGGAGCGTACTCTCGACAGAATGGATCGCGGACTACGATATGTGTCAGATGGTAACCCGAACGTGGTTACGCCAGCGGTTTCGAATGTTGCAACGGGGGGTTGACGTACCGACTAAAGGTCTGAGGATTCCTGCCGATACTAGTTGAAATTGCTGTGGCTTCCAGCGGTGATGGTGCGTCCGTCATTGACGTGTGCGGCAGTGAAGATGAGCGCGGGTTAATGTCCTTTCGAAGCAGGCTGTGCTGTAGATGAAGTGCTATTTCTGGCACAAAAGTGCACCAGGAGTGGCACAAAATGGTGATTGCGGTCTGTAGAGTTGTCGCCAGATTAGGTGCAGTGTCACAGGTATCGCCTTGAGACCAGAGTCGTCAGAAGACCACGATGATACGTCACCTTGCATTCTTCGAAGTGCTTTCCGAGGAGGAGGAGGAAACACCGCGCTGGTCGGCGGTGAGCGCCGGGCTCCTCGTTATGCGCGCATTCGACAGCTGGGTTGAACTCGGCACCGTTGGAGTTCACGCGTCGGTTGAACTTGCGGCAGTGCAGAAGGTTGTGTCGCAGATGAACAACGGACCTGCACGTGCCCTGCTCGATGGTATCCTGCAGGAGATAAGGCTTGGCAAGCGCAGTCCCGAGGCTGTGCTGCCACGCCTTCTTGCGTATGCGCGCTGCCTGCACTTTGACGGCGACCTCACTCTCGCGACTGACGTAACCAGTCGCGTTGTGGAGCTTGCCCGCATGTATTCCGACGACGACGTGACGGATGACCTGACGCTCGGAGCACTGCAGCAGCTTGGCCTGACGCTGCGAATGCAGGGAAGCATGGACCAGGCAGAGATCACCTACGCGGAACTCGAGCGTCGGTCCAATGCGGCCGGCGACACGGCTCGAGTGCTCCGCGCCCGGATCGGTATGGCGAAGCTTATGCTTGCGCGCGGAAACCTGCCGGCTGCCGAACTCATGCTGGATGACGTCGTCGCTGATGCTCGTGCGAATGGTCTTCCCATGGTTGCCGGTGTGGCACTGCATGATCGTGCAGCGGTAGCACACGCGAGGGGTGATCATTCCAGCGCCGTTCGCCTGCTCTTCGACGCGCTGCATGTAACGGAAGATTCCGCCAGTCGCGACGGAGTGCTCGGTGATCTTGCTGCAAACCTGATGTCGCTAGGCGCCTATGCTCCGGCTCGTGATGCACTCGTTGTGCTCTCGCTCACGGCGCAGGAAGGAGTCCGCCGGCAACTCGCAGAGATCAACCTGATGGAGCTTGCGACGCTGGAGCAGAATCAGCTGTCGTTCGAGCATCACCGGCAGCTGCTTGCTGCACAGGGATTCCCGCCCGAATATGGCGCTCATTATCACCTGTATGCTGCGCGGGGATTGCTCTCGTTCGGCCGGAATTCGGCGCTCGTGCGCGAAGAGCTGACGCGTGCCCGGAAGATTGCCGTGGAGCACGACTACAATCAGCTCCAGTTCCTGATTGACGACGTGGAAGCTGCCCTGGAAAGCGGAGAGCGGGAGGCAGAGGGCAGGAAAGTACCGGTGCAAGAGGAGTTTGCCGGGCAGTTCGACGACGTGGTTGAGGTGCTCAGCGGATTGCGTGCAGAGGCGGAGATGGCAACGTAGGGGGTGGATACAAGAAGAGTTGGGGAACCGGGTGGCAGCCCGGCTCCCCAACTCGAAACGAAGTCTCGCTTGTATTACTGGGCGCAGGTGTTGGAACCGCCAACCACGCTGCCACCGGCGCAATCGCCTTCGGGCGAGGTGATATCGGCGCAGGCGGCAGTGAAGGCAGCGGCGGCGATGACGAGCAGGGTGCGGAGAGAGCGGCGCATGATTGGTAGCCTCGAAGACGTGGTGAAGAGTGGGTACGCCTCGAAGTTATGCCCCGATCGTGTGACGTAAACGCGCATTTTGAGTCCAAAAGGTGCAGTTTTGTGCCAACCTGGGCTCTTTGTGAATATTCTCGCCTATCTCTCCCCTGCCCTGATCGGGCACTTTCGCCACGTTGCCGGTTCGGAGCACTCTGTCGAGTTCGCAACGAGCTGGGAATCGCTGAAGGATGGTGTTCGGCGCCGAGTGGTGGACGTGGTGGTGCTGGACCCTGCGGCCGATGGCACGATCCGGCTGGCGGAAGTGCAGGAGTTGGTCACTCTTTATCCAATGCAGTCAAAAGTGCTGTACCTGACGCTGACGCCGCCGAGTCTCAAGGCGGTGGTCGAGTTGGCGCGTCACGGTATAACACAGGTGGTTCTGCACCGGTTCGACGATGACGCGGTCAGGTTTCGAGCACTCCTGTCGCGTCAGCTGGGAAGTGCAAACGCAGATCTGATACTGGCGGAGCTTGCGGGGCAGATGTCTCAACTGTCCACCCCGCTTTCACGTGCGGTACGAATGCTCTTCCAGTATCCTCATCGGTTCTGGAATGCGCAGGATCTGGCCATCGCTTCGGGAATGCCTCGCCGAACGATGTACAGGGAGCTGGATGCGGCGGGCTTTGCCTCGCCCAGGTTGCTGGTTCAGGCCGCCCGGATGCTCAGGGCGTTTGCGTACCTGAGGGAACCCGGCCACAGGGTGGCAGACGTAGCCGAGAAGCTCGGGTATTCATCCTCACGAGGGCTGTTGAAGCACGCGAAGGAATTGATCGGAGCGATGCCCTCGGAGCTCAGGGACGGGATGGAAGACGGCGAGCTTGTGGCACGCCTGTTGTTGTCCGTACGCGGAGAGAATGCTGTTCCTCTGTCGCGAACTACGCGTCGGCGGGTGGTGCTGCCGATGAAGAATCAGGACCCGAAAGGGATCGGGAAGCACGGGAAAGAATGAAGCACGGAAGCGCAGGGATCTCCATGAAGCCACTACGCGTTCTCATTGTAGACGACGAACCATCCATCTGTCGTGCGCTCGTCATAGCCCTCGAGCGGGCGGGATGCATTGCGTTGTCCGCAACTAGCGGTTCCGCAGCGCTGGACCTGCTGCGTCATGAGCCGGTGGACGTGCTGGTTATGGACCTGCGCATGCCGGACCTGCGCGGAGATGTAGTGGCGCATTTTGCTGCCGCCATTCAGCCGAATCTGCGCGGTGCCACACTCATGATCACGGGCGACGTTACCGAGAACGGCGAGGAACTGCTGGACGTACTCGGCTGCCCCTACATGAGAAAGCCATTCAGCCTTTCGGACGTTCTGGCCACGGTGTTTGCGCTGGCTCCTGCGGACAGGTTCCCGGCACGGCGCCTGGCCTGACGAGCGCAAGGCGCCACCTTCCGGAGATCAGCCGCCCGCTGCGTTATCCAGCTCGCTCCAGCGCGCAACCGCACGTCGCAGGTGAGGGATGGTTATGGAACCACCCACTACCAGCCCCACACCCAGCGTGTCAAAGAACTCCGCGCGCGTCACACCCTCCTCGCGACAGCGGATCACGTGGTAGGTAATGCAGTCGTCGCAGCGCAACACCAGCGACGCAACCAGCCCCATGAGCTCCTTCGTCCTGACGTCCAGCGCACCCTTTTCGTACGCGCGGCCATCGAGGTTGAAGAAGCGGTTCACAACGAGATTCCCTTCTTCCAGAATCTCGGAGTTCATGCGCTCGCGAAACTCACGAAACGCGGCGAGTGATTCGGGGCCTGCTTCTCCGGATGGCGACCCCTGCGCTGAGTGGTGCTCGTGGTCGGTCACAGGTCCCAGGTGCGTAGTGCGAGGAGTGCGTTCTCCACTGCCGAACGATGCTCCGGGTTCTCGGTGCGTTCGAGCAGGTTTTCGTATGCGCGAATGGATTCCAGGAGCGCGTCCGGGTCTGATTCTGCGCCAGCCACGCTTGCGGCATTGTCCGCGTAGTTCGCGAGTGCCAGCAGGTCATCGGGGAATCGTGTGGCAACCTGACGCCAGCGTGTCATGCGTTGCCGCGGCTGTGACTCGCTGAGCGCCCAGAGGTGCCACGCACCGCGATTCGTGCCGTCGGCCGCTATCGCTCGTGAGGCAAGCTCACCCACCTGCTCGGGGCCGCGTCCGCTCAGCCAGTAGGCGTTGGCGAGAATGACGAGCGCGCGTGCGTTCTCCGGCTCGACCTCCACGATCTTTTCGTAGATGGGGCCGGCCACTTCAGGAATCTCCCGGTATGGTTCAACCGCCACCTTGAGGGCATCCGGAGTGGCGCCGGCCGCCAGCTGATCCAGCTGTTGCAGCAGCTCGCCTATGTTACCGTGATCCTGATATTCGTTGACTGCGGCGGCCAGTGAGGCGCGCAGGTCGCGTGCTATGATCGACATGCCCGAAATCTAGGCGATTGGCGCCTTTCGGGAGTCGTGTTTCCGGCCTCGAGCCTACAGCCTACAGCTTCGAGGCGGGCAGGCGGGCAGGCGGGCAGGCGCAAGCTGACACGGACGACCGCTACGTCCCCGCTCGAATTACTCCCTGCAGCGTGCTCCTCGGATTTTCGGCCACCGCCTGCACAATATCCAGGAACACGCTCGCGGTTGCGGGATCGCGCTCCTCGAGTAGTTCCAGGTCCCTGAACACAAGTACTCTAGCCGGAGCATCTGGCAGTTCCGGACCGAAAAGAGAGTCCTCGAGCGCATCCCAGTTGAAACCGAAGTCGCCGGTTAGTGGAACTGCCTGGTAGATCGCGTGGAGCAGCGAGTTCTTGTCGAATACCGGAGCACGGTCCACCCATACGGCATCGAGCCCCTGGCTGCGGAGTCGCTCGATGAGAGCGTGCATCTGTTGGTCATCGGGAGCGCACCGGCTCATCAGCGTATCCTCCGAAAACTCTCGTAGTGATCGAAGGTGTAGTACACCTCCCCGCGCTGGCCGAGCACGATCCGTTGCGGGCCGGCGTGTGAAATACCCGGTGTGCGCACGACATACTCGCGATAGTAACCTCGCTCCTGCCGAGGGAGATGCCCTTCACGATTTCCGAACACGCCGCCGTCATTGCGATGGGGATCGCTCACGCCAGCTTCGATTCTCTCGAGGGCGGGTGCGAGGTCCACGTCCCCGCGCCAGGCTACCCTGCCATCCAGGTCGCGCACCACCACATTTCGCACCAGAAGGTCTGCGCCCACCCGGGTAGCGCGATCGTCGCCGATGTCTGTGCCTTGCGAGGCCCGTGCTGTCTCGTAAGGGGGCGAAGCCGGCGAATCATTGCCCGCATCCGCACCTGGTGTTCCCCGAGACTCGGCCGCCGGAACCTCCGAATCCCGCGGCGATTCTCCAGTGGTGCCAGTCCACCAGACGACCGCCGCGAGGGCGAGGAGAAGGATCGAGAGTGCAGCTGTGGTGCGCTGTTTCACGGTACGTTTCGCGGGAAATCGATGGTGTACCTGAAGTCTACGTATGTTATCTCGTGCCGGTGGCGCATCGGAGGTACTGGCGGAGTGTCCGGGCCGGAAGGGCGATTCCGGGGTTTGACGCGATTCGGAGCGGAGTAATATCGTTCCTGCGGGAGCCAGGCGGCACGATACTGGCTCGGTTTTCCTTTGAAGTTTGCTCTCGCTAGTCGTTGCGGCGGGTTGCGCGATGCGTCGAGAGACGTCATACTCATGCATTGCCTGGAAGCTCGGCCAAACGCAAATGCGCGTAGCCGGCACCAGCCTGTCACCCCGGTCGGCAGCAGCAGGGCCGCCGTGTTCAGCGAAACCGGGAGTGGCTCCGTATTCAGCGGGCATCGTCGCCGCCGCGCGAAGTCGCGAATCGTCAGGCGATCCCGTCCATCCACACCGAGCCCGCGTCCGAGTATCGGAATGCCGGCCGCCGGCTGATCGGTGAGGACACCAAAGTGCCGACCTCTAGCGCCAGTTGTGCCGGTTTATCTCCGGCGCTTCGCCACGCCCGGGCTCCGCACCAGTTAATCCCAAAGCTGTCGCAAACGAGCAGAACAGCGCGGAACGGCCCGCTATACAGAGATTCTTGTTGTTCAAGGGGCCACCCCATTACCTACCCATACCAGCATTTTTTGCATGACCGAACGTCGTCGCCCGTATCGTCGCGGCCGCGGACGCCCGTCCACGAAGCCGCACGCTGACGTCGCCGGGGAGCCCAATCCCTATCGCGACCCGGAGCCCTCTTCACCCGGGAATGGATCAGACGTCGCCGTGGAAAACGGCGGCGGTGAAAACCGGGACAACACCGAACGAAGCTCCGATTCGCCCCAGAGCGGCCAGCGCAACCGTCGCAACAGTCGGCGGGACGGACGTGGCAGCAGCGGTGGTGGGGGTGGGGGCGGCCAGCGCAGCAGCAATCGCGACTCCTCGCAGCAACGCGGACGAACCCAGCAGCGCCGCGGTCGCGGTCGCAACCAGGGACGCGGCCGTGAACAGCAGGAACGACCGTCACAGCCGGTTACGGTAGACACCGAAACCACCGGCTGGTTCGACGCCTCTCGCGATGCCGGCTACATTCGCCGACCCGAAAACAGCTACCTGCCGGATCCCGGAGATGCGTACGTACCACCCGAACTGGTTCGCCAGTTCTCGCTCCGCCGCGGCGACAGGATTCGCGCCTCGGCAGGGGCCGACCAGCGGGGACGCATGGTAGCCGCTGAGATCCTCGAGATGAACGGTGTGGCTCCGGACCCGGAAGCGAAGCGACTGGACTTCAGCGCGCTTACCGCCGCCTATCCCGAACGAAAGCTGTTCCTGGAAACCGGCAAGCCTGCCAAAGGCGGACCTGAACTTACCCGGCGGGCGATAGACCTCATTGCGCCGATCGGCTATGGCCAGCGTGCGCTCATCGTGGCTCCGGCTCGCGCCGGAAAGACGATGCTGCTGAATGCGATTACCGAGGGCATCGCACACAACCACCCCGACGCCGAACTCCTTATCCTGCTGGTGGACGAGCGTCCGGAAGAGGTTACCGAAGCGCAGTCCTGGGGCGTGGGCGAGGTGGTGGCATCCAGCTTCGACCAGCCGGCCATTCGCCACACCGAAGTTGCAGAAATGGTGCTCGAGCGCGCCCGTCGCCTGGTGGAGATGGGTCGGGACGTAGTGATCGTTCTCGATTCATTAACGAGGATGGGCCGATCCTATAACAACACCGAGCGGGGCACCGGTCGCACGCTCTCGGGCGGTCTCGATGCAACCGCCATGGCAAAACCCAAGGCGTTCTTCGGCTCAGCCCGCGCGGTCGCAGACACCGCAGGTGGCGGCTCCCTGACCATCATTGCCACGGCCCTCGTGGAAACCGGCTCGAGGATGGACGACGTGATCTTCGAGGAGTTCAAGGGAACCGGCAACTGCGAGATAAAGCTGGATCGTTCTCTTGCGGAGAAGCGCATTTTCCCGGCATTCGACATTGCCGCCAGCGGTACGCGACGTGAGGACAAGCTGTTCCGGCCGGACCAGCTGGACGCCGTGTATACGCTCCGTCGGGGACTGCAGCAGATGCCGCCGCAAGGCGCCATGGAATGGCTCATCAAGCGAATCGGCAACACGCCGAACAACGACGCGCTGTTAAGCGGGCTTTAGAACGGTTTGCGGCACCCGGCGCCGCCGGACATCGGGCAACATCGGTCCGGCGAGCGGTGGTCCGGGTATCGCAGTGGGCGGTTGGCGTCGCAGCAGGCGCCGGCAGCAGGAGTCGGCGGTAGGCACAAGCATTCGGCAGCAGGTACCGTGAGTAGCAATCTGCCCAGGCGGGTACGGCTTAGTTGAGGGCGGGACCTCTCCGGAGGGCCCGCCCCTTGCCTGTGCAACCCATACATGCTCAGAACGTCGTTCGCCCTGCAACTACTTAGCATCGCGGTCAGGCGCATTGCGCCGCTTCGAATTCCGGCCAGGCTCCTTGCACGGTTTCGCATCGCGGTCGGTGTCGTCATGCCGCTTCACCTCTCGCGCCTGCGCCTGCAGGCCGCGCTCGTGGTGCTGCTCGCGTACGGAGTACCGGCACCGCTTTCTGCGCAGAACGACGCCACGCGCAGCCGTCCGGAGGTGCAGAAGCTGGAGTTTCGCGGGGTGGAGAATGTGAGCGAAGAGGAACTGCGCGAAAGCATCGCCACTCGCCAGTCCACCTGCAGGAACATCGTGTTCCGCGCCCTGCTCTGCCCGTTCTCGAAGTCCGGGCGGTTCTGGGACCGGCATTTCCTGGACAGGCTGGAGCTGAGGCGGGACGTGGTGCGTATTCAGGCGTTCTACTGGCTGCGCGGCTATCGGGAGGCCCAGGTGGACACGCTGGTGGTGGAAGAGGATGATGACGAGGTAACCGTGGTGTTCGGTGTGCGGGAGGGAGAGGCGACCCTCACCGAGGGTATCGAGGTTTCAGGTGCGGACTCGCTGCTGTCACCCGCCACACGAGAGCGCCTGGCGCGCCCGCGGCCGGGTGAACCGTTCAATTACCTGCTACTGGATTCTTCACGAGTTGCAGTGCAGAACGCGCTCTGGCAACGTGGCTATGCAGATGCAATTGTGGACACGTCCACGGCCGTTCGACAGGCGGCTCACCTGGCGAGTGCGCAGATTCGTGTAACCCCGCGCTGGCCCACTCGCGTTGGCTCCATAACCATCACGGGGTTGAGGGAGCTGGAGCCGGCTGCCGTCAGGCGGCGACTTCTCCTCTCGGAAGGCGACGACTTCACGCGGGATGCGGCTTTCGAAAGCCAGCGCCGCCTGTACGAGTCCGGACTGTTCCGGCGCGCAACACTTACCACCAACCAGAACGACAGCATCAGGAACGTTCTCGTGACCGTGGAGGAGGCTGACCTGCGCGCCGTTGAGGTTCGCGCGGGTTTCAGCACGATGGACTTCGTTCAGACATCCGCATCCTTCGTTCACCAGAACTTTCTGGGCGGCACGCGGCGTTTCGAGGCCAGCGGAATCCTTGGAAACCTTCTGGCAGAAACCCTCGAAGACCAGTTCATCTTCAGCACGCTGCCGTTTCCGGAAACGTTCGAGGGAGACCGAGCGCGCTTCATGCGCCCAACGTGGCAGGTGAGCGTTGACGTAACCCAGCCGGCCGCGGGATCGCCGCGAAACACGTTGTCCCTCGCGGGCTTCGCGCACAGACGTTCTGCGCCGGGGGTATACATCGACAAGGGGCTCGGCGCCGACCTCACATTCACTCGTGAGGTTGTGCTCAGGGTGCCCGTGAGTCTGGGGTACACATACGAAGTCTCACGAGTGGACGCAGGCTCGCTCTACTTCTGCGTGAACTTCAACGTATGCGACCCGCGCACGGTTGCATCGCTGCAGAGCCGCGCGGCGCTGTCGCCGGTGGTTCTTACAGCGCAATCCTTCAGGTGGAATGACGCACTGAACCCCACGCGGGGTTACACGGCGCAGGTAAGGCTCGAACATGCGTCGAATGCCACGCTTTCGGACTTCACGTACAACAGGGCCACGGCAGAAGGCACGGCCTATCGACCGCTCGGTGGTGGCACCCTGGCCGCGCGGGTACGGCTGGGAGTGGTGTCAGCCATCGGTTCCGGAAGCACGGCGATCGGCGGCGGCGACCTTCTCGGCAGGGCGATAGTGCATCCGCGAAAGGTGTTTTTCGCGGGTGGCTCGCGCTCGGTACGCGGCTTTGGAGAAAATCTACTGGGTCCAAAGATTCTCACGATACCGCCGTCCGCACTGGACTCGATAGGCTGCAGCTACCCTTACGAGAGCTGCAACGTGAACCAGGATTCAGCGGAGAACCCTGGTGAACCGCTGCTGGCGAACAATCGCTTTACCGCGCGACCGCTTGGCGCGCGTGCAGTAGTGGAGGGAAGCGTTGAGTACAGGTTCCCGCTGGCTGGTCCGGTGGAAGCCGCGGTCTTCGTGGACGGCGCCATTCTGGGCAACTCGATCGCAGACGCAGTTGCCGGTCTGGATGCCGCGCTGACCCCCGGTCTTGGAATCAGGTACCTGAGCCCCGTGGGGCCGATACGCGTGGACGTGGGCTTCAACCCCACCCTCGAGGAGTTGCTGCCGGTTGCCACGCAGCTGGAGCAGAACGGAGTGGAGCAGCTTGCACTCGTACGGGCGCCCGACGGCGAAGTGGCTTATCGTCGCTTCACCACCTACTCCAGGTCTCTTCTGAGCCGAGCGGTGCTGCACCTGTCGATCGGCCAGGCGTTCTGATGGAGCGTCATCACCTGCCGCAGCGCATGTGCTTTGGTACGTGCATTCCGGCGAAGGCCTAGAGCATGTCAGACGCTCGCGGACCGGTGATACGGCGCAGGGCGGTGCGCGCGATATCCACGCTGGCACTCGTGGTTCTCGCGATCGTGGCGTTGCTTATCGCCGTAGTGGTGACGGCCGCGAACACCCGATGGGGGCGTGAGCAGGTTCGCACGAGAGTGGTGGCGCTGCTCGACGAGCAGCTTGCCGGCCGGTTCAGCATCGGGCGACTGGAGGGCAACCTGCTCACAGGCGTGCGCCTGGTGGATGTGTCCATTACGGATACCACGGGTCGCGCCTTCCTTCAGGCAGACACGGTAGCAACGGGCTTTCGCCTGCTGGCCCTCGTGAGGCAGCGAATCCAGCTGCATGACGTACGTCTCGTGAGGCCGGTGGTTCTGCTGGACCAGTCTCCCTCCGACAATACGTGGAACTGGGAGCGGATTTTCCTGGGCGACTCCACCGCCCGCGATACCGCAGGCACCGGCCCGGGCTGGGGAGACTGGATAAGCCTGGAACGCCTGGAACTGGTAGACGGGCGCGTAATGGTGCGCATGGCCTGGGAGCCTGACTCCGCTCTGCAGGGCGCAGCCAGAGACAGCGCAATTGCCGCAGCACTCTCCGACAGCTCGCGTGCACTGGTGGAAAGCGTTCCCGAAGGCTTCCAGACGGTCTACGACTTCCAGGAGCTCTCGGCAATCCTGCCCGAGCTGCGCGTTGCTGACCCGGCATTCGAATTCCAGCAGTACGAACTGGAACGTCTGGCAACCACCGCGTTCCCCTTCAGGCCGCCGCCGGTTCGCATCGAGAACTTTGCAGGCACGCTTTACGTGAGCGGAGACTCACTCTGGTTCAACGACGCAGCAATTCGGCTTCCAGGCTCCGAAGCGATTGCAAGCTTGCGCGTGGGACTCGGCGAGACCACCGATGTTGCTCTCGCAATGCGCTCGGGGCGCCTCAGTACGGGCGACATTCGCTTTCTCTATCCCCCACTCGTTGAGGACGGCGAGGCCGCGCTTCGCCTGGGCCTCACGATGCGCGGCGATACGATGCGCGTGGTTGCCAGCGACCTCATGGCAACCATTGAGGATTCACGCATTGCCGGCACGCTGGGCGTGATGATGCTGAACGACACGCTCACCTTCATGAACACTGACCTCACCACGGACAACCTGGCGATAGAACTTGTGGAGCGCCTCGTGCCGGGTAGCGAGTTTCCGATAGATGGAACAGTTACCGGAAGCGCTCGCCTTAATGGTCCATTGCGCGCACTTCACATCGATGCCGATCTCGAGCTGAACGAGCCGGGAAGCGGCATCAGTCGCGCCGTTGCGACTGGTGAAGTGGGCATGGTGGAAGGCGGGATGCGCATGACCGGACTGCAGGTTGAGGCCCGCCCGCTGCAGGTTGCTCTCGCCAGGCAGTTCATGCCGGACCTTGCGGTTCGCGGCCAGCTTTCGGGCACCGCCACTGCAGATGGC
>DATGOL010000129.1:0-5268 GCA_035306065.1 Gemmatimonadales bacterium | reverse complement strand
TGGATCGCCTGGCGAGTTTGCGCCGCGTGAGGTGAGCGAGGAATCCGCGAATCGCCAGGCGGTCCACGCCGCCCCAGCTCCACTCCGCACCGCCATAGTAGTTCGAGAGGAACTCCGAGAACTCGCGCAGGTCCCGGCCGTACGCTGCCACGGTGTTGGGTGAGAGCTGCCGCTCCATTGTCAGGTGCTGCAGGTACTCCTGGAGCTCGGCAGGAAGTGCCGAATCAGCGTCGGCGTTACTCACCGTGCCGGCTCCACGCGCCGCTCCTTACCGCACAGGCTCCATGCGGCGAGAGCAATTGCCGGGTACGCAGCCATGCGGCTCACCGAACTGCCGTGGTCCGCAGGTGCTCGTCCCTCCAGGCCTCGATGCTCCGGAGCGCGCGCTCCGCTATCGCCTCACGCTTGAGTCGCTTGTCGCGCGGCGCGTCAGGCAGCGGGTCTACCAGGCCGAAGTTCGCGTTCATCGGCTGGAAATGGCGCGGGTCTGCCTCACGCAGGTAGCGGTACAGGGCACCCAGCATGGTTGATGGCGGGGGCAGCACCACGTTCTCCCCTGCGAGCAGTCGCGAAAGGTTGATCCCCGCAATGAGACCGGTGGCCGTACTCTCCGTATAGCCTTCCACACCTGTAAGCTGGCCCGCGAACAGTGTCGTGGGATTGTCAGGCAGCGCGAGGTGCGGCGCGAGTGCAGCCGGCGTGTTCAGATAGGAGTTCCGATGAATTGAGCCGTACCGCAGGAACTCGGCATCTGCCAGGCCGGGGATCATGCGAAAAACCCGCTGCTGCTCCGGAATACGCAGCCGGGTCTGGAACCCTACCAGGTTCCACATCTGCCCGCCGCGGTCCTCACGACGCAGCTGAAGCACGGCCCACGGCCGCTTTCCGGTGCGCGGATCGGTAAGGCCAACCGGCTTCATCGGCCCGAAGCGCAAAGTCTCCCTGCCGCGGCGCGCCATCTCCTCGGCCGGCATGCAGCCGTCGAAGTACGGCACTTCGTCGAACTCGTGGCCGTGATACTGATCCGCAGCGATCAGTGCGTCCAGAAACGCCTCGTACTCATCCTTCGTGAACGGGCAGTTGAGGTAGGCGCCCTCTTCCGGAGCGCCCTCCATCGTCTCCCGATCCCAGCGTGAGGCAGGAAACACCACGGAGTGATCAATGGACTCAACCGATACGATCGGCGCTATGGCGTCGTAGAAGGCGAGACCTTCAACACCCAACCGCTCGCGAATGGCAGCAGCGAGTGCATCCGACGTTAGCGGACCGGTAGCGACCACTCCCACCTCGGGCAGCGTGGAAGCCTCCTCGCGCACCACCTCGATGAGCGGATGCGCCGTTATCCGATCGGTGACTGCCTCCGAGAACACGTCGCGATCCACAGCGAGCGCAGATCCCGCCGCCACCCGTGCGCCGTCTGCACACTCGAGCAGCATGCATCCAAGCGCGCGCATTTCGGCCTTCAGCAACCCGTGCGCGTTGGACGTCTCGGTGCTCTTGAACGTGTTGGAGCAAACGAGTTCGCCCAGTCGCTCGGTCTTGTGCGCTTCGGTGCGACGAACCGGGCGCATCTCGTGAAGCCTCACGTGATGGCCGCGCTCGGCCAGTTGCCAGGCGGCTTCGCTGCCAGCGAGGCCGCCGCCGATCACCACAACGGGAGCGGAATCAGGTCTGGTTGACATGACTTGCTAGCACCCCGCTTCCGGTGCCCTGCCGATCACACAGATCCGAGTGGAGAAGTTCAAGCGACTTCCTCCTCGGCGCCCGCTACCTCCCATTCGTTCTCGCACTTCAGGCACCGGCGATACTCACCGCGCGCCTTCGTGCTCTTCGCTGCGGCGCCAATATTCCCGCACTCCGGGCACTTCTCGGCAACCGGGCGATCCCACACCACGAAGTCGCAGTCCGGATAGTTCTCGCATCCATAGAAGGGCTTGCCCCGCTTGGACCTGCGCTCGGTAATCTCGCCACCGTCCTTGGGACACATCACTCCCGTTGGCATGCTGCGGGTTCCCTTGCACTTCGGGAATCGTGAACAGCCGAGGAAGTCACCCGTTCTGCCGGAGCGCTTGTACATGGGCGCGCCGCATTCGGGGCACTTGTAATCGGTAAGCTCCGCCTGCTTGCGGTCGCCCTTGAGCGGTCGCGTGAAGGAGCAGTTCTTGGGATGGTTCTCACACGCGATATAGGGGCCGAAGAAACCGCCCTTTGCAACGAGCTTGCCGCCGCACTCCGGGCACCGTTCCGTGTCCAGGGCGGAGATATCGTGCGCCTGCGCGATCAGTGCGGGATAGTCCACCGTGGACAGCGCGGTGTTGAACGGGCTCCAGAAGCCGTCCAGCACATCCTGCCAGCCAATGCTGCCCTCCTCCACGCGATCCAGCTCCGACTCCATTTCAGAAGTGAAGCCCACGTTGAAGGTGTTCGGGAACTGCTGCACCATCACCTTCTCAACGCTTTCTCCCAGTTCCGTGGGGAAGAAGCGGCGCTGCTCGAGACTCACATAACGACGGTCCACGAGCACCGTGATGATGGATGCATACGTGGACGGCCTCCCTATCCCGAGCTTCTCCAGCTCCTTGACGAGGCTTGCTTCCGAGAAGCGCGGTGGCGGCTCCGTGAAGTGCTGCGTGGGAGTGATGGACTTCACAGGCACATCCGTGCCCTTCTCCACCGATGGCAGCGCCTGCTCGTCCTCGAGTGCCTTGCCGTCCTCCTCCTCGCGGCCCTCACGATACAACGCGAGGAATCCGTCGAACTTCACGATGCTTCCCGTGGACCGGAAGAGGAAGCTGGAACCATTGCCCGGAACGTTGAAGTCCAGGGTGGTGGTATCGAAAACGGCAGGTGCCATCTGCGACGCCATGAAGCGCTGCCACACAAGCTGGTACAGCTTGAACTGGTCCGGCGTGAGGTACTGCCTGATGGTATCCGGACGTCGTGATGGATCCGTTGGACGGATGGCTTCGTGCGCGTCCTGCGTGCTTGCCTTCTTCGAGTCACCGTACAGCTGCCTGCCTGACGCCAGGTATTCCGCGGAAAACAGGCGCCGCAGGGCCTCACGCGCCTGATCCGCTGCGGATTCGGCTATCCGGGTTGAGTCCGTACGCATGTACGTGATGAGACCCGCGGCGTCTGCCTCACCCACTTCCACGCCTTCGTACAGGCCCTGCGCTACGCGCATTGTCTTCCTGGAGCCAAAGCCCAGCTTCTTCGCGGCTTCCTGCTGCAGTGTGCTCGTCGTGAACGGTGCAGACGGATTCTTCCTGCGCTCGCGACGCTTTACGTCCGTGAGCGTGAAGGTCTTCCTGCCCTCCAGCGCGCGCAATACTGCGTTCGCGGAAGCCTCGTCAGGCAGCTCGGGCTTCTTCCCGTCCACATGGTGCAGCTTCGCCGTAAACTCCTGGCCCTCGTGCGAAAGCAGCGCCGCAATCGTCCAGTACTCCACCGGCACGAACGCACGAATATCCCGCTCGCGCTCCACGATCAGGCGGAGCGCCACAGTCTGTACACGTCCGGCCGACAGGCCCTTCTTCACCGTCTTCCACAGGAGCGGGCTGGCCTTGTAGCCAACGAGCCTGTCCAGAAGACGACGCGCCTGCTGCGCCTCCACCTTGCGCTCGTCAATCTCTCCGGCGCTGTCGATTGCACCGCGCACGGCATCACGCGTGATCTCGCGAAAGAGCACGCGCTTCACGGGCGTTGCCTTGGCGATGCCGCCCCGACCACGAATGTGATTCGCCACGTGCCAGGCGATTGCCTCACCTTCGCGATCAGGGTCCGTTGCAAGCAGTACCTCACGAGCATTGCGCGCCGCGCTTTTCAACTCGGCCAGCGTTTTCTCCTTGCCCGCAATGGCCTCGTACTCGGCCTCGAAGCCCTTCTCCACGTCAATGCCCAGCTTCTTGGGAGGCAGGTCAATTACGTGGCCTACGGTAGCCTTCACGCGGTAGTCGCGACCCAGGTACTTGCCGATAGTCTTCGCCTTGGCGGGAGACTCGACAATCACCAGCGACGTTTCCCCGGGAGCGGCGGGCGGCAGTTCCTCTTCAACAGATACGGCAGCAGCTGTCCGGCGTGCGCGTGACTTGGCTGTCGCAGCGCTCTTCTTGCGCGTTGACTTCCGTACGGCCTTCCTGGCCGGGGACTTCTTCGCCGCGGACTTCGTCGTCGATTTCTTCGTGGCCATGCTCTAATGTATTGTCGAAGGTTCCGAATCCCCCGAACCGCCTTCCCAGACCCCTGCTCCATCGAGCAGGGCGCGTACGTCACCCAGCGAGACTCGCCCGTCGTGCAACGAGAGCGCACGCTCGATCACGAACTCCAGGTCGGAACTGGACAGGATGCCGGAACCGGCAAGCCAAATCAGGTGTCCCCATGCGTCGGGCTCGAAACGCCCCTGCTCATGTGGACCAGCTACTCGAATCGCCATTTGGCTCCTGGCCGGCGCTCAGCGCACCGGCAGTGATGTCGCCGCCCCGAATAGCGGGGAGGCCGTTGCTGCGGAAGGCTAACCTACGCCGGGCCCCGAGGCGAGGCAAGGTTCCGCAGCAACTTCATAACCCCTTGCGTATCATTGCGTTCCACGTTTAATACTACATCCGCACCAGCATAAATGGAGTGGCGCAGAGCGTATAACCTGCGCATTTCGTCCAGTGGCGAAGGCCCGCTGAGAAGCGGCCTGGTGCTCACTGCAGACCCCAGCCGGCGCAGTGCCTCCTCGGGGCTAACGCACAGGTAAACGACGGTTGACGGAGGGCGAAGCAGCGCCGACAGGCCCGGCACGGTCATCCAGCCGCCACCGGGGGCCAGAACGTGGTCTGGAGCGGTGCAAAGCTCTTCCGTCAGTTCACGCTCCAACTGCCTGAAACCCGACTCGCCCCGTTCCGCAAAGAGCCGCGATACGCTGAGCCCGGTTCGCCTCTCGATCTCCTCGTCGAAATCGAGGAACGGGCGACCCCACTCGGCCGCCAGCAAGCGCCCGACCGTGGTTTTACCCGCGCCCGGAAGCCCCACCAGTATCAGGTGCTCACTCACCGAGCCGCTGTCCGGCGTGTGTGAGATAAGCGTGCAGGTTCCGCTGCAACTCAGCCATGGAATCGCTGCCGAACTTTTCGAGCACCGCTCCCGCAAGTACGATCGCAGCCATCGCCTCGGCAATCACACCCATCGCGGGCACGGCGGTCACGTCACTCCGCTCGGCAACGGCAGAGGCCGCTTCACCGGTGGTTACGTCCACTGTTTCGAGCGGGCGCATGAGAGTACTGA
>DATGOL010000128.1:0-8136 GCA_035306065.1 Gemmatimonadales bacterium | reverse complement strand
ACCTGTGAAATCCGCCACACGCCGGATCAGCGAGTCCTGACGCGCCACCAGCTGCATCAGCGAATCTATCTCCTCCTGCATGATGGCCTGCTCTTCCCGTATGGACGCAAATGCATCGCTCAGTTCCATCATGCTTTGCGCTGCATCGAGCTCGGCCTGGGGAGACAACCCGCCCACACAACCGGAGATGAACAGTGCGCAGGCAATCAGCCCGAGTACGGAAAGCCGGATGGTGTACCGATAGACAGAGGAGATTGGCATTCGGCGAACTCCAGGTACGGTGTGCAATCAATTGATGAGGAACCCGAGACCGCATTCACTATAGTGTCGCCGTCCGCCGAACTGTTGTACCCGGGAGGTATGAATGCGCAAATCGCGATCGGGCACCACCCTGGCCGAACTGCTCATCGCCCTGGTGATCATCTCGATCGTTGGCGCGTTCGGTATGGCCACCAGCCAGCGCACCGCTGCGCGACGCGCGGTACTGTCAGCCGGCAGGGAAGCTGAGGCGGCGTTTGCGACAGCGAGGCGCAATGCGATCGCGACCAGCCGCCCAACTGCCATTCGGCTGAACGCAGCAACTCACGAACTGATCGTCTATGCCGGCAGCGATACCATCCAGCGCCTTCAGCCCGAAGCCAGGCACGGCGTGACATTCACCAGCACGCGCGACTCCATGGCCTACGACGCCAACGGGCTGGGAGTGGGTGCGGCCAACCTCACACTGCGGCTCATCCGCGAGCCCGCCGCGGAAACACTGGTCGTATCGCGCCTTGGACGAGTGCGAAGATGAGGCCAGGTGCGTCTGCCCGCACGTCCGAGCGGCAGCTTCGCAGCCTCCTCCCCAACACCTGATACCCAACACCCGCCCCTGGTCACCCCGCCGGCAGCTCCCTGTCCCGAATCGCCTGCAGCACCTCATACGCCAGCGTCTCCAGCCGGTGAAAGTACTCCTGTCCCTCACCTTCCAGCTCTCGTGCCGCAACCGCCGCATGCCTGTGGCAAAGGCCCAGCATCGCCGTGCGGCCCAGGTCGAGGGTGCCGTCGTTCTGAAGAAACTCCGCAATGCATCCGGCGGTTGCGGCGTCGAGCAGGGTAAGGTCCATATGCTCCACTTCCTCCCCTGCCAGGCCGGGAGGAAAGGACGTGGAGAGGTGCTTCTCCCACAGTGCAGTGATCGGAATCCTGGTAGTCGTTTGCGTCGCCATGGTCTCGGTCCGTCTGGGGCGCGGTTCACGCGTATCGCGCCGGATATGTCATGGACTGCACCGCGAGGTGCAGAAATGAATCTGCCCTGCTTCATCTCTACTGCATCGTGCGCCTGGCAAACGCCAGTACGCGGTCCCGTACGAGCTGCGGTCGCTCCTCATGAACCACATGGCCTGCTCCCGGCACCTTAACAAGTTCCGCACCAGCCTTTTCCAGCACACGCCACCCCTGCCATTCGGGCGGCATCGTACGAACCAGGCGATCCTGCTCCCCCTGTATCACGAGCGTGGGCGTCCCGCACTGCGCCAGCTGCTCAGGAGCAACAGGAGACCAGTTCAACGAGTGCAGAATGGATCTCAGCGCCGGCAGGAAATTCGGATCGGCCGTGGGAGCCCAGTACTCATCCAACTCATGCTCCTCGTATCCGGGGCCGCTTCCCCGCACCAGCGACATCACCAGCGACAGCATGGGGCGTTTCACGAGCTTCGGCAGAACTGAGTCCATAGCCGAGGGCGACATCCACTTCGCCAGAGCCGATACCGGCACCCGCCCCAACCCTACGGGGGCGATCAACGCCATGGCGCGAAACCACTCCGGGTTCTTCAGTGCGAGTTTTAGTACCAGGCCACCACCCATTGAGTGCCCTGCCACGAACGGTTTCCTGTCTCCGGCTGCCATTCGAATTATGGCGGCTGCGTGGTTCTCGAGGATCTCGGACGAATAACTGGCAGCCGCCCTGGGCTTGTCACTGAAACCGTGCCCCATGAGATCGGGCACGTACACTCGAAAGCCCGCGCCGGCGAGTTCAGGGATCAGAAAACGGTAGCTGTATGCAGAGCAGGCCCAACCGTGCAGCAGGACAGCCGGCGCACCGTCCGGCGGGCCTGCTTCAATCAGTCTTATTCGTACTCCCGGCTCAACGTGCACCATTCGGCTGCTGATGCCGTGTACACCGTTCGGCCACCACCCGTCGGCCGGAGGTGCCTTGTCAGTATCCATCCCGTGGCAACGGCCTTCAACCGATCTCGAGCGGCCTGCCCGCCTGAACGGCGATCAGCGCCAGACGGAAGGTTATGTCGGTCCATCGAGTCTCCTCTTCCTGCGTGGCCTCGAGCGGATAGACGGGCCAGACCGATGCCTGATCCGGCGCCGGTGGCACCGAACCGGCTCGCCCGCCGCGCCAAACCCCGTGGCGATCGCGTTCGTCCAGGAAACGATCCAGCAGCTTCGACCATGCTTCATGCCGTTGCAGGAAGCCGAGTCGAGCCATCGTCTCCAGCCACAGGAGCGCACCGGGAAGGTCTGCACCCATGGCAGGCTTGTGCGGAATCGGGTCGCCCAGCATCAGCTGCGGAGTGGGAACGAACTCTTCACCAACGTGCTGGCGCGACTCCCACTTCGGCATCGGGCGGCTGAGGTACGCGAACAGCTCCTCCATGGTGTCGTGATGCTCCAGCCGGAATACCGGCATGTGTGCGAGCATCACGAGCAGGTGCATGGAAGGAGGTGCGGCGTCTTCGTTCAGCGCGCGAGACACTCCAAGTCCTACCCACGGATTTTCCGCCAGTGGTGAGAACAGGAAGTCCCGCAGCCGATCCATTGCCCTGGCGGCAGCACCACGAAGGCGCGGATCCGCCTCGTAGCCCGCCTGGGCCAGCGCGGCCCCGGCAGCCTCGCGAAGAAGCGATCGCCCGTGCGAAATCAGCGCGTCGTTCCTGCCATATTCCTCGGCCAGATCGTAGAGGAACGCAGGATCTTCATCTTCGGCGAGCAGCCTGAAGAGAAAGCGGCGCGCCCGGTCCAGCGGCGGCGTTTCGCGCGACCAGCCGTACTCCAGCAACCGACGCGCGGCGAGAATGGTGCCTGCCGCCTCGATCCCCTGCTTCTCGGTGGGGACGGCGAGCATCCCGCCCGCTCCACTACCGTCCCAGGCATGGCCGAGTGCCAGCCTCAACGCCGGTGGATAAGCCAGGTGCATCGCCTCGAAATCAGCTGCCGAGCTGGCAGGAAGCGCCGCGATCTCCGTGAGCGCACGATACTTGATGGGCGGCGCGGCGTGCTCCAGCAGCCACGAAAGCGGCACCTTCACCTCAGGGGCTGGCTCGGGCGGCGTCGGGGCCTGCGGCGACGTCGGGAACTCTGTGGGTGACAGCGGAACGCTCACTATTCGGACGGAACTGGGTGTCTTGCGCCGTTCCGACACCGATACCGGGGTCGGAGGGATCGCGCAAACGATAGCATGTTTGGCGGAAGACGCCAGTCGGATGGGGCCAAACACCCCTGTTTCTGTATGCGCGGCACGTAATTCACCCCGGACTCAGCATCTCCCTTGCCCCTTGGCCGCCCATTTCATCATCATCCCTGTTGTATGAAACAGCCTGCCACCCGAACTGATCCCGAGCTTCCGACGTTCCGCACCGTGCGGAGCTGAGCCCGTATGCGCGGAGAGTTTCTGGAAATCGAGGGGGCGAGGCTCTACTACTACGCGTCGGGACGACGCGGGCCCGAGCCACCTGTGCTTCTCCTGCATGGCTTCGCCACGTCATCGCACCTGTGGAGGGACGTCGCCCCCCTGATCGCGGCGAGGCGGCGCGTGATCGTGATGGACCTCCTCGGCTTCGGCCGAAGCGACCGCCCGGGGACACACCCGGTAAACCTCCGCGGGCACGCCGACCGGGCGATCGAACTTCTGAACGAGCTCCACGTGCAGAAGGCGGTGGTCGTGGGGCACGAGGTGGGCGGAGGTGTAGCCCAGCTGATGGCAGTCCGGAAGCCCGAACGGGTGGCCGGGCTCGGGCTGATCAGCTCGGTCGGCTACCGGGACTGGCCGCCGAGCGAAGTGCGGGTGGCGCGAGCGATGCTGCCGGTTACGAGATCTCTGCCCGCAGACTGGCTGGTGGCCCTGCTCAAGCGCGAGATGCAGCGCGGCTTCGCCCGAGCGGATCGGGCTGCCCTTTCAGCCGATATCTACCTGCGTCAGTTCGGCGGCGATGAGGGACGCGAGGCGCTGCTCGCGCACCTGGTTCAACTGGACCCTGCCGACACCGTGTCACTCGCCCGACACCTCGGCGAGATTTCAATGCCGGCAGCGGTATTATGGGGTGAGGAAGACCCGCTGCTGCGCCCCGCCACCGGTGAAAGACTGGCAAGGGACATCAGGGGCGCCACCGCCCATCCGCTAAAAAACATCGCTCATTTTGCTCCGGAGGAGGCTCCGGAGATGGTGAGCGCAATCCTGATGGAGCTGCTTGAGAGATGACGACCAGCCGACTGGACACTCTTCGTGACATGGTTCGCCGTAACCCGACCAACGCTGCAGCGCGCTTCGGCCTGGCGAATGAGCTGATGAAGGCGCAGTTGTGGGATGAGGCGGGAGAGCATCTGCGCGAGTACCTGACGTCGCATGAGGACGAAGGCAATGGCTGGGGGCGACTGGCCGACATACTGGAGAGACAGGGCGACACCGCAGCGGCGCGTGAGGCACTGGAGACCGGCGCACGAAAGGCGACGCAGCATGGCCACCCGAGCCTTGCGTCGGAGTTCGAAATGCGTATCGAGGAACTGGACGACGCCTGACGCGAGAGGCCGCCCCCGCGCGCCCGGTGCCGTCTGACGCGCTAGCCGCCCCCCGCCTGGCGCCGCCTGACCGGAAGCGAGTCCGGCGACCCCGCACGAAGCTCTGTACTGTCTACTGAAATACTGTCTACCGCCGTACCTGCGCCCCTACTCCGTACTCCAGTACTCAGTAGAGCCTCTGTAGTGTACCTGCTCCCCGGATTCCAGAGGATCCA
Organism: Gemmatimonadales bacterium; assembly: GCA_035306065.1. Classification (GTDB taxonomy): domain Bacteria; phylum Gemmatimonadota; class Gemmatimonadetes; order Gemmatimonadales; family Gemmatimonadaceae; genus JBBQHX01. Next base: position 3,136 of record DATGOL010000128.1, on the reverse strand, counting down.
GTCAGGGAAGCCGTTGTCATAGCCCGCCTGTATCTGCGCCCGCACCTGCTCCGCCCCGTATCGCGGTGCGCCCAGCGTGAAGTCCTGGTACCACGGAATCACCCGTGCAGCGCCCTCGATGCCCCGCGTACGCGCGATGATGTCCTTCAGGCCCCGATCAATGGTGGTGTAGGGATTCGCGTTAGGATTCGAGATGCCGTACGTGCCGGGCGCATAATGCGAGGGGTACATCATCGGGAGCACCACGTCCACCTGGTCTATGAACGACTCCCAGTGCTGCCCGATTCCCATGTCCGTGGTGTCCGTGCCGGTTAGGCCGAATACGTCTGCGGTTATCGGCACACCCAGTTCGCGGAGCGAATCACGCGTAATCCCCAGCATCTCCCGAATCACTTGGGCCCTCCTGCGCCCTGCCGCCAGCGGGTAGGTAGTTTCGGCCGCCATCCGGCGTTCGTCGGGGAATCGAACGTAGTCCAGCTGAACTTCCGCAAAGCCCAGCTTCACCGCCTCACGCGCGATGTCTACGGCGTAGTCCCAGACTCCAGGCTGGTGCGGATCCAGCCAGGGCTTTCCACTCCTGTCCAGCCACGCGCGAGTCGTGTCATCACGCCTGCGGATAGCCCACGATTCACGATGCTCGGCCAGCAGCGGATCCTTCACCACCACGATGCGCGCAATCGGATAGATGTTGCGCTTGCGAAGCGTGTCGAGCAGTGCGGCGAGCCTGCGATCGCTCATCGGCTGAACTGTGTCAGCACCAATTTCCCGAGCGAGCGGAACCTCGGACCGATAGAGCATGAGGCCGCGATCATCCTTCACGTCTATCACCAGCGCGTTCACCTCGGAGCGCTGCGCGAGGTCCGCAAGCTGCCACATGCGGCTGCCTATCGCGGCCCAGCGGTTCACGTAAAGGCCACGAATGGTGTCCGGAGTTGCCATGCGCGGAAAGAGACCGCGACGCATGGAATCCGCAGCACTGTTCTGCGGCGCAGTTGTGGCGAACGGGAGAGTCGGCTGGCTGCCACTGCTGCCATCGCCGCCACCGCCAGGATCACGAGGCCCGCCGGCGCTTTCATCACCCGAGCCGTTCGCATCGCGGGAATCGCCCCCGTTGCTCTCGCCGGTCGCATCTGCGCCCGAAGCGTGACCACCGTCCGCAACGCTGCTGCCGCCACCGCCTGACGACGCAGCCGGAGAACCATCCTCACCAGCTGCACCCGGCGATGCGTCACCACCACACGCCAGAAGCAGCATCCCTACCGCCAAAACGGTCGAGACACTGAGCGACAGGCGTCGCACGGAAGCACGTCTGGATGAGGACATCGGGCTGCCTGGCACGTTAGCGCGCTCTTCTGTCAATCTGGATCCTTGAGCGGACTACCCTCCAGCTCACTGCGCCTGAGGTGGTCGTCGAGCTCTTCACCCGCGTCGAGCACTCGGCCAATGTCCAGAGAGAGCGCACGTGCTTCCTGCGTGGCACTCGTCACGGAAGTGAGCGCCGACTGGAATCCGGCCGAGCGGAGGCGTAACAGGTCCAGCTTCATCTGCTGCAGAACGAGCAGTGCGCTGTCCAACTGGCCGCCAACCTGAACGCGACGGTCCTCCAGTTCCTTGAGCGTTGCTCGCTGCCGTTCAAGCAGCGACCGGCGGCGTTCCGTGTCCGCGCCGGAGGGCGCGCGGTCCAGGTCTCTGAAGCGCCCTTCCAGCGAACCCAGCATATCGTGAGGCATCTCCAGCTCCAGCCGGTGCAGTGCCTGCGCAAGCGCACCCACGCGCTCCACGAGCGCATCGGATGTGGGGAGCACATCCGGAATCATTGCGCGCTCGTCCTCGGACATGAGTTGCACGGCACGGGCAATCTGCTGTCGCTCGCGCAGCGACTGCCGCACCACCACTCCCTGGTCGCTGTCCAGTACATCCTGCGCAACGAGCTTCCGCGCCTCCGCTTCCAGCTTTGCGTCTTCCGAACGCGGGTCCAGCAGGCGCAGACGCTCACGCCAGCCGGGACGCAGCACCTTGCGCATGCGCACCCCGATGCTTCGCAGTCTCATTGCCTTCACCATGGCTATCAGCGCGCTGAATCCGCCGCCCATGAAACCCATGACCACAAATGCCTCTTCACCCACCATCGCGCCGAACATCGTTCCCACGAAGGGAACGAGCACAGCGGCGCCCAGCCACCTGTGCAGGGACTGTACGCGCTTTTCCAGCTGCGGCATGCGTTCCCACCACAACGAATGTGCACGCGCACGATCGAGCGAGCGCTTCTCTGACTTCGTGAGCGCCGTACGCGACCGGCCAGCGTCAGCCTTCACGATATCCGCCGGTAGTTTGCCATCGAGAACATTGCCTAACGTTACTCCCTCGGCCTTGAGATTCTGCCACTGCGGCGACAATCCGCTGAGCATCCCCCAGGCAGGAAAGATCGCCCACGGGAAAAACGGGAACGTGATGAGGTTGATGAATCCGAGCATGCTGATTCCGCCAACCGTGCCCAGCGCCTTTCGCCGGAACAGTCTGAAGCGCTCCTCCAGCGGACGGGCCGCAAAGCGCTCCAGCGATTCCTTGCCTCCGCCATGCTGGCGGCCACGCTTGCGGGACACTGGGGCCGGAACGCCGGTACCTGTTGCCAACCGATGCTGAACCTCGCGCTGCCACTCTTCCTGCTGCCTTCGCCACTGTTCCCGCGCCTCACGATTCGTTGAACTGGGGAACACGGGATACGGCGGCAGCGTCTCGCGCCCGGGCCCATTGCTACCCGATTCACCATAGCCCCACTGCGGCTGCATTTGCACAGGGGGCGACGGATGGACCGGCGGAGGAATGTCTGCGTTAGGCGAATGGCGCACGGACGATGGGCTCCCTGGCGAACCCGGCGCCGCATCGGGGAACACCAGTGGCGAACGCCCGGTCGCTCGTGACGCGGCGGGCGTACCGGATGGCAGATCGCGCCCCGCTCCCGTCGGCTCACTCCGCAGCGCACCGCTACCCGCCGGCTCTCCGGTCAGCACGCCGTCCAGTACGTCCCGCATCTCCCTGGCGCTATCCCATCTGTCCGCAGGGTCCTTTTCCAGCGATCGCTCCACGGCCAGCGCCAGCGTGGCCGGCAGGTCCGTACGGATCTCGTGCAGCGGCC
>DATGOL010000127.1:0-12440 GCA_035306065.1 Gemmatimonadales bacterium | reverse complement strand
GAAGCCACCAATGCACTCAATGCCATCTTCCACCCGGCCGACGGCGTTATCGCCAAGGCGCTGAAGAAGGGTGACAAGGTTGCAATTACCGGCTTTGGAAGCTTCGGCGTGCGCAAGCGTGCCGCGCGCAAGGCTCGCAATCCGCTAACCGGTGAGTCCATCCGGGTAGCTGCTTCAAAGGCACCCGGCTTCAAGGCGGGCCAGAGCCTCAAGGCTACCGTGAACGGCAAGGTTGCCGCAGCGAAGAAGTCTGCAAAGAAGGCGACCAAGACGGCGAAGAAGACGGTGAAGAAGGCCGTGAAAAAGGCTCGTCGTTAAGCCAGGCCGCTGCAGAGCAGCGAGCGATGCGCGTTGTACATCGTCATGAGCATCGTTTGCTGTTCATCAGGTGGTGGACAGTCACAAACGTCCCGGCCGCAGGCGCGACCGGGGCGTTTGCACATATGCGCACCGGCAAAACGTGAGCACTGCTCGGTGAGCCTTTCCATTTCGCGATATTGATCAGCAGAGAAGGAGCCCGGTGCGTAGTTCAAACAGGTCTCCTCCCCACCGAATTCCGAGAGCATCACACATGTCAGCCGTAACAGCAATTCGTTCATCGCTCCTTTCAAACGGCCTCAGGGCGGCGTTTGTCGCCACGCTTGCGGTCGCGCTGCCATTTCTCGCTGCAGCTCCTGAAGCCTTTGCGCAGCAGGCCGCACAGCCCGAGCGCTACGATGTGATAATCCGCGGTGGACGGGTGCTCGACGGAACGGGCAACGCCTGGCTCGTGGCAGATGTGGGCATTCGCGGCGACAGGGTTGTTGCAGTCGGCAGGCTTGGCAACGCGACAGCGGCAAGCGAGGTGGATGCAGCAGGGCTGTACGTGGCTCCGGGATTCGTGGATACGCACTCGCACGCAGGCGGTGCGCTCGAGACGGAGGAGCTAAGTGGTGCGCAGCAGCTGCTGGCACAGGGTGTCACAACGGTTTTCGTGAATCCTGACGGTGGCGGCAGCGTGAACCTGGCCGAGCAGCGCAGGAAGCTGGAACAGCGCGGTACCGGCGTGAACGTGGCGCTCATGGTTCCGCACGGCAGCATTCGCGGTGAAGTAATCGGCATGGAAGATCGTGATCCCACAGCTGCAGAGCTTCAGCGAATGGAGCAGATCGTGGAGCAGGGAATGCAGGCGGGTGCCTTTGCACTCTCCAGCGGGCCCTTCTACGCACCGGGCAGCTATTCCAAGACGAGCGAGCTGGTTGCGCTGGCGCGGGTTGCAGCCAGGTACGGCGCTCCGTACCAGAGCCACATTCGCGACGAGAGCGATTACACGATAGGGCTGCTCAGTGCCGTGGAAGAGGTGATCACGGTTGCACGTGAGGCAGGCACCCGTGGCGTGGTAACCCACATCAAGGCACTCGGCCCTAACGTGTGGGGATTCTCTGCAGCGATCGTGCAGCGCGTGGAGCGTGCGCGTGAAGAGGGTATCGAGGTCTTTGCGGACCAGTACCCTTACGAGGCCTCGCAAACTTCACTTGTCGCGGCTCTCGTTCCTCGCTGGGTGCAGGCGGATGGCGGCGATTCCCTCCGGGCTCGCTTTGCAAACCCTGCGCTCCGTCCTCGCATCGAAGCGGAGATGACAGAGAACCTCGCGCGTCGAGGTGGTGCTGCACGCATTCAGATCGGCACCTTCCGGCCGGACAACAGCCTCGAGGGCAAGACGATCGCAGAGATCGCGAGCGAGCGTGGGGCAGGTGAGCTGGAAACGGCGATTGACATCGTGTTGAAGGGCGGAGCTGGCATCGTCTCGTTCAACATGCATGACGACGACATCGAGCGCCTGATGCAGCAGCCATGGGTGATGACGTCCTCCGACGGCGCCCTCGTCAGGCTCGGAAGCGGGGTTCCGCACCCGCGCGGCAATGGCGCCTTCCCCCGCAAGATCCGCCGCTACGTCGTGGAAGAACAGGTCGTATCGCTCCCCGACGCAATTCGCTCCATGACCTCTCTGCCTGCATCGGTTTACCGCATGCCCGATCGCGGTGCTCTGCGCGCGGGCGCAGCCGCTGACGTCGTGGTCTTCGACCTGCCAGCCGTTCGCGACATGGCCACCTTCGAAAACCCGCACCAGGTTGCCCAGGGCATGAAGTACGTGCTGGTGAACGGGAAATTCGCCATTCGCGACGGTGAGTTCACCAACGAGAAGGCAGGGAAGGTTCTGCGCAGGCCGTAGGCAGTAGCTCGCGCCAGTGCGTAACGCCGGCACGACGGTCCGAACGTGTCCGCCAACAGACAATCACGCTCATACATTCCGGCCCCACTGTACTCGATTGGTGGGTGCGTGGGGCCGGTTCCTTCGCTACCGTGATGGGATGCGAATTCACCCCGATTCACTGAACTCCGGCATCACCACACGTTCGGAGCTCGGTCTGCGATCAATGCATTCAGCCAACGCGCACTCCACTCCTGGCGCCACCTGGCGCACTGTTCGAGCTGCTGCCGTCGCAGTGACACTCGTAGTAACTGCGGCCTGCGGCTCCACAGCCACTCAGGTTGCAAGCGCACCCTCGCCTGCTCACGCTGCTGCAAGCTCGCCAGAGGCCCTGGGCGCCGTTCTGGGCAAGCGCGCCGTAGGTGACAAGGGTATGGTGGCCTCGGCCCACCCGTCGGCGTCAGAAGCGGGACAGGAGATTCTGCGCGCTGGTGGAACTGCAGTGGACGCCGCACTCGCCACCGCATTCGCGATTGGTGTAGTGGAGCCGATGATGAGCGGACTGGGTGGCAGCGGCGGCATGGTGATCTGGGATGCCATAACGGACAACGCCGACTTCGTGGAGTTCTATGCCACGTCGGGTGCCCGGATCAGTGCCGAACCCAATCGCGGACCGGCACGCATGGTTGGAGTGCCGGGCGAAGTCGCGGGACTCCTTGCAGCACATGCCAAGTACGGCCGGCTTCCCCTGGCCACCGTGATGGCGCCGGCAATCCGGCTTGCCGAGAGCGGCTATCCGGCGCATGCAATGCTCGCTCGTGTGGCGCAGGGTGATTCCGCCAAGCTCGCCAGTTCCGCACCGCGCGCTCGCGAAATCTTCCTGCCCGGGGGACGTCCGGTACCTGCAGGCGCCATGATCAGGCAGCCTGAGCTTGCTGCAACGTTGCGACGGATTTCGGTGGAAGGGCGCGACGGCTTCTATCGCGGTCCCGTGGCCGAGGAGATCGTTCGTACGATTCAGGCTGATGGCAACCCCATCACACTGGACGATCTGGCCAACTACAAGGAGCGCTGGCGCCGGCCCATCTGTGGCGACTACCTCGGACGCACAGTCATCACCGCCGCACCGCCACTTTCGGGTTCGGAAGTGGTGGAAACGCTCAACCTGTTCGAAAGCTATCCCTGGGCGTCACTCGGTTTCCCGCAGCGTGATGCACGCGCGTTCGATGCGATGGTGACGAGCATTCGTGCCGCACGAGCCGATCGTAACGCACATGCGGGAGACCCGGCGTTCACATTCTGGCCGGCATCCGTGTTCGCGTCCAATGAGTATGCCGCACGGCGCGTTGCGCAGGCCGCAGCACGTCCGCAGGAACAGACCCCGGGCGACTACTCCGGCATCAGGCCCGCGCCAACCGGGATGTGCGCCACGATCGATCCGTGGACGGATGTGGCTGTTTCCGGCTCCGCATCTGCGCCGCGTACACCTGAAACCTCCGACAGCGAAGACAACCTCCATGACGGCGCGGAAACGACGCACATCTCCGTTGTAGACGCTGAAGGCAGTGCCGTATCGCTGACCATTACGCAGGGATTGTACTTCGGCAGCGGAGCCTGGGCTGCCGGCACGTTCCTCAATTCGGCAATGGGCAACTTCTCGTCGCCGTCTTCCTCGCGAAATCCGTTGGGCCCCAACAGGATTGCTTCCACCACCATCTCGCCCACCATTGTGCTGGACGGCGGCGGCGACGTGGAGGTTGTAGTGGGATCGCCCGCGTCAGGCAGGATTCCTCCGGCCATTTCGCAAACGCTGCTGTACACACTTCAGTACGGAATGGACCCGTACGCTGCCGTCTCCATGCCGCGGGTTTACCCTGCCACCGGCAATCGTGAGGTGCAGCTGGAACAGGGATTCAACGGCAACGTTCTGGCAGGCGCGTACTCACTCGGCTGGGTGATTCGCCAGCATACGCCGATTGACCACTTCTTCGGCGGGGTTGCAGTGTTGCTGAGGCGCGACGGAAAGTGGATTGGAGCCGCCGATCCCAGGCGGAGTGGTGAGGTGAGGGCGCAATAGCCCGACAGGATGCCTGCGGCGCGTGACGCTGCGGGCATTCCTTCGTGATGGAGACATCGATCTGCGAGAGTCTCTCGTGTCCCCAACCAGCGAGCTTAACGTGACAGCAGTGGAGTCGGACCGCCCCTCTCTGGTGCGCGCAGTATCGCGCCGCCAACTCGTTGCCCTCTCGATGAACGACGTTATCGGGAGCGGCGTGTATCTGCTCCCGGCAGCGGCAGCACTACTGCTTGGCACTGCGAGCATACTCGGAGTGATCGTTGCCGGGCTTGCGGTTGCGCTCCTGGTGCTCTGCTTCGCCGAGGCGGCCAGCTATTTTGACCAGCCGGGTGGTGCCTACCTGTACACGCGTGAGGCATTCGGGTCATTCGTCGGCTTCGAAACGGGCTGGATGACGTCGCTGGCCAGGGTGGCGTCCATCGCATCGCTGTCGAACGGCTTTGCGCTGGCAGCGGGGTACCTGTGGCCGTCGGCAGCAACGGGTATCACCCGGTCGCTGATCATAACGGCGCTCATTGCGATCCTCACTTGGGTCAACGTGCGCGGCGTGAAGCACGGCGCGCGTACTGCTGTCGGCCTGCTGCTGGCAAAGACGCTTCCGCTGGTGATCTTCGTGATCGTGGGAATCTTCTTTGTGGATTGGACGGTGGTTACCACCATGGATGCACCGCCGGCCGGTGCGCTTGGCGAGGCAGCGTTGCTGCTGCTGTTCGCGTACGCAGGATTCGAGAATACCGCAGCCGCGGCAGGGGAGTACAACAACCCGCAACGTGACGTTCCGTTTGCGCTGCTCTCCATGATCACGCTGGTAACCCTGCTGTACACCGGTGTGCAGGTGGTGGCACTCGGCACGCTGCCTGGAGTTGCGCTCTCGATCTCTCCGGTGGCGGAATCAGCTGCGGTGTTCCTGGGCGCATTCGGTGCCTTGCTGATGACGCTTGGCGCGATGATCTCGATTGGCGGCAACGTTGGCAATACGGTGCTGGTGGGGCCACGGTACCTGTTCGCGCTTGCGCGTGACGGTTACGGACCGAGTGCGCTCGCCAGGATTCATCCCCGCTACAACACGCCTGCAGTTGCCATCGTCACACTTTCGGCCGTGTCACTGGTGCTTGCGCTGTCCGGTTCGTTCGTGCAGCTGGCAATGCTCTCCATCATCGCTCGTATGGCCACCTATATCGGTACGGCCGCAGCGCTGCCGATACTGCGCCGTCGGTTCGGCCCGCAGCCCAACGCATTCAGGTTACCTGGTGGCATGACGATCCCCGTGCTCGCGCTCATTCTGTCTGCAATGTTGCTTGCCAGCGCCAAGTGGCAGAACCTGGTGGCTGGAGCGATTGCGCTTGCAATCGGGGCGCTGATCTACCGCTTCAGGCGCACGCCGGACAGCGGAAACGGCCCGATGGAGCGAGTCTCGGGCTGAAGTGTACGAGGGTAGGAAGGGTTTCATTCGCGGTGTCCGACAGTGTGAGCAGCGCTACCGGGCTGTTCTGTCGGGCACCATGAGGTTTTATGTTCCTGAACGTGCAATACGCATGTGGACCCGGTAGCTCAGCTGGTAGAGCACGCGGCTTTTAACCGCTAGGTCGTGGGTTCGAGCCCCACCCGGGTCATCCAGTGTTCGGATTCATGCCGTCATTCTGCTCCTAACGCGGGGGTATTCATGTCAGCAAACAACCGATTGCTCCCTGCGGCCAGGCTCGTGATTGCTCTGTCCGTGCTTTTATCGGCCTGTGTACGACCTAACGACGGCGTGGACACCAGCCCCGAAGCCGCCGTGCGGCGGCAGCTGGAGGAGAAACGGGTGCTGATGGTGCAGATCGTAAACCGCTCGACTTACGGCCTGGACATATACATAATGCGCGGAAGTGCGCGCTTCCGGATCGGCGAGGCGCGCCCGGTGAATACAACGAACATCGAAGTTCCGGGAGACCTCGTCCAGCCGTCAGGAGTGCAGGTGCTGGCCGTTACTTCGCCGGGCGGCAGTCGGATTGCGAGCCCGAACCTGAACGTTCAACCGGGACATACGATCGTGTTCGAGATCACGTCGGATCTGCGATCGTCGAGGGCGTATGTGCGGTAGTCTGACGCCTGTTAGGGGTTAGGGGAGGCCGCTCGCGGCCTCTCTTTCCTTTCCCGTCCCCCATTACCCCTCATTCCTTACCCGTACATAGTCATGGATCTGCCTCGTCAGGTCCGCCGCCAGCGCGCGGGCGAGGTCTTCGTCGTCTATTCCTCCCGTCAGGATCGCCAGTACGTACGGCTCGCCACCCTCCGGGTATATGATGCCCGCGTCGTGCATGATTCTCGTGATGGAGCCCGTCTTGTGGGCAACGCGAGTGCCCGGCGGAAGCCCCGCGGGAATCTGGCGATTGAGTTCCTGCGCCAGCAGGATCTCGAGCATCTGCTCGGTTGCCGCAGGTGACGCCGCACGGCCCTCTTCGATCGCAAGAAACAGCGTTGCGAGTGCGCGCGCGGTTGTCGTGTTGCTCATCCCCGCCTCGAACGCCTTCAGGTCTTCCACGCCGCGCAGAACGCGCATGCCCGATGCGCCGAGCGAGTCGGTGGTGGCCTGAATTGCAGCGGCGCCTAACGTGTCGATCAGGACGTTCGTCGCCAGGTTGCTCGATCTCACTATCATCACCCGCGCCAGCTCACGAAGCGGAACCGCACCCCCAACCTGCGCATAGAGCGACGAGTCCGAGTCAGACGTGTTGGGAAGGCTGTACGTGGAGCCGTCGAACACCGATCGGAACTCGTTGCGCAGCACCATACTCGAGTCCACATCGAGAAGCCCTGCATCCTGCCTTCGGAACAGCTCGATGAGCACCGGCACCTTCATCGTACTCGCGGCGTGGAATGACGAGTCCGCGTTGATGGCAAGCGTATCACCACTGGACGGGTTCACGAACATGAGCCCGACCGCCGCACCCGGAACCTGCGCGATTCGCGCGTTCAGGGAATCCCGAAGTTCGGCAAGTGCCGCCGTGCTGTTGGATTCCGGCTGCGAATCGCCGGAACAGGCGGCGAACAGAAGGCTCACCGCGAGAATTGGTGCAGCAAGGCTGCGTCTTTGAATGTTCATGCAGGCAAGGTGCTCCCGGTTGGCGCGATCAACAAGAGTTCGTTCGTTCCTCGAAGGGATCGCAAGCGGTGACGCTGCTCACGCTGCGGCACCCTCTTCCCAACGAATATCGCTTTAATGGTTGCGAGCGGTGCGTTCCGTCGTGTATGTATGGAACCCATCCGCATTCCTGACGCACGCTTTTTTTTCCGGAGACGACCGGCGAAATATGGCACTCCCGGCTCCCATCCGATCGGATAGTATGCAGACTGCCCAGGACGAGAACGCCACAGGCGGTGAACGTCTCCGCCTCGACGAATTCAGGTTCTGGCGCACCCAGGCTGGCCAGTGCTTCGCCGAGGTGGAGCTTGCTCATCTCGGTGAGCTCCGCGTTATCGGGCGAGCAACCGGCGCGTCCAGCCCCACTGGTGACCTCAGAACTGCCGCCGAGGCCACTCTTCGCGCCATGGAGAACTTCACCAAGGGAGGAGTTCGTCTCGAACTGCTCGGCGTGAAGTCGCTGCGTGCCTTTGACGCCTCCGTGGTGATCGTCGCAGTGTCCGCAACGCTGGACGGAACCACCCAGCAACTGCTCGGCTGCTTTCTGGCGGAGCAGGATCCCATACGCGGTGCGGTGGTGGCTGTACTCAACGCCACGAACCGGATCATCGGCAACCGTATCCACGTGGCCTGAGGCCGTGGGGACCTTCGGCACGCCACCATTCACGAGGCGAGCGCGGTAGCGCGGGCCGGAGGAATAATGCTGCAACGCTCGATCATTGGCGCCGTGCTGTCGGTGACAGTCCTCTCTGCCTGTGCGCCTGGAATCTCCGGCACCGGACGGCAGTCGCCGACTCCGGCTGAACGGACAGCAGAGCCATTCCCTGCCGAGGCGGAACGTGTAGCCCGATCGCTCGGCGTGCGCTGGGAGGTTCCCGAAGTGAGCATGGAGGCCGGGAGTGCTGAAGGGGACGAATCGGTGGGCGCCGGAGGAATGGCCGTAGTCAGCTGGGATATCCCAGTCCGGAACTGGGAGGACAACGACCGGGTGGGGCACTACGTACGGCTATTCGGTGGCACCGGAGTCAAGAGCTTTGCGGCGCGCCTGGAGCGTGGCTCCGTGTACGAGCCAATGATCCGTTCGGTGTTCCGCGAACAGGGTGTGCCGGAAGACCTGTACTACCTGGCGCTGGTGGAGAGCGGCTTCGAGCCGCACGCCTATTCCCGGGCGGCTGCGGTTGGCATCTGGCAGTTCATGTCCGCCACGGCAAAAGGCTACGGGCTACGGATGGACTGGTGGATGGACGAGCGTCGCGATCCGGTGGCGAGCACCTACGCTGCCGCACGATTCCTGCGGGACCTGCGTACCCAGTTCGGGTCTGACTTCCTGGCGGCTGCTGCGTACAACGGAGGACCCACGCGCATTCGTCGTGGTCTCACACGCCACGCCAGCGACCTTGGGGACGCGAATGGCGACGACGCGTTCTTCGCGCTCACAGAAACCGGATTCCTGCCGCGCGAAACGCAGAACTACGTTCCACAGCTCATTGCCGCGGCCCTGGTGGCAAAGGAGCCGGATCGGTACGGCTTCACAGTTACGCCGAGGCCTGCCCTCGCGTACGACTCCGTGATGGTTGCAGGTGGCAGCTCGCTGCCTGCGATTGCTGCTGCAGCCAACGTGGATGCAACCGACGTGCTGAGCCTCAACCCGCATTACCTGCGTGCATCAACGCCGATCGGGAGTGCCGAGTGGCTGGTGCGCATTCCGGCGGGCACTCGTGAGGTGTTCGAGGAGCGCTGGGCGGCGCTAAACCGCGATGACCAGCGTGCGTATACCGTGTACCGGGCCAGTGCAGGTGAGTCGCTGCATGACGTGGCGCGCAAGTCGGGGATGTCCACCCGTGAGCTTGCCGCGTTCAACCCGGACGTGCGTTCGGGGAACGGGAAGCTCGTGGAGCAGAATCTGCGCGTGCCCGTGGCGGCAGTGCGTTCCGTGATGGTGGTAACGCCGGACCCGCAACTCGACCGGCTGATCGCCCTGCACACGCCGGCTCGCACGTACACGGTGAAGCGAGGCGACACGCTGGACGGTATATCGCGACGCCATGGCGTTACGGTGCGGCAGCTGCAGCGCTGGAACAGCATGGAGGGGCGGACGCTGATCAAGGTGGGGCAGCGGCTGGTGGTGACGGGGAGCGCGTGATGGTTTATTGGGTGTAAGCGGCAGTTAAGGCTGGAGTTGTGGTTGAAAGCCCACTGTTCCTGAGCAGTTGATCCTCACGACTGTGTAACCTTCGTCGTGCGGCATTCGTCTTCAGTACTACTCACTGCAGGCGTCCATGCCATGTGGAAGCTGCTTCTCGCGTGTTGCACTCGTTGGGCTCAAGGCCGCCGGTTCGGCCGTGACTTTACTGGCTTGTCTGTTGGTACTTGTTGTACTTGCAGGCCTCTCGCCTCGCGCCGTCCTGGCCCAGGCACCGATAGTCACCATAACGCCGCCTCCTCCGGGCCTATACACCGTTGCGGACTCCGCATACGTGGAGATCGAGTGGTGTGCCAATCCGCCTGACTACTACGATCCTTCCACCCGCTTCATCAGGTTCGATGGAGTGAGCGTGCTGCACCTGTTCACTACGACGAACACGGATGCCTGGCAGCACCCCGAATGTGACTACCAGTGGGAGATCTCCAAGGGGTGGATCCCGCTGGTCAAGACTTCCCAGACGCTCTCGGCACAGGTCTCTGGCTACAACGGCTGGGCTGGCGGCGAGTCGGTGGTCTTCCAGAGGCCCACGCAGTGGACCAGCATCACCGTTGCGGCAGAGAGATCGCTCCTTGAACCGGGTGCGCTGCAGGCGGCTTCCTTGAGGATCGAGGTTACGAACAACAGTGCAGTGACGGACACCGTTCTGCTGAGTTCGCCCTCGTGTAGCGGTGCTGCCACGGGCTGCTCGCTCTCTGTCTCTACCGTTGGCCTGGCCGCCGGGGCCAGCGACACGGTGACGCTTGGCTTCACGGGGAGCGCCGCCGCAGGTGACTCGGGCCGCATAACGCTCACTGCACGCAGCAAGCTGGACGGGGCTACGACCAGCAGCACCTTTGCCGACGTCGTGATCGTGCCGCCTGCCCCCACCCCGCCGCCGGCGCTCAGCGCTCCCTACGTGCAGCTCACGACTCCGGTGCCGCATGAGCGGGGGCTGTGTATAGCTATAGCAGCGGGCGAGGGGGCGGCCTATGAATGCGGCGACCTTCGCCTCACGCATGCGCTGCCGGCCGTTGTCACGCAGGGGACTGCCAAGGCACCCACGCTCATCTACTCCACGCAGGCGGCGAGCCCGAGTCCCATCGTGCGCGCCAGGGTAACCGTGCCCGCTGGAACGCTTCCTGACTCCGTCACGGCGGAGGCGCGTGTAAACGGCGTACTGCTTGGCAGTGGCTCGTGGAGCGGCAGCGAGTGGGACACGAGCGGCAGCACACGCAGCATTGGTGTGAGGCTGGACGCCGGCTCGCTGGGCACCGGCTACCACGAGTATGTGCTTACCACCAGGGCCTACTTCCCGGGCTCGGGCTCTGCTGCCACGAGCGATAGCAGCTACGTGGGTATCGTCAATCGCTCACTCAGCCCCTACGGCGCGGGCTGGTGGATAGCGGGGATCGAGACCCTGGTTCCGGTGACTCTTGGCGGTGTGCAGCACCTGGCCTGGATCGGCGGGGACGGCAGCACGCGGCTCTACGCTCCGGACACGGCATCGGGCAGCGGGTGGTATCGCGCAGAGAAGCTGCTTCGTCCCGAGCGGATCCAGGAGAACGGGGACGGCAGCTTCACGCGGCTTGCGGCTGGCGGGGTGCGTGTGTTCTTCAGCTCTTCGGGGCTGCACGATTCCACGTCCAACCGGCTGGGCCAGGTGACGCGATTCGTGCGGAGCGGCGGTGGTGGGGGCGGCGGGGGCGGCGGGATCACGAGCATCCAGCTACCGCGGCTTGCGGGCGGCAGCCTGGATTACACGCTCACCTATGGAAACCCGAACGGTATCCTGTCGAGTGTTTCCGTATCGGGCGGCAGCGGCAGCGGCCCTTCTGCCTCACGCGTAACTACGATCGCAACCAGTGGCCGGGCGATTACCGGTATCACGGACCCCGATACCCTCGCGGTGAGCTTCGGCCTTGGCAGCGGTGTGCATGCCACACGTGTAGTGAGCCGAATCAACAAGCGGTCCGATACCACCACGTTCAGCTTCGACAGCACGAACCGCTTCACCTCGCATACGATCGATGCCGGTGTGTCAGGGCTCATCAGCACCGCTCACTGGCCCGCCGAAAGCCGCGGGGTGGCCGGGAGTCATGCGCCCGAGGCGCAGCCTCTGGACTCCATCTTCACGCTCCTCGATGGACCGCGCTCCGATGTGGCCGACATCAGGCGGATCCACGTAAACGATTACGGCGCTCCCACCCGGGTGCGAACTCCCACGGGCGGCGAGACTCGCCTCACCTACGACAGCAACTGGCCCGCCCGGGTACGCGCTTCGGTAGATGCTGCGGGGCTGGTGAGCGAAGCGTGGATCGATGCCACGCGAGGGCTCACCGATTCAACGAGCATCCGCAGCCCGAATGGCACGAGCGGCATCCACGGAGCGGTGGGCAACTCTGTCACGCGCTACGAGTGGCACCCGGCCACGGATCTCGTAACCAGTATCATGGGCGCAGACAGCGTGATGAGCGAGTTCAGCTGGGACACCACCACGAGAAACCTCCTCTGGCGAGAGAGCGGCGGAAGTAATCGGAGGATCAACTTTGCCTATGACTCGCTTACGGGGCTTCTCGAGCGCATCACGCCGCCGCTCGAGAGCGCGAGCCACCTGGTGTACGATGATCTCGGCAACGTGCGCTTCCACATCTCGCCCCTTGGCGACACCACCAGCATGGTGCGCGACTCCATCGGGCGAGCGGTACTGGTGGCGGAGCCCGACGGGCGCCTCACGCGCACCTGGTACGGCATGCACGATCTCGTGGATTCCACGCGCACGGTGGGCGAGGCCGTGAGCGTGCCGGGCTGGAGCGCTCCGGCCGACAGCTTCACGGTAGTCTACCAGTACAACGAGACCGGGCAC
>DATGOL010000126.1:0-6911 GCA_035306065.1 Gemmatimonadales bacterium | reverse complement strand
CAAAACCCTTGCCAACCCCAAATAACACTATATAGTTATGTAGTCACTTTCTGCCGGGACACATCCGCATGAAACCCACCAAACTCGCCGTCGCCACTACCGCCCTGCTACTCGCCTTCACCGCGAACGCAGACGCTCAACTATCCCTCACCCAAGCCATCGCCGAGGCCGACAGGGGCGCCTACTCCAATCGCGCCGCCATCAGCCTCGCCGAGGCCGATCGCGCCAACGCAATCGCTCCCCTGCAGGGCATCCTGCCCAGCGCACGGGTCGAGACCGGCTTCGTACGCACCACCGATCCCATCGGCGCCTTCGGAACCACACTCCGCCAGCGCGCCGTAACACCCGCCGCTTTCGACCCCGCACTCCTCAACTTCCCCGCTCCCGTCAACAACCTGCAGTCGGCGTTCGTGGCGGAAGTGCCGCTCGTCAACCTCGACGCATGGATCGGAAAGCGCGCCGCCAATCGCGCTGCCGACGCCAGCAGCGCCAGCGCCAGCTGGACCAGGCTCGACACCCGCACGAACGTCATTCGCGCCTACTACGGCGCCGTACTCGCCAGCGAGAAGGTCGCCGCGCTCGAAGCCGGGTCGCGGGCTGCCAACGCTCACCTCGCCCAGGCAACCTCAATGGTGGAACAGGGCATGGTTACCCGGGCCGACGCGCTCCTGGCCAGCGTCCGCGCCGGTGAGGTGGAGGCCGACCTCGCCGCCGCCCGCACCGAAGCCCTCAACGCCACCCGACAGCTTGCCCTCATACTCGGCCGCGACATCCAGAACCTGCCCGTGCTGCCTCACGAGATGCCGGCGTCCGAAGCAATTCGTTCAATTGCTTCCAGACTTGTGACATCCGAAGCAGACGCACCGGACGCTCGCGCAGACGTGAAGGCAGCCGCCTCACGACAGGCCGCCGCGGACGCCGATCGCCTTCGCGCACGTACCTCCGCCCTGCCGCGCCTGAATGGATTCGCGCGCTACGACTGGCACCACGAATCCACGCCGTTCGGCGGTGACCGGAATTGGACCCTGGGCATCATGGCCACCTGGAACCTGTTCAGCTCGGCGAGTGAAATCGCGGACATGAAGGGTGCCGCCAGCCGGTCCGAGGCCGCGCGGGTTCACGCTGAAGCCACGAGGGCACAGGCCCGCCTGCAGCTCGAGAGCGCACGCTCGGAGCTGGAGGTCGCGCTGCAGCGCCTCACGATCGCCGAGCGGGGAGCGGTGCAGGCTGCGGAAGCACACCGTCTCGTGGCCAGACGCTACCAGGGAGAGCTCGCAACCGTTGCCGAGCTGCTGGAAGCGCAGGCTACCGAAACCGCCAGCACACTCACGCTCTCACACGCCCGCTACCTGGTCATAACGTCTGCCGCGGCACTGCTGCAGGCCGCGGGCGCCGACCCGGGAACCATGACAATGCTCGACGGAGCCGAAAGGTGAATAGTCCCATGCGAATTTTTGTGCAGCCACGCAGTGCAATCGCGGCCATGCTGCTCGCCCTTGCCGCAGTCGGCACAACAGCCTGCTTCGGCGGCAATGAAGATCAGGACACGCCGGAAGCAGCCGGTGCACCCGCGCAGCTGTCAGGCACGACCTTTGTGGTGAAGGACACCACGCTGCCTGACGTATTCGTTGCATCGGGCACGGCGCAACCCTTCCAGCAGGCCACGTTGAGCACACGGCTCATGGCCTCGGTCACGTCCGTTCTCGTGAAGGAAGGCGATGCCGTGAGCGCCGGCCAGGTTCTCGTACGCCTGGACTCGCGCGACCTGGACGCCCGTGAGGCGCAGGTGGCCGCAGGCATCGCGAACGCGGAAGCCATGCATGCCGACGCCGTCCTCCAGGCTTCGCGAATCAGGGCTCTTTATGAAGACAGCGCGGCCACGAAATCTCAACTGGACGCGGTGGAAACCGGCCTGGTACGAGCCGAAGCGGGACTGGATGCCGCGCGTGCGTCAGCGGGCGAACTGGGAGCTGCCGCTTCCTACGCCACCATCCGGGCGCCGTTCGCAGGTACTGTCACGCGCCGCTTCGTGGATGCGGGGGCATTCGCGGCACCCGGAGCACCGCTGGTGAGCCTGCAGGATGCGTCACAGCTCCGCATATCGGCCACAGCTGCGCCGGGCGCAGTGCGCGGCGTGAGGCGCGGGCAGTCAATTACCACGCGGATCGAAGGTCGCAGCGTGCAGGCAACGGTGGAGGGAGTGGTTCCGGCGGAAGGCGGGAACCTGTACCGGGTGAATGCACTGGTGCCAAACCCGGTTACCGGAGCTTCAACGCGGGATTTTCTCGCGGGCAGCGCTGCAACGCTGGAATTGCCCGCGGGCTCACGCAACGCGCTGGTAGTGCCGGTGAATGCGGTCATCCGCCAGGGAGACCTCACGGGAGTGACGCTCCGTACTCCGAATGGCGATGAGCTTCGCTGGGTTCGCCTGGGTGCGTCGTCAGGCGACCTGGTGGAGGTGACTGCAGGGCTCCGAGCCGGCGATGAAGTGATCGTGCCGACTGGTGCAGCGGCGTCCGCGACTTCAAGCAACGAGAGGAACTGAAGATGGGCATCGCAGGACGAGTAGCACAGGCTTTCATCCGCTCGAGGCTCACGCCGCTGGTGACGCTCGCGTCGCTTGCGGTAGGAGCAATCGGGCTGATGGGCACCCCGCGCGAGGAAGAGCCACAGATCTCGGTTCCCATGATAGACGTGATGGTCGCCATGCCCGGCGTGGGTCCGCGTGAGGCAGAGAACCTGCTGGCGCGCCCCGTGGAGCAGCGCATGCTCGAGCTTCCGGGCGTGGATCACGTATACACCAGCGCCGGACACGGCTATGCCATGGTAACCGTGCGCTTCAAGGTGGGCGAAGACCAGGAGCGGAGCGTCACGCGAGTGAACGCGAAGCTGGCCGGCGCGATGGACGAGATGCCCGATGGCGCAATGCCACCGCTGGTGAAGGCACATTCCATTGACGACGTGCCCGTACTGGCCATCACGCTGCACAGCTCCACGTACGACGCGAACTCGCTTCGCGAAATCGCGGTTCACCTGGAAGACGAAATGCGCACCGTGCCTGACGTGGCCCGCACGTTCGTGATCGGCGGGAACGCACGGCAGGTAAGCGTAATGCTGGACCCCGAGCGCATGACTGCCAGTGGCGTAACGGCAGGAGAGGTAGCCATGGCCCTTCGCGCCGCCAACGCGCGATTGCAGGCCGGCGAACTCGCATCGGGTGGCCAGGTTTACCACATAGACGTTGGAGCGCCGCTGACAACGGCCGCCGAAGTTGGCAGCGTGGTGGTGTCCGCTCGCGGCGGAGCACCGGTGTACCTTCGCAGCGTTGCAGAGGTGCGCGAGGACTACGGTGAAGTCACCAGTTACGTGTCGCACCTTGCCTCGGGAGCCGGCGTTGGCTCCGAGAATGCCGTGACCATCGCGCTCGCCAAGCGGAAGGGGGCAAATGCCACGCACGTGACGGAAGCGGTGCTCGAGCGCGTTCATGATGCCGAGGGCAGGCTGCTGCCCGCCGACGTGAAGCTCACGGTAACTCGCGACTACGGCGAAACCGCTGGCGAGAAGGCGAGTGAGCTCATACTTCACCTGCTCATTGCCACGCTGTCGGTAACCGCGCTCATCTGGCTCTTTCTCGGCTGGCGTGAGGCGCTGGTGGTGCTCGTGGCGGTGCCGGTTACGCTGGGACTCACGCTCTTCGTGTACTACGCGCTGGGCTACACGCTCAACCGCATCACGCTGTTCGCGCTGATTTTCTCGATCGGCATCCTGGTGGATGATGCGATCGTGGTGATCGAGAACATCTATCGCCATCTGAGAATGCGTGACCGGCCTGCAGAAGTGGCCGCAGTGCAGGCGGTGGACGAGGTGGGTAATCCCACGATCCTCGCAACTTTCACCGTTATCGCGGCCATCCTGCCCATGGCGTTCGTTTCCGGCATGATGGGCCCGTACATGCGCCCCATCCCGGTGGGTGCGTCGGTGGCGATGCTCGCGTCGCTTGCGGTTGCGTTCATCGTCACACCGTATTTCGGCTACCGTCTGCTGGCGAAGCACGTGTCGCGGGGTGGTGGCGCCGCGCATGGCGATGCGCGGGCTGGCGCGAAAGGTGCGGGCAGTGCGGCTGGCGGCTCCGGCGCGCCACGGCCTGACGACTCGGACGACGGCGGGAGAATCGGCCGCCTGTACAACCGAATCATGACTCCGCTCATGGACAGCGCCTCACGCCGGCATGCGTTCTACGGCATCGTGGGCGCGCTGCTCCTGGGCAGCATTGCACTCGTGGTGGTACGGGCAGTTCAGGTGAAGATGCTGCCCTTCGACAACAAGAGCGAGTTCCAGGTGATCCTGGACCTTCCCGAGGGCACCACGCTCGAGGCGTCCAACGCCGCTGCCCATGAGGTAGCGTCGTACCTGCTCACCGTTCCCGAGGTGATCAGCACCGAGGTGTACGCAGGTACCGCTTCACCGTTCAACTTCAACGGGCTCGTGAGGCACTACTTCATGCGCTCGGGTGCCAACGTAGCCGACGTGCAGGTGAACCTGCTGCCCAAGGGCGAACGTTCGCGCCAGAGTCACGACATCGCAGTTGCCGTTCGTCCGGCCGTCGATTCCATTGCCAGCGCGCATGGCGCCTCGGCCAAGGTGGCGGAGATTCCGCCAGGACCGCCCGTACTCTCGACGCTGGTCGCCGAGGTTTATGCAGGCAGCGATTCCACGCGCCTGGAAGCGGCACGCAGGGTAAAGGAAGTATTCGAGTCCACGGCGGGAGTGGTTGACGTGGACTGGACCGTGGAGGCGCCGCAGGAGTCGCGCGCGTTCCGCGTGGATCGCGTTAGGGCGGCGGAAGCCGGCGCGAGCGTGGAGCAGATCACGCAGACGCTGTACATGGCGCTTTCCGGTGCGCCTGCCGGGCTCGCGTCGTCAGCCACTGCGCTCGAGGGCATACAGGTGATGCCAAGGCTCCCGCTCGACAGGCGGTCCTCGGTTGACGCACTGCTCTCGGTGCCAATCGCCACCGCCACGGGACCGCAGCCGCTCGCTCGTTTCGTGAACGTGGAGGCCTCGGCGCGCGAATCATCGCGAATCCGCAAGGACCTGCGCCCCACCATCTACGTGACTGCTGATGTGGCGGGCACGATCGAGAGTCCCGTGTACGCCATCATGGAGATGAACAAGAAGCTCGATGAAATCGAGGTGCACGGTACAGGCATCGCGCGCTACAACGCAGTACAGCCCGAGTCGCTTTCGGAAACGGCCATCAAGTGGGACGGTGAGTGGCAGGTGACTATAGAGGTGTTCCGCGATCTGGGTATCGCCTTCGCCATAGTACTTCTGCTCATCTATGTGCTCGTGGTAGGCTGGTTCCAGAGCTTCAGCATCCCGCTCGTGATCATGGCGCCGATTCCGCTAACGCTCATCGGTATTCTGCCGGGACATGCGATCAGCGGTGCCTTCTTTACCGCAACGAGCATGATAGGGATGATCGCCCTCGCGGGTATCATCGTGCGCAACTCCATACTCCTGGTGGACTTCATCCAGCTGTCCGAGGAGCGCGGCAAGTCACTTCGTGAGGCGGTGATAGAGGCGGGCACGGTGCGCTTCCGTCCGATTGCACTTACGGCCGCCGCAGTGGTAGTTGGCGGAATGGTGATGGTGCTCGACCCGATCTTCCAGGGATTGGCCGTTGCACTCATGAGCGGTGCAGTGGCTGCAACGCTGCTGACGATGGTCCTGGTACCTCTGCTGTACTGGGAGCTTCGACGCCGGCAGCTCGATGCAGAAGGCGCGCCTGACGGCGCAGAAATGCGTGGGCCGGACATTGGCTACGTGCCGGCGCACCAGGACGGTGAACTGACCACCGGAGCACTCACATGAAGATGCTGATGCTTGTATACAGTGGGGCCGATTCGGCACGGATATCGTCCATGCTGGACGACTGCGGTGCCGGCGGCTACACAGAGTTCCAGGGCGTACACGGTGTTGGAAGTACGGGCCGGCGTGAGGGCAGTCGCGCATGGCCGGGCAGATCCACCCTCTTCGTTAGTGTGGTTCCGGCAGCTGATGCAGGCCGTCTCTTCGAATCCTTCAGAGATGAAAGCACTCGACTCCCCGCGGGCGAACGCCTGCATGTGGCGGTATTGCCAACCGAATCCTTTTTCTGACCAATCACCAAGCGAGAACAGACCATGTGCAACGACAACATCATTCGCCGTTTCGCCGGCACCTTCATCCTCATCTCCCTGGCACTCGGCTGGTGGGTTAACCCGGCCTGGTTCCTGTTCACGGCCTTCGTTGGCGTGAACCTGTTTCAGTCCAGCTTCACCGGATTCTGCCCGCTCGAACGCATGCTCGGACGCACGGGTGCGTTCGGCTGTGCGCCACGCAACGTGACTCCGGATGCGCAGGAGCCTTTCCTGTGATCGTCGGGTCGGACACGCTCGCGAAGACCATCGAGAGTTCTGAAAGGATGACGTTGCTGGACGTTCGCGAGCCTGCGGAGTTCGCCTCCGGGCATCTTGCAGGTTCGCGCAACGTTCCCCTGGGAGAGTTGCGAGGGAGAGTGGAGGAGTTTACGTCTGCCGGGGAGCCGGTGGTACTCATCTGTCGTTCGGGTATGCGTGCGCGCACCGCGGAGAGGATCCTTCGTGAGGCGGGCCTGCGCGATGTACGGGTTCTGGACGGTGGCGTGCTGGCGTGGCGTGCCTCGGGGCGTGCGATGGAAGGGGATCCTGGAGCGGTTACGGGACGAATGCGACGTGGGGTCGGAGTCATGGCGATCATCGCCGCGGTCGCATTGTGGCGGGAGCAACCTGCGCTCACGCTGGTTCTTGCGATAGTCGGAGTGCGGATGGCGCTCGGTCAGCCTGTGCTTCCGTGCATGGCTTCGGGGAGTTGTGGTACGCGGTAGGGGG
>DATGOL010000125.1:0-5868 GCA_035306065.1 Gemmatimonadales bacterium | reverse complement strand
CGTTGCGGGTGAATCGCTTCCCTGCGGGATGAAGGCGATGGCGAGGGCTGCACCCATTCCAAGACCAAGGTACGGACGAACGCCGCTGGTCATGAAGCTGAAGGGCGAGCCATTGCTTACTTCCTCCTCGCTCTCGGACTCACTGCTGGCAGGAGCCGATGCGGACTCGAAGAGCACCTCGTCGGAGGGAGTCTGCTGCCCGGCGGTCAGGAACAGAGCGTTCGACCCAGGCGTGCATGCGGCTCCGCTGGACATCAGGAAGCAGCTATTGATGTTGCTCTGTGGCGACAGCTGTTGCGCAGCCACCGCAGGCGCCGTGGCCAGCGCTACAACCGCGCCTGCCAGCATTGCCAGAATTTTACCGTTCATGCGACACATCTCCGGAGAGGTGGGGACAGATCGCGTCGGCCGGTCGACGCGACACGCAACGCATATTCAGCAACAAGCGTACCGGGAACGAGTCGAGACCCCCGACTACAACCAGCTTTTACTCAGTCGCAGCAAACCCTTGTTCGCCCTCACGAACGCGCTTGCTCAGCCTCACGTGCAGTCACAATTCGCCGCGTGCTTCACCAGCTCGAGCATCTCCGTTCTCGTCCCGGCCCGCCTCCAGATGGCGGCCCAGCACGTAACGACACAACACCAGAAGTCGAGCTCGCTCGAGCGGCAATTCCAGCTCGGCCAGAACCGCACGCTGAACCGGGGGCGAAAGCCGCGTCGCCGGTTCCGCAGTGGAGCGCCAGAGCACTATCGCGCCCTTGTTCAGTCGCGGCAGCGTCATCAGCGCCGGCAGGTCACCGCCAAGCCCGCTATCCACGAGCATGATCAGCGGAGCGTCCTCCTCGGCGACAGCCACGGCATCCTGCGCGTGTGCCACGTGCGATACCCGGAAGCCACTCGCTACGAGGGTCTGTACGATACCCTCCAGCACGGTTTCGTGGCCGCCGATCGCGAGCACGTGTGGCCTGGGTTGAGTCACAACAGCCCCAGCAGCACACTGCGCAGGATTGACAGCGCGAAGTACGCAACGAGCGGAGTAATGTCGATCATTCCGATATTCGGGATGATGCGCCTGAGCGGCTCCACTATCCAGTCCGTGAGCTTGTAGCTCCAGGACGTCCAGCGGGAGTAGCGCGTTTGACCGAACCATGAGCCGAGCACGCGAACTATCAGCGCGAACTGCAGGAGCGCTGTGCCCCAGGACACAAGAAGCGCCAGAATGCCCCGAGGTCCTGCGCTGGAGGCGTAGGTTGCCCTGGCCAGCGCGCCAATCACGAACTCGAGCAGGTAGAGAACGAGGATTCCGCCCAGTATCACGGCACCGAACGCCCACCACGGGGCCGTGTGCGGCTGGCCGCCGCGCAGTACCACCTGGCGCTCTATCGGCGCGAGCAGCGGGTCCACGTTCGAGCGCATGAAACGAGCGATGCCGCTGAAGGGCTTCAGGCGGCGCGTACGCACCGCCCAGTCCGCAACGCACACGGCACCGACCACGACCGCGACCCCGAAAAAGAAGGGGCGCAGGAGATCGGCAAACTGCTGTAGACCACTAATGACACTGTTCACGGGGCGAAACCTGAGTCGGAAGTCAGGCGAAGGCAAGGCGAGTCGCGTGTCGTGAGGCTACCCGCGCGGGCCCGACAGCGAAGGAGGCGAAAGGAATCGGACCACGAAAGTCGCGGTCACCGCGCCGGCCGCCACGCATCCGGCTGCCAGCGGCAGCCACACAAGGCCTGGCAGGCTCAATCCGCTTGCAACTGCCGCCACCCATGGCACCGCCAACGCTCCAGCAACTATTGAAGCCGCGAGAGAGCCGGACAATCGACCCGCCAGCATTGCACCTGCTGCCCAGTAGCCTGCCGGCACCAGGAAGACAGCCAGCCATATCAGGGTCATCCACTCTGTCCTCGGCGAATCCTTCAGGTCGAAAGGCGCCAGCATGGTCCACCCGAGCAACGGCGTTACCGCAACGCGCAGCTGGCGACTCTCAACGGCGGACGACGACTGAAGCAGCAATTCGCTCGGCGTCCGTTCGGCCAGCAGCGAGATCTCCGCGCGCCTGCGTTCACCCCGCTCGGTGGTGCCTGGGAAAACATTCTGCAGGCGCACCGAGGGATTCCGAAGCCTGAGCTTCCGGGCGTTCAGCAGGGTGCTGTACGAGAGGTCCCGGTAGCGCTGGCCGAGCAGGAGGACGCCGGTCCAGCTGGAATCGTGCACCGAGACTATGGGCCGGAGCTTGCCGGGCGCGTACTCCATCGGAATGACGGTCGCGCTGGCCGAGATCGCCGGTGATTCGAGCGCGGTACCGAGTGCTCCATCTGCGGGCGCTGGTCCCCGGCTTACTTCAACGTTGCCTATCCGGGCGTGGAGCACCGTCCCCTCGAACTCTCGAAGGTGACCGCTGCCGGGCGGGATCTCCATTACGCGCCACGGGCCGCCGCTCGAAGGGAGTTCCATTGGAAGCAGCCCCCAGGCTCCGATCAGGCACACTGCCGCCCATGTTGCCAGCCAGGCCGATGCAAGCCAGGGAGACGCAGCTGACGTTGGCAGCAACCAGCGCGCGTAGTCGCGCACCACGACATACGCGAGCGTGGCGCCGGTGGTGTTGGTCAGGAGGTCGCTCAGGGTGGCTGCGCGCCCGATGAGCAGCGTGGCCTGTACTGACTCCACGGAAAGCGATACTGCGGCCGCTACCGCCACGGCCACTGGCAGGCGCAAGCCCAGCAGTGCCAGTCCTGCACCCAGTGGCGCGAACAGCAGCAGGTTCTGTATTACGTCTACGGAGCCCTGATTGCCGCAGACCAGGCAGAAGGGCCCGTGGGGCTCGAGCGTGGCGGGATCTCCATTCCGGAGCGTGGCGAGCGCTATGGCCGCCAGCGCAACGAGTGTGATGCAGGAGCCGACTATGCGTCGCATCTATATATCTGACGGAACGTGCGGAGGGGGGTGCTCGTCCAGTACTTGGCGGTGCGTGTATCTTGCACGCCGAAGTCCCTGCAGGCCGCGCGCGTTGGCCTCGCCTCCTGCCGTTCCGGGAGCGAAAGTTCGAACCACATCATGTCTGTCGCTCTCCTGATCGCTGCCATTTCTGCGCTGTTGCTCCTGGGTACCTGGCTGCTGTATCCGCTGGTTGCCGTGCTTACTGCGCGTCTGAAGCCTCGTGCGGCGCGTTCCGCACGAGGCTGGCAGCCAAGAGTAACCGTCATTCTCGCCAGCCGCGAGGCGGTGGATCCCATACGTGAGCGGGTGAGTAACATCCTGGAGGCCGACTATCCGCCCCACCTTCTCGACGTAGTAGTTGGCCTGGAGCGCGGGTGCGGAACGAATCCGGATGATATTGCGGTCTCGCGCGTGCGCGTCGTGCTCGGCGACGAACCCGGTGGCAAGGCGTGCAACCTGAACGCCGCCGTGCGGGAGGCAGATGGAGAAGTTCTCGTATTTACGGACACCTACCAGCGCTTTGCGTCGGATACAATCAGTCTCCTCGTTGAGGATTTGTCGGACGATCGCTTTGGTGCGGTTTCCGGGGCACTGATTCTTCCCGGTGAGCAGGTGGGCCGCACCACGCTGGTGGAGCGCTACTGGCAGCTGGAACGGGTACTGCGTGAGGCGGAGGCCGTCACCTCATCCACCGTGGGGGTAACCGGTGCCGTTTACGCCTTGCGCAAAGACCTTTGGTCACCGCTCCCTCCCGGCCTCATTCTCGATGATCTGTTCGTACCGATGCGGGTAGTACTCGCCGGCAGGCGCGTGGGCTTTGTGCGCGATGCGCTGGCCTTCGACACGCGTGAGGCAGCTCCGGGGCGGGAATACGGGCGCAAGGTGCGTACGCTCACCGGCAATTTCCAGCTGTGCGCGTGGCTGCCGGCAGTTCTGGTACCCGGCCGGAACCCCATATGGTGGCGGTTCGTGTGGCACAAGCTCATGCGCCTTGCCACACCCTTCCTGTGCGCAATGCTGCTGCTGTCGCTGCTTGTGGCGGTATCCATGTGGCGTCCGAACATCGTTCTTCTCCTCTGCGTATTGCTTGCCGCCTCGGCGCTGCTTATTGCGTGGGCGCCCACGCGTACACTCGCCAGGCTTCGGGACACAGCGCGCTGGGGCGTGGCCATGCAGGCCGCGGCTGTCAGCGCCGCCATCCGAGGCCTGCGTGGACAATGGGACGTGTGGCAGTGAGATCACCGCATGGCTTTCAGCCAGCTGCGAAGCCTCGGGCCCGGTGAGCGCTACTGCGACCACGACCCCTGAGGCGAAAGAAGTGACCGTGCCGGCATCGCAGCAGCCCGCGGCGAGCTTCGGCGCGATCGGGCGTCAGGCGGCCTTCTACGCACTCGGTACGATTATCGGGCGCGCGATCTCGTTCGTAACGCTGCCTTTCTACACTCGCCTGCTTACGCCGGCCGAGTATGGCGTGATTCAGCTCGTGCTGATGACGTTCGAGCTGGTGGCCATGGTTGCAGGCTCGCGCCTGGCAACGGGTGTATTCCGCTTCTATCACAAGGCGGAGGGCGAGAAGGGCAGGTACGCGGTGTTGTCCACCGCAACGCTGCTGATCAGCGGCGGATATTTCGTGGCCGCAGCCGTAGCCGCCATCTTCGCTGAGCAGCTCTCGCGGCTGGTGTTCGAGACAGCGGAATGGGCACCGCTGCTGCGGCTCGCTTCTCTCAGCTTTCTCGCACAGGGCCTGCTGATCGTTCCGAATATCAGCTTCCGCGCATTCAACCAGCCAGTGCTGTATGTGTCGCGAGGCATCTCGCAGCAACTGCTTCAGGCGCTGCTGAACATTCTCTTCCTGACAGTGTTCGGAATGGGTGTGTACAGCGTGTTCGCTAGCGGTGCGATCGTCGTTGGGCTGTATGGTGTTGTGCTGTCAGTCATGCTGCTGCGCCGCACGGGTGTACGTTTTGAACCAGGCGTTGCCCGCGACCTGATTCGCTTCGGAACGCCCATGATTGCAACGCAGTTCGCCGTGTTCCTCATGACACTCGGCGGGCGCTACGCGCTGCAGCACGACTCGGGCTCTACCGCCGTTGGTCTGTATGCGCTCGCGGGTACGTTCGCCACGATCCTGGTCCAGTTCGGGAACACTCCGTTCATGCTGGTATGGGAGAGCGAGCGCTTCAAGGTTGCGGAGAATCCGAACCGTGACGCGATATATGCGCGGGCGTTTCTCACGCTGAACTTCCTGCTGTTCACCGTCGCGGTGGCAATTGGGTTGCTGGTGCACGACTTCCTGCGCGTGATGGCAACGCCGGCATACGCGCCGGCCGCGGCGCTGGTACCGATAATGCTCGCTGCGTACATACTGCAGTGCTGGACCATGGCACAGGATGTAGGCATCCTGCTCACGGAACGAACCCGTTATGTGGCGATCGCCAACTGGCTGGCGTCTGGTCTGGCGGTGGCAGGGTTCTTCATTCTGATTCCGCGGTATGGCGCCTTTGGTGCAGCGTGGGCAACCTGCGCCGCCTTTGCATTGCGCTGGGCCCTGATCTACCATTTCTCGCAGAAGCTGGAGTTCGTTCAATACCGTTGGGCGCCCGTAATGAAGCTGGCGGTGGCGGCGAGCATCGTTGTGGGTGTGGGGTATTCACTTCCGGGACTGCCCCTTGCGTTATCGCTGGCTGCAGCAGCCACGCTGTTCGCAGCATTCCTGGCATTCGCCTGGTATGGCCGTGTACTTGCCGAGGCCGAACGGGCCGCGATAGCAGCGCTGATGAGCAAGCTGGGAAGCGCGGTAGCAGACGCCACCAAGTTCGCGAGGAATCGTGCCTGACAGCAGCACTTCAAATCGCGCAGGAGCCGCGGAGTCAGCAGGTTCACTGCCGCACGACTGGCCGGAGGTCACCGCCGTCATCATCAACTACA
>DATGOL010000124.1:0-10216 GCA_035306065.1 Gemmatimonadales bacterium | reverse complement strand
CCGTTCTCATGGGACAGAGGCCGTTCTCCATTTCGGAGCTTTCACGCCTCGCCGCGCTCGCCGATTCCACACTCCAGGCAGATTCCGCTCGTGCCTCGCGTCTCAGTTGGGCGCCCGACGCCATCAGCAGGCTGGCCAGGGCTGGCAGCGGCTCGCGGCTTACCGGAGAAGCCTCACGGCTGTTTGGCGGAGGATCTGGCCAGTTGCTCGTGCTGCAGTCATCGTCACCCGTGCGGCAGATTCCCTTCCTCGGTCTTGGACGCAGCGACGCACTGATCTCCACCGCTGCGGAGCATCGGGCCGGGCTACTCATGGAAGAGGGTGTGCTGGCCGTCGCGGAACTCGGCCTCTGGATGGGCGGCGGTCCGCTGGCCGTTTCCGCCAGCACCCGCGAACGACTGGGGGCGGATGACCCCTTCGGTAAAAGGGACGTCTTTGAACTCCAGACTCTCTCCGCACGCCTTGTACTTGGCAACGCCGCCCTCACCATCGGACGAGATCAGTTGCACTGGGCCCAGGCCGCAACCGGCGGCCTCGTGCTGTCCGCGAACCCGCGCCCGGTAGACCAGGTGATTCTCAGCATGGAGCGTCCAGCTCGCATGCCGTGGTTTCTCGGCGCACTCGGCCCAACGCGCGCCACGCTCTTCGTTGCCGACATGGGCGGCAGCCAGCGATTCCCGAACACGAAGCTGTCAGGCTACAAGATCACCATCCTCCCGCACGACAGGCTGGAGATCGGCGCGTCCGTACTGATTCAGTGGGGAGGTGACGGGGCCCCGGCTCTCAGCTTCGGCGAGACGATCCGCGACCACGTGCCGTTCCTGGATGCGAAGGGCGGCGGCGCCATCCAGGTTTCCAACAAGCTCGCCTCGTTAGACGGCAGACTCCGCCTGCACGATCGCACGGGTCTAACCGTTTACGGCGAGCTCGCGGCCGACGACCTGGACAAGGGTCGCAAACTTCTCGGGATGTACGAGGACGGCGCGCAGCTACTCGGGTTGCGTCTGCCGTCGTTCGGAGCGGACGGCCGCTGGGATCTTCAGGTGGAGGCACGTCGTACGGGGCTCCGCTTCTACAACCATCACCAGTTCCAGTCGGGCCTCACGGTAGACGGCGCCATCATCGGCGACCCGCTGGGTCCCAATGCATTGGCTGGCGGATTTCAGCTGCGCCGCGGGCTGGGCAGCACCGGCGGCGCCGGGGAGCTGGAGTTGGCAGTGGGCACCGAGCGCAGGTCGTACGATGTGTGGCAGACCCACTATCCGCCGCTCGAGTTCGAGCGCACGGAGATCAACGCGGCCGAGTGGCGCAGCAGAATGGCGCTCGGGCTCGTGCTGCGGGACGGGGCTGCGTACTCCTATCGTGCGAGGGTCGCGGGCGAGAGAATCGCCAACTGGAGCGGCACTGCCGGTGAGGTGCGCTGGGGTGTGGTGAGCGAGTTCGGAATGGCGGTTAGATTCTGATCGTCATAATAATAAACCTGAAGTAAAAGCCATAAGTGCATTGCACTAAGGTGTTTACTTCAGGTTGTTCAAGCTTGACATAAACTCCAGTGCACTCGTTGCCAGCGCCCGCCTCCCTACTTCGTCGGCGGGTTCAACGAGTGGATGTACGCCGCCACAGCCGCCAGCCGCTGGTCGTCAAACGGCACTCCACCGTACGGAGGCATCACGCTCGGCGACTCCTTGGGCTGCATCACACCCTCCTTCACGATTCGCTTCAGGAACTCGAAGCTGCCGTCACCGTGGAGCCACTTGCCATCGGTCAGGTCCGGGCCAATTCCCGGTACACCCTTCGCATTCTGGCCGTGACAGGTTGCACAGATCGCCCCGCTGGCTCCTTCGTACACCTTCTTGCCTTCCGCAATCAGCGCGGGCGTGATGGTGTCCGCTGAAACGATCGGAGCTGAGCTGTCTTCCGCGGCTTCGCTGCTGGAGGCCCCGGCTTCCGGAGTTTCACTCGTCGGCGCGGCGCCCGCAGCTTCCGCGGAAGAGATGTCGCTGGAGTCGGCCTTGGCCTCCCCGCCCGAACAGGAGGCCTGCGAAAATGCCACCGTCAATCCGAGTACGACGCCCACGATCGAGCTTCTGTTGCTCACCATTTTTGCTCCTCCTCAGTGCAGTTTCCCGTTTCGACCCGTGCGGTGTCAGAACGCCATGCTCATTCCGCTTACGAACCGCATCTGGTTCAGCTCGAAGTCCCAGGTGCTCTCGCCCAGCACGCGCAGATTCCGGCTGAGCAGGTAGTGAACGCCAAGTCCGCCGTTGTGGAAACGATCGATATAACCATCACCGCGCAGCTGCTCGCCCACACGGAGGGTGACAACCGGCGCACTGGCATCTACCCAGTTCCACAGCCCCGTGAACCACAAGCGTCCATTGGGCCCCTGGGGCCAGAACACGAGCTCCGCCATCGCAGCGTCAACCGTAGTGCTCACTGCACCCGTTGCACCACCGGGACAGGGCGCCACCAGCGAGCACGCCCCGAGGAACGGGTCATCGTCCCAACGGCGGTAGTACTGCAGGTTCAACTCGCCCAAGTCAGCCAGCGGAACGGTTGCGTCCGGGCCCCACATGCGGAAGTTGCTGGTGGCTCCATCGGCGCCTTCCCGTCCAAAGTACCCGAACGCTCCAATGCGGATGGGCCCCGCGTCCTGCGACACACGTACTCCGACGTTCTTGAAGCCGTCTGCATCGTACTGCCGCGCTTCATTTCCGGGTCCTATCCCCTGTCCGTTCACTACCTGAAATGCGACGTCCGTTCCATTCCGCGGCGACCATATGGCCATGAGTCCACGGTCGTAGGTAAGGTCCGCACGCGTATCTCCCACGCGAACTCTGTACGCCTGGTAGTCCTCGTACTGCAGTCGCAGTTCGCGTTTGAAGAGCGGATCGGAAATCTGGAACTGGCCCGCGAGCACACTTACGCCGCTGCCGCCAATGTCAGTGAACTGCACGTACGCATCTTCAAGGCCGGTTACCTCGCCTCGCTCTGAGAGGAAGAAGTACATGTAGTAGCTCACCCTGTCCGCCACCTGGCCGCCGCTGAGTACCTTTACCGCCCAGGGCAGTTGCTGATCGGCTATTACCTGGCCATTCTCGCGTCGCGTAAGGGCCGTTACGTAAGCGTCCA
The DNA here is from genome assembly GCA_035306065.1 of Gemmatimonadales bacterium. Lineage (GTDB taxonomy): Bacteria > Gemmatimonadota > Gemmatimonadetes > Gemmatimonadales > Gemmatimonadaceae > JBBQHX01. The sequence continues at coordinate 7,084 of DATGOL010000124.1, read as the reverse complement.
GCCGCACCGCCAGTGGAAGGCCGTCCTGCAGGCGAAGCAAGGGGTCACCCGTATTCAGCGTGTCTCGTGGGGCCTCGCCCGGAGCGAACTCGAATCCGTTGTTCGCGAACCGCTCTCCGAACTCGTTCAGCCGCGGCGCAGGCGAGTGGCACATGCTGCAACTCACTTTGTACTTTCGCGCGAACGCGGGTATGGCTTCAGCGGGAGTTACCGCGAGGCAGAGGAGAAGCAGCGACAACGCGGAGCTTGCCAGGACGCGCATACAATCCTCCATGAATTAGGATATGCCTTGCTTCAAACTAGAGCATCACTCCGTCTGCCACATCAGGAGTTCCCCTACAGTGTTCCGAATTCCCCGAATCGCGGGTCCCTTCCCGCCCGCGCGCAAGAGCAAATACATGCATGGAATCCGATGCCTTACTACAATCCATTCTACACTCCACGCGTATCGCACGCGAGCGTGGGCAGAAGCAGCTGCATGGACATCAATTGCCTGCAGCAGGCCCAAGAGGCAACTTCCGCTCCTCACGCGCGCAAAATGCCAGTGCCTGCAACCAGCATGATCACGCTCCTGTGAACACCCACTCCGCCATACTCGTCACCGGCGGAGCCGGATTCATCGGTTCCGCTGTTGTCCGCAGGCTCATCAGGGAGTCGGGCGCGTTCGTGACGGTCGTAGACAGCCTCACTTACGCGGGAAACCTGGAGTCGCTGGCAGAAGTGGATCAGCACCCGCGTTTTCGCTTTGAGCAAGTTGACATCTGCGACGCAGGCGAGTTGGGCAGGGTGTTCGCGTTAAGCCAGCCGGATGCGGTAATCCACCTGGCCGCGGAATCTCATGTGGATCGCTCCATCGATGACGCAGGCGTGTTCGTGCGCACCAACGTTATGGGCACCTACACTCTCCTCGTCGAAGCCCGCCGGTACTGGCAGCAACTTCCCCACGATGGCCGAAGCAGGTTCAGGTTCCTTCACGTTTCCACCGACGAAGTGTTCGGTTCACTTGGCGAATCGGAATACGCGCGCGAAGACACGCCTTACGAACCCAACTCACCCTATTCCGCCACGAAGGCCGGATCCGACCACCTGGTCAGGGCCTGGCACCATACCTACGGGCTGCCGACCATCACGACCAACTGCTGCAACAACTATGGTCCGCACCAGTTCCCCGAGAAGCTGATTCCGCTGGTGATCCTCTGCGCCCTGGAGGGACGCCCGATTCCCGTATATGGCACAGGTAAGAATGTGCGCGACTGGATGCACGTAGACGATACCGCCGAGGCGCTACAGACTGTTCTTCGTGAGGCGGAGCCAGGGCATTCATACTGCATCGGCGGGTACGACGAGCACAGCAACCTGAGTGTAGTACGCGAAGTCTGCGGCATCCTGAACCACCTGCTGCCCGATCCATCCGGGCCGTACGAAAGGCTGATCACCTTCGTTCAGGACAGACCAGGACACGACATGCGCTACGCGGTTGACGGCAGCCGCATCGAGCGCGAGATCGGCTGGGCACCTCGGCGCTCCTTTGCTGAAGGCCTGCGCTCCACTGTGGTCTGGTACCTGGAGAATCGCGAGTGGTGGCAGAGGGTGCTCTCGGGTGCCTATCGAGGCGAGCGGCTTGGACTGGCCTCGTTCGAGACGGAGACAGACGCTCGATGACCCAGTCAGCCACCTCCGGCAATCATGTAGGGGTTCATCGCAAGGGGATCATCCTCGCAGGCGGTGCCGGCACCCGGCTGTACCCCATGACCCGGGCGGTGAGCAAGCAGCTGCTTCCGGTGTACGACAAGCCCATGATCTACTATCCGCTGTCGGTACTGATGCTGGCTGGCATCCGGGATGTATTGATCATCTCCACACCGGCGGACCTTCACCGCTTCCAGCAGCTGCTCGGCGACGGCCACGACTGGGGTATGTCGTTCTCGTATGCCGAACAGCCTTCGCCGGACGGTGTCGCTCAGGCTTTCGTTCTGGGAAAGGACTTTGTCGCAAGCGACCCGGTGTCTCTCATTCTTGGCGACAACGTCTTCCATGGACATGGCCTGACGAGCCTCGTGCAGCAGGCATCCGAGCGACAGGTTGGCGCAACCATCTTCGGCTACAAGGTGAGCGATCCGGAGAACTATGGGATTGCAGTACTGGACTCCGAGGGACGGGTCACCAACCTGGAAGAGAAGCCCGCTTTCCCGCGGTCGCCCTACGCGGTAACCGGGCTCTATTTTTACGACAATGAAGTGCTGGACATCGCGAGCGACCTGCGCCCCTCGCCACGCGGTGAGTACGAGATTACCGATGTCAATCTCGAATATCTTCGCCGCGGAAAGCTGCACTTTACTCCCCTTGGCCGCGGAATGACCTGGATGGATGCAGGCACGCACGAATCGCTGCACGATGCGGCGAGCTTCATCGAGGCCATCGACAAGCGGCAGGGCCGGAAGGTCGCATGTCCGGAGGAGGTAGCCCTGCAAATGGGCTTCATAGACGCCGAGCAGTTGGCCCGCGTCGCGGAACCATTGCGGAGTAGCGCTTACGGCAGGTACCTGTTCTCCCTGCTCGAGAATCCGCCTGCCGGTCTGCTTCCAGCGAGCCATCCAATACCTTAGTCTGACACCGGCAGCACCGCGGCTCACGAATCACGATCGTGAAGTCAGACTCAACCAGCAGAAGGGATCTGGATGCAGAAGCTCGTGGAGGGCGTACACCGGTTTCAGGAGAGCATTTTTCGCACTGACCGCGAACTGTTCGAGCGCCTGGCGCATGGTCAGAAGCCGGAAACACTGTTCATTACCTGTTCCGACTCACGGATCAATCCCAACCTGCTGACGCAGACCGACCCCGGCGAGCTCTTCATCCTGCGTAATGCGGGAAACATCATACCACACGCCGATCAGCCCAACGGCGGCGAGGCCGCGACCATCGAGTACGCCGTGTCGCTGCTGCGCATACGCGACATCATCATCTGCGGTCACTCGCACTGCGGTGCGATGCAGGGTCTGCTCACTCCTGAAGTGCTGGAGCCGCTACCGGCGGTGAGCCAGTGGATGGAGCACGCAAAGAGCACACGAGAGCTCATGAAGGAGAAGTACGCGCATCTCCGCGGCAATGCGCTGCTCACCGCCACCATCCAGGAGAATGTGCTCGCGCAGCTGGAGAATCTGCGAACGCATCCGGCGGTCGCCGATGGTCTGCGCGCCGGCAGCCTGCACATTCACGGTTGGGTATACAAGCTGGAGACGGGCGAGGTGTTCTCCTACGATCCGGGCGAGGAGCAGTTCGTGCCGATTACCGCAGTGTCGGTGGACGATTCGTCAGGCGCGACAACAACGGACATCTGAACCCGCCCTCGGCATTGAAAAATGTCACAAGGTGGCCATCCCGCGCGAAGCGTCGGGATGACCACCTCTCCCCTTACCCCTTACCCCTTACCCGTTACCCCTTACCCGTCAACGCCGTCCCACCCTTCCAGAACCGTATCACTTGGATCCGTGACCACCAGCACCGGGCACAGGTTGGACCTCAGAACGTCGCTCACGGTGCTGCCGAGTACTGCCGGAAGGCCGCGTCCGCGCCCGCGACGCCCCATCACTATCAGGTCCGCGCCCATCCGACTGGCAACTTTCACGACAACGCTGCCTGACGCGCCCTGCTCCACCATCGGCTCCGCTGCTGCACCCTCGGGAAGCTCCTGAGCCAGGCTGCGCAACCAGCCTGACACGTCGCTCTCGCTGTTGCTCTCGCCGGGCTCCATCGCATGCAGCAGCGTGACGGTCCCACCGCAGCGTTCTGCCATGAGGCTTGCCCATGCGAGCACTTCGGGTGTCAACTCGACCTGGTCCACCGGCGCGAGTATGCGTCGCGGGCGGTAGGCCGGAGGAATCGGGACGGTGAGAACGGGGATGGGCGAAACTCTCACGAGCCGCTCCGCGGTGCTGCCCAGCCGCTTCCACTCAGGCTGCGCGGACCCGTGCGGGCCGATCACGATCAGGTCTGCACCCCACTGTTCGGCCGCCTGACCGATAACCCACGCCGGTCTGTCACTGCCGGTACGCACGGAGACGGACGCTACCGGCAGATCGAGTGCCAGGGCACTCAGCCTCTCCTCCGCCAGCTGCATCATCGCCGTCAGGCGCTCCTCGTCAGGTTCCGTAAACGCCACCATCTCGTGCGGCACGGCGTTGTCCACGGCGTTCACCAGCAGCAGTTCAGCGTCAGGCGCCAGAGAACGAGCCACCCAGGCAGCTGCTGCCCTGGATGGCTCGGCGAAATCCACGCCGATCGCAATTCTCTTCAACATCGGCGTGGCTACGGTGCTCATTACACGGCCTCGCCCGGCGCCACTCCGGCAGCATCCTCGACCACGGGCTCGTCTATCGCAAAGCGCAACCGCGCTGCCATACCCCCGGTTTCGCGGTCCAGCTTCTCCGCAGCCGCGCCGGACGGCACTTCCACCGCCGCACCCTGGTCTATGGCCAGCCGCACGAGATCCTCGGCCACATCCTCATGCTGGCGAATGAACTCGGGTGTCACGAGAAGCAGGTCAACCGCATTCGCCCGCAAGCCACGCTGTATGGCCGGAATACTCACCGCCGCTCGAGCGTGGCCCGTGCCCCGATTGAGCAGCCCCGCAACGATGTCACTGCCTATCGAGCCCCGCAGTTCGGAAGCAGCGTCCTTCGCAGCACGCACGATCTGGGCGTCCGTTGAATCCTGGTGCAACGTGTCGGACAGCAGTGCCCGGCCTGCGAGCTTGCGACCCAGCGCGTCAAACGCCTGGTGTGCCCACTCGGACGCGCCACCTATCAGTACGAAACTTTCATCTCCTGCAAGCGATTCCAGCTTCGGAGCCAGCTCTGCAGCCATCTTGTTGAACGCGGCCTGGCGCTTGCGCGCTGCAGCCTCGGTGCCTACCGCGCTTCGTGCGGCCGGTACGGACCGACCGGAGGGTGAGCCTCCGTCGAAGTCGGCTTCCTCGGCGGGCCCGTTCAGTTCCTCGAGCGCCTCCAGGCCACCGGACGCATAACGATACAAACGCGCCGAACGGGACTCCACGATCGCGATGAAAACCGGATTGTGCTGCTTGAGCGCGCGCATGTACGGTGCTACCACCGGACCCCGGCGCCAAACGGCGAGAGGCACAGGCTGCACGGGAAGGTCACCACTGTACCGGATGCCGTCTTCGGTGGCGAAGGCAACCCAGCCGGGCGCTCCCCACATGCCACCCGGCGGCGGCGACGGATTGCGGAGGTGGGCCGAAGCCTTCTCGAATCGCGCGCGCTCATCCTCGCTGGAAATCTGCGCTCCGGCGGCGCGAACCGCTGTGAGCATTGCCGGTCGCCATGCCTCACGCATGGCTGGGTCCGTGACCCGGCTGTCCAGGTAGACGGTGAGTACTTCCCGATCCTCGAGGTCACGCCAGAGTTCCCGCAATTCCGTCGGTTTCAGCATATCACACTCTCGATTGGAAGGTCTCTCTTCGGTCTCGGCACCAGCCTGACGCGCGCCAGGCTGGTGCCTTCAGCGGCCGATCATGTTCTCGGCATGTGGAACACGCGCGCAGCCGCCATCGGCCACGTACGCAATTCATCCACCACGAAGGTCAGCGATCGAACACGTACGTCCGTCGCACCAGTCGCCGGTCCGCTACCGCCTTTACCAGATCCATCGTGGTAACGATCCCGACCAGGCGGCCATCATCCATCACCAGCAGCCGATGGATGTCTGCGGCCCGCATGCTTTCTGCAGCGGCCGATGCTGGCGCGTCCGGTGCCAGTCCGTAGATCCCGTGGGTCATCGCGTCCGCCACTGTGCTCAGGTCGAGCGGATCACGTGGCGGCTCCGGTACCGGATCACCGGACTCGTCGCTGGCGGAATCGCGGCGCGACCAGTACTCGGCCATGAAGCCTACGGCCGTGGCTTCATCCGTGTCCGGATTCTCCTCATCGGGCCATTCGTCCGGAATCTCCGGAGGGGCAGGCTGAGCAGTCGCTCGCGATGCGGTGCTCGCGAACTCCAGTATGTCGGTCGCGGATATGAGCCCGAGCACCTTGGTACCCGCCATCACCGGGGCACCGCTTATGTGGTGTCTGGAGAACAATTCCATTGCATCACGCAACGTTGTTTCCGGTGTAACAGTCACGACGTCCGAGGTCATGATGTCACGCAGTCTCAGCATGGTGTCCTCCGTGAGTGCAGGTGTCGTACACGGGCCTGATTGAATAATTCGTGGTGCGGGCCGCCGTTGCAGGCGGGGGCTCCCTCATGCCTGGTAAGGCAATCCCCGACAACGCTACCGCGGCACCGGCAGCACGTTCGCTCCGGCATGAATGCCGGGCTGATCATCCTCTGTCGGCCTGAGAACAAGAACGGAACACGGTGCATGTCTGAGTACGTGCTCAGCCACGCTGCCGAAAAGCATCCGATCGATGCCGCCGAGCCCTCGCGTGGTCATGGCGATGAGGTCCACGTCGTCTTCCTGCGCGCGCCTCACGATTGCCTGCGGCACCGTCATTCCGGACGCACGGTCGCTGCGCACGGAAACAAGTGCCCCGAACTCGGACATTCTCGCCGCCACGCTCCCCAGATAGCCATCTTCCATGGGTGCAAGCTCACGGCCGATGATCGGAACCGAAGACGGAAGAGCCGTATTCACAGGCGCCGGGTGCGCCCGCATAAGCACATAGTGAACGTCTTCCGTTCCCGCCACCGCCAGCACGTGTGGAATTACCCTCTCGGCCGACTCGGACCCATCCAGCGGAATGAGCACACGATTGAAGTTTCCGGAACCACGCAGGCTTTCCGCGGTCGGCTTGCCAGTGCTGCGATCGTCGTCATCTGCGGGGGTCGCCGGCCTCACGAGCAGTACGGGCACCTCCGAGCGACGGATTACACGGTCTGCCACGCTTCCAAGTACGGCACGATTCACGCCACCTCGTCCGCGGCTGGTAAGTACGAGCAGGCTGGCATCGAAAGCTCCGGCTTCTCCCAGTACGGCATCCGCAGGAACGCCGGACAGAACGCGGGCCTCCACGGACACTCCCGTCAGCAGCGACTGGTTCAGCAGGTCCTTCGGATAGCTCACGGG
>DATGOL010000123.1:0-4655 GCA_035306065.1 Gemmatimonadales bacterium | reverse complement strand
GACCAACCGGCATCATCCCCTTCATGCCGGACGCGGCCACCGCTGCCTGTCGCTCGTCCAGCGCCGCATCCGGGTCGGCACGCCTCATTCGCGTGCCGAGCCCGCGTGCGAGAACTACGGCCTTCCGTGCTTCAGTACTGCCGCCGAGCATTACGAGGAGGCGCCAGTGGCCTCGGGACCCGCACTGGCGGCCCATATTCTCGACAGCAGCCGTGCGAGGAGCACTCCACTTACCACGAACACTACACCCCACACCAGCGCCTGCGTATTCTGCCCGTAGAGGAAGCTTCCAACTCCGAACAGCGCCGAATACACGAACGACACGCCGAGCACCCAGCCGAGCAGCATTTGGGGAATGCTGTCTGCGGACGGGGGCAGACCCGTTTCCTCACGAACGGATTGCCAGCCCGGCCCCGCCGGCCTCACGAGCCTGTAGAACGACTTCAGCTGCTCCCGGTCCGTTGGCTTCGTAACGAACGTGGTTACCACCCACACCACCGTGGTTATCGAAACAGTGGCAAGCAGCACCACGTGTGCCGGATAGCCTGAGCCCTGCTTTGCCGCCATGAAGAACGCTATGGACACAACGAAGGAGCTGATCATGGCTGCCACTTCGCTCCACGCGTTGATGCGCCACCAGTACCATCGCAGCAGGTAGATGAGTCCCGTTCCCGCACCCACGGACATGAGTAGCTCGAAGCTCTGCCTGGCGGTGTCGAGCACGAACGTGAGTCCCGCGGCCAGGAGCATCAGCACGACGGTGACCACTCGTCCTGCGAACACATAGTGCTTCTCGTCGGCGTCCGTTCTCCCGAACCTGCGATACACGTCGTGCACCAGGTACGAAGTACCCCAGTTCAGGTGTGTCGTTATGGTGGACACGTAGGCTGCCAGCAGTCCCGCAACCATGAGCCCCAGCAGTCCTGCAGGCAGGAACGTGAGCATTGCCGGGTAGGCCATGTCATGGCCAATGAGGCGCTGATCCACGTACGGGAATGCACGTGCAATGTCATCCAGTGACGGAAAGACAAGCAGCGACGACAGGCCAACGATGATCCACGGCCAGGGACGCAGGGCGTAGTGCGCAACGTTGAAGAACAAGGTTCCCTGCAGTGCATCGCGCTCGCTGCGTGCGGCGAGCATTCGCTGCGCTATGTAGCTGCCGCCTCCGGGTTCTGCTCCCGGATACCACACGCTCCACCATTGCACGGTGAGCGGGATTATGAACACCGCCAGCGCCACCGACCAGTCGCTGAAATCGGGAACCAGGTGAAACGTCTCTGCGGGAAGTCGTTCCATGAGCCCCGTCAGGCCCCCGACTTCGGGCTGCCTCAGCGCGTACACGGCCGCGATGATCGAGCCGGCCATGGCTATACCGAACTGGATGAAGTCGGTAACCATCACGCCCCACAGCCCCGAGGTGGCGGCGAACAGGATGTTGATCCCCACGCACACCAGCAGCGTCTGCCACATGGGCCAGCCCAGCAGCACTGCTGCAATCTTGGCAACGGCAAGGTTCACCGTTGCCATGATCACGCAATTGAAGAACAGGCCCAGGTAGATCGCACGGAATCCGCGAACGAAGCTTGCGGCCTTGCCGGAGTAGCGCACCTCGTAGAACTCGAGGTCGGTGAGAACACCTGACCGTCGCCACAGTCGGGCATAGAAAAAGACGGTGGCGATTCCGGTAAGGAGGAAGGCCCACCACACCCAGTTGCTCGCTACGCCCTGTTCGCGAACGAGGTTCGTGACGAGGTTCGGCGTATCGGTGCTGAACGTGGTGGCAACCATTGATACGCCGATGAGCCGCCATGGTGCTGCTCGCCCGGATGTAAAGAACTCGGCCGTGCTGCTTCCTGCCCGCCGCATCATCAGCAGGGCCGGAATGAAGGCAATCACCATCGAGCCGGCGACGATGATCCAGTCGAGCGTAGTCAGGTGCACGTTTGGGCGCGGAACGGGCTGGAGTGTAGGTGCTTCGAATTCCGCAAAAGGTGCAGAAAAATGTGTGAATTGGGAACCAGCATGGTGACGATCGCGGAACGCACCGTGCATGGCGGTGTCATTCGGGAAGGTGAAGCGACATCCTTCGGGAGGATCGGCGTCGGGGGTTCCTGAGCGCGTGCGCGAAGCGCCTCCGCCGTACTGAAGACGACCGCCGAATGACGGTCGGGGAATTCCCAGCGAACACCGGGTGTAACGCACCCAACCGAAGCAGGAGACGCGACAGTTGAGCAACCAACCCGACCGCAAGCACGACAAGCTGCTGGACAGGGAGCCGGTGAACGGATGGCTTCACTTCGGTGGCGCCCTGCTAGCGGCTGTGGGTCTGGTTGCGCTTGCCATCGTCGCCTCGGAGCAGCAGTCGTGGCGCCACATGACGGGTGCTGTTGTCTTCGGCACCAGTGCGCTCCTGATGTTCGCTGCGAGTGCGAACTACCACCTCACGCGTGGTTCGATCCGGGAGTCGCTGTACCGGCGGCTGGATCACTCCATGATCTATGTGTTCATCGCGGGTACTTTCACGCCCGTTTGCCTGGTGGCGCTGGAGGGATCGCCGCTGGCCATTCCCCTGCTGATCACGATCTGGGTGCTGGCTCTGCTGGGAGTTACGCAGAAGCTCACGGTGCAATCGTTTCCGCGACGGTTTGGAACCGTGCTGTACCTGGCGCTTGGCTGGCTTGGGATGATGGCTGCACCGGTGCTGCTCCGCACGTCGCAGGGCAAGCTGCTCATCTGGCTGCTGGTGGGCGGGCTGCTGTACACGGCGGGCTCAGTGTTCTACTGGGCAAAGTGGCCGCGTGGATCACCGGGCAGGTTCGGCTTCCACGAGCTCTGGCACGTGTTCGTGCTGGCGGCGAGCGGATCTCACTACTGGGCCGTGATGGCGTACATAATCACATAACGCGGCGCAGGTGCCGGCGGATGCCGAACGCTGAGTCTTGCTACTCCACCGGCTGCAACTCGATGTCCAGAACTGGGCCGTCTATGTGCTTGAGTCTGCATTCATCGATCCTTTCGGTGCCCGCATACGACGCGTCCAGCAAGATGCGCTGTGGCAAGTAGCCAGGCGCCGACACTGTGAATTCCCATTCACCCTCCTGGGCAGCGAACCCGCAGGGCACGGAGCATATCAACCGGTCACCGTCGCCGGTCATGTTCTTTGCGTTGGAGTTGAGAAGAAAGCTGATGTCTTCGGCTCGCTGGGGCTGCCCCAGGTATGAAATCTCACTCAATGTCAGTTGAGAGACAGGCACTCCATTAGTCGCATTCACTGCAGTCCGGAACGTCATGAGCGGATCCACAGCCTCGGTCCAGTCAGTCGGACACATGCGTACAGGATCCGAACAAGAGGCAAGGAGAAGGATTGCAAGTAGGGAAAGGGAGCGATTAGTTGCGCTACGGAACAACCTATGGCCGTGCGGACGCTGGCGAAGGAAGGAAGCCCTTAGGAATGGAGTCATTATTACCGCTCTGGATAGCTGAAGAACTGTCAGAAGACCAAGTTCGTTTAGTTGGACGGGCAAAATACGATTGCAAGACTCGCCGACAAGTGCCACGCGCACTTACCAGCTAGCCGACGTAGCGCGAATCATATCGCGTTGTTCCGCCGACAATGATGGCACCCAATGCGCGATTGGCGCGGTCGTCGAAGGCGTCGACGTTGTCATTCCCGGCAGATTTTACGACTGTGACGCCACGATTTACAAGAATCTCCAGCGTGTTGCGAAGGCTAAGGAAGGTCTGCACAACGACACCTGACGCTTAGTCGTATGCGTTGATCAGGAGAATGTGGACAATCAGCGCTTCTTTGACTGAGGATGAGTGTCCTCAGCACCCGTTTCCGGTGCTTTCAGGGCCTAAGTGCAGCCTGAAGCCCGGATTCCCTCGCTACAGGGCGCAGCTCGCCTCCGAAGTGCCAAATAATCGCTTCCTTGCCAGGTACAGATTTGCCAGTGCGAACGCCGCATAGGCACGCACAGCGTTCTTCTGGAGCCCTCGGTAGCGAACCTTCGTGAACCCCCAGAGACGCTTCACCACATGATACGGGTGCTCCACGCGTGCCCTCACGCGTGAGCGCGACCGGTTGATCTCCTGCCAGCGCTCAGAAAGCGGCTCACCGGCCTTGCCCCTCCGGGTCACCTGGTACCTGACGCCAATGGACTCGAGTTCCCCACGATCCCGCTCACTCCAGTACGCCTTGTCCCCATAGAGCACACTCTCGTCTCCGTGAAGGAGATCCGGCAGCTGGTTGATGTCCGCCTGCGCCGCATCTCGGGATCGCGCTTGCGCTCCCGATTCTTCGTTGAGCTCGGAGCATGCACGATCGTCGTTCCAGGCCAGTCCGGCGAAAGTACGCTGCTCAGCCATTGATCTCTGCTCTCGATGTCGGGTACGTTGTGCGTGCCTAACTAATATCGCACATCAGACCAGAGTTTTGCAGAGGTTCCCTAAGAGATCGTATACGTGCCGCTCCGTGATTCGGCTCGGCTGAGCGCTTGTGCCCACCATCTGGAGCGTGTCGCGTCCCGAGGGTCGATGTACCAGCGGAAGCGTGTGCCGTCCGGAGCATCGAGACCCGAGAGCGATCCCGTAAGCTTCCCCGGCGGGCGACGGCGCGCCTCCGGCGATCCTGGTGAGGCGTGGAGATCCCT
>DATGOL010000122.1:0-14242 GCA_035306065.1 Gemmatimonadales bacterium | reverse complement strand
ACCAACGAGTTATGTCGCTGGCAAAATTGCGCGCACGGCGGCCCCGCTCCTGCCCTTACAGCCATCAGCTTGGCGGCATCAGGCCGCCGAAATGGGAATCAGGAGGTAGCCATGCTTCGCAAAATCCTTCGCCCGGCAGCGCTCGCGCTGCTCGCAACTCCGCTCGCCTTCGCTCCAGTCGATGCTCAGGCGCGCTCGAACGGCCGGGCCGTACCACCAGGCCATGCCCCCAGCGCCGGTGAATGCCGGGTTTGGTACGAAGGTCGTCCACCCGGGCAGCAGCCACCGCCCACCAGTTGCCGGGAGGCGGAGCGGGTAGCCAGAGGCAGTCGCAGCGCACGCGTGATCTACGGCGACTCGAGACGCGACAACGGCCGCTGGGAACGTGACGGCCGCCGGGACGATCGCAGGGACGACGACAGATGGGAGCGCGATCGCCGAGGCAGTCGCGTAATCATCGGTGGCGGTAGCGTGTGGGATTCACGCCCGGGAGCCAGGGCATCACTACCTCGCATGCCGCGGGTGTCGGACCTGCGCCGGAACCGAATTCCGTCGGATGTTCAGCGCCGAATTCGCGGCAACGTTTCCCACGCCCGCTACGAAGACCGCAATCGAGACGGGCGGCCGGAGCGCGTGGTCTTCTACGACCGTCAGGGTCGTGCGCTGGAAACCTGGTACGACCTGCGCGGCGATGGCCGGGCCGATCGCATCGTGACACACCGCGGCTGAGGTCGCGCCCCCGCGCATACTGGCGGCAGCAGGGCTGAAAACCATACCCCTCGCGCAGTCGCGAACAGTAGCCGAGATTGGAGGAGGCACCCGGCGCGACGCTACCGGATCCGGCAGCGTCGCGCGAGCGCTCCTCCCACTATCTCCAGATGCGTTCAGTGATTCGATGCCACACGAGCGCGCGATCTTCGCGCGCCGCAATTTTCCTTTCGGCCGTGCTGCTCCTGCTCGGCGCGGCTGCCGGCAGCACCGAGGCTCAGCATCCGGTGTGGCTCGACTCACTCCGGGCGCACGACACGTTCGACTTCTACGCTTCAGGGCCGTATCGAACGGGTGTACCACGGCCCGATTCGCTGCTGGGCTACTCGATCGGCATGCGACAGACGCAGTACGCCGACCAGCAACGAGTTCTCCAGGCAATTGCGGCGGCCGCGTCCGATCGAGTGCACGTCGAGGAGTTCGGCGCAACCGCTGAGGGTCGCGTTATGCGCCTCTATGTGGTGAGTGCGCCCGAGAACATCGCCCGCCTCGACCAGATCCGCGCCAATCTCGAGTCACTCGGCGACTCCCGCCGCACGAACGAACAGGCTGCAGCGCAACTGGCCGCGCAGACACCTGCCGTAGTCATGCTGTCCTTCTCCGTTCACGGCAACGAATCGCCGGGGTTCGAGGCCGCGATGTCGGTGCTGTACCAGCTCGCGGCGGGCGAGGACGCAAACACCCAGCAGGCGCTCCGCAACACCGTTGTGGTCATCAACCCCAGCTCGAATCCGGACGGCCATGAACGGTTCGCCGTATGGTACAACTCCGTAGCCATGGGAAATCCGGACTTCGCGGCACTCGAGCATAGCGAGCCCTGGAGCATCCAGGGCCGCTTCAATCACTACCGGTTCGACATGAACCGCGACGTAATGTCGAGTACGCAGGCCGAGGTCAAGGCGATCGTGGGTGCGATGCTGCGCTGGAAACCGCAGGTTGCAGTGGACCTTCATGGTCAAACCACACAGTATTTCTTTCCGCCTGCCGCACGACCGGTGCACCAGCATATTGCCGGTTCGCTGAGCGAGAAGTGGATGACGGCAATCGGCGGCGGTAACGCTGCGGCCTTCGACCAGAACGGCTGGCTCTATTTCGTTCGCGATCAGTTCGACCTGTACTACCCGGGTTACTTCGATACGTGGCCGTCGCTCACAGGTGCCACGGGCATGACGTACGAAACGGACGGCGGCGGATGGAAGGGCCTTCTCTACCGTCGCGATGACGAGTCACTGCTGTCCTTCCGGGACGGCATTTCCAAGCACCACGTGGCGGCACTCGCCACCATCGGTACTGTTGCGGAACGCAGCGCCGAACGACTGGAGGATTGGGCAACATTCCGGCGGCAGGCGGTTGCCTCGGGACGCTCGGATCGCATGCGTCGGATTGTGTGGGATGGCGTGGAGCGACCGAAGCGCGCAGCAGAACTGGCCGCTGCACTCATGCGTTCAGGTATCGAGGTGCGCAGGGTGGACAGCGAGTTCGCCTCTGCAAGGGCGCATGCATACTCGGGTGGGCGTGTGCAGGGTCGTCGCTTTCCTGTCGGCAGCTACGTTGTTGACCTGGCACAGCCGCACGGGCGAATGGCGCGCGCAATGCTGGAGCCCGTTGCCGCCATGGACGTGGAGTTTGCACGAACACAGCTGGACAGGTTTCGTCGCAACCAGCAGCGTTCGTCTGGCACCGAGGGCTTCGAGTTTTACGACGTTACCGCCTGGTCCCTGCCGGTTGCATTCGGTCTCGAGGCGTGGTGGACGGAAGACGCCCAGGCGCTGAGCGGAGACCTGCTGTCTCTGCCGCCGGCACCGACAGGTGCGGCTGCGATCTCCCAGGCCGCGTTCGGCACCGAGCGGCTGCCGGTAGACATTCCCGGCGGGGTGGTGGGCGGCGCGGCACGAACAGCGTACCTGTTCACACCGGAGCGCACGATGTCCGCCACGCTGGCCTATCGCCTCATGGAAGAGGGCTTCCGTGTGTCGGTGGCTGCGGAGCCCATCGAAGCTGACGGGTTTGCGTATTCGAGAGGCTCCTACGTGGTGCGCGTGAACCGGAACGACAGCACCCTGCATCAGCGCATTGCACAGCTGGCATCCGAGACAGGCGTTGCCGTGCGCGCTGCGAACACTGCATGGGCCGGACAGCAGCAGTTCGGAATCGGCTCGGGCTGGGTAGTTCCGCTGAAACAGCCGCGAATTGCGATGGTTGCTGACGAAGGCATTTCGCAAACGAGCTACGGTGCCATCTGGTGGACACTCGAGCGTCGCTATCGCATTCCGTTCACGGCGCTCACCTGGAATCGGCTTTCGGGGTCGCTGTCGCGGTTCGACGTATTGATTATCCCGTCAGGCTCGGCGGGCAGCATATCGTCGAGGCTTGGCAGCGCCGGCACCGAACGACTGCGCGACTGGGTGCGCGCGGGTGGAACGCTGGTGACGATGTCGGGAAGTGCTGCGTGGGCCGCGACTGAAGCCGCCAACCTCACGAGTACCCGTCTCGTCAGTGCGTCCGACGATTCCTCCGAGCGCGCGACTGCCGAGGATGCCGAGGGCAGCGAGCGTCGCCAGGTGGATTCTCTGCTTGCCGTGACCAGCCCCGGTGCTGAAGACCGTCCGGCGCCTGTTCCGGGCGCGCACTTCGAGGCGCGAATCGATCGCACGCACTGGCTGACGTTCGGCTACGAGCGTCCGAACCTGACCTTGATGGTGGATGGGCGGAACTTCTTCACGCTGTCGAAGGAAGGCGTGAACATAGCCGCCTTTCCGGAGGAAGATGGCTTCCACCGCGCCGGCTTCGTGTGGCCGAACAATACCGAGCGTTTGCTGCGCGGCACTGCTGCGATAGTTGCTGAGCCGTTAGGCCAGGGGCACGTGATCCTGTTCCAGCAGGAACCACTGTTCCGCGGATGGTGGCGTTCGCTGGACGGGATGTTCCTCAATGCACTTCTACTGGGGCCCGCGTTCTGATGAAGAACTCAATTGCCGTTTCGCTGGTGGTACTCTTGTCCGCCATGGGCATATCTGCCTGTGGTGGCAGCCGATCAGTTCGGGATACGGAAACTCGTGCTCCGACAATCATCACGGATGCGGACGGCAATACCGAGCAGATCGAGACCACGCGGTCGCTAACCACGCACACCGTGGTGCTCGAAATGCCCATGGAGACTGCCTATCGCAGGCTGCTGGCGGCGTACGACGTACTCGGGATCGAGGCAAACGCGATGTCCGAGCGTGAGCGCTTTGTGGGTGCGCGGAACCTCAGGCTCCGCAGGCGCCTGGGTAACCGCCGGTTGTCCACGCTGCTGAACTGCGGTGCCGGCATGACCGGACCTAACGCGGACCAGTACGAGATCACCCTCTCCATTATCTCCGAACTGCGCCCCGCGGGAACAGCTGCCACACAGTTGACCAGTCGTATCGACGCAACGGCACGTCCCATGGGCGTGAGTGGCAATACTGTTTACTGCAGCACCACAGGCAGGCTGGAAACGGAGATAGCCGAGACCGTAGAAGGCGACTGAACCGGTCGGCGCCTGCGCCGACCTGGGGTGAAGAGGAACGGCGGAAGCACACGGGAACCCCACGCAGCCGGAACCCTATTGCGCCTGTCGCTCGAAGTCCGTATCCTTTCCCCTGAACCTTTCAGGGAGCGACCAGGCACATGTCCGCCGACCTCGAGCTTCTCCAGGGCACACTCGACATTCTCGTGCTGAAGACACTCGCGTGGGGACCCAGGCACGGGTACGCCGTAGCACGGTGGATTGCCGAAACCTCCGATGATGCCCTGCAGGTGGAGGAAGGCGCACTGTATCACGCGCTCCACCGGCTCGAGCGCCGCGGCTGGCTCGCGAGCGAGTGGGGACTTTCTGAGAACAACCGGAGAGCCAGGTACTACAGCCTCACCGCCGAAGGACGCAGGCAGCTAGCTGAGAAGTCCGCGCTGTGGAAGCGGTACTCAGCAGCCGTAGAACGAATTCTGCAAACGGCGTGATGCGCACGGGCCCTCGCGCCGCCGGCCAACTCGTGTTCAGGGCAGGAGCCAGCCTGCCGCAGCACCCGCCGCATGTTCGGAGCTGCAACGCGGGTACTCCGATCGAGAGCAACACCGGAAGATTTCATGCCTCGGCCTGACGAGTCGCGACTCCCGGACGGCATTCGACGCGGGTTTCGGCTCCCCTTCACTTCCAGGCGCAGAGCGCAGATGGAAGTGGACGAAGAGCTGGAGTTTCACATGACGATGGCCGTTCGCGACCTGGTACGAGCCGGACACTCACCAGACGAAGCACAACGACTCGCAACGGAGCGCTTTGGCAGCCTGGAAGGCTGGCGAGCGAAACTCATGAACGAAGACACGAAACGCGACGTACGCGTCAGGCGCGCCGACCGCTGGGAGACTTTCGCAGCCGAGGCCAACCGACTCTTTCGGGGCCTTGCCGGGGCACCGGTGTTTACCCTGGGCGTGGTGCTCACACTCGCGATAGGCATTGGCGCCAATGCCACGATGTTCGGCATTGTGGATCGACTCCTTCTGCGACCACCGGAAGGGGTGGAGCATGCCGAGCATGTCAGGCTCGTGTGGCAGGAGCAGAAGCACGAGTCTGCAGTAGACAACATCGAGTTTTTCAGTTATCCGGCCTTCGAGCATATACAGAACGAGGTTCCCGGCTTTTCCGACGTATCCGCCTACGCCTTTCGCAGCCTCGTATCCGGACATGGGCAGGATGCGGAGGCCTTGCGTGTCGGCTTCGCCACCAGCGGTTATTTCTCCACGCTCGGAACTCGGCCGGCTGCCGGCAGGCTGTTCGTTCAACAGGAGGGCGAAGCTGGCTCGGCGCCGAACGTCGTAGTGCTGTCCAACGCGCTCTGGCACAGCCGCTTTGGCGGCAGCGAGAATGCAATCGGCCAAACCATGCTGCTTGGCGGCCACCAGATGACGATCATCGGAGTGCTGCCGGAGGGCGTTGGGTCGCTGCAACTGGAGCGCGTAGACGCCTGGGCACCATTAGCTGCCATGCCCATTCTCGGACTGGGTGAAAGCTGGAAGTCGAACCGCTACATGCACTGGCTTCGCATCGTCGGTCGCGTGAGGCAGGACGTGCCGGCTGTGGAGCTGGAGCAGCAGCTCACGCAGGCGTTGCTTTCCAACGAGCGTGCCATGAGCGAGATCGAGAGTCAGCCCGTCGTTCTGGAAGTTCGCGGGCTGACTTACGGTGTGCAGGCGGCGGCTGGGCCCGAGGAGGCCACCTCCGTAACGGTTTCTCGCTGGCTTGCAGGCATGTCCGTTATCCTGCTGCTGATTGCGTGTGCAAACGTGGCGAACCTGTTGCTCGTTCGCGGGATGCGCAGGCAGAAAGAGACAGCACTGCGCGTGGCGCTCGGCGTCAATCCGGGCCGACTGGTGCTGAATTCGCTGGCGGAAGCACTCGTTCTGGCAGTCGCGGGCGGGATTCTGGCCCTGCTGCTTACCCGATGGGCGAGTGCGCTGGTGCGAACGGTGCTCTTCCCCGAGATGTCCTGGCCGGATCGTCTGCTGGACATAAGGGTCGCTCTCATTACTTCGACAGCAATACTGGTCACGACGCTGATTGCCGGCCTCGCTCCGGCGTTCCGGTCGCTTCGCGTGGATGTTCTGCCATCCCTTCAGGGTGGTCACCGTGCCGGCACGTTCCAGCGCTCCCGTCTGCGCGCCGCGCTTCTGGTTACACAATCTGCGCTTTGCGTGCTGCTGCTCGTTGGCGCGGGTCTGTTCGTGAGCAGCCTGAATCGCGCGCTGGACACCGACCTTGGATACGATCCCGCGTCCGTAGCACTCGTTGAGCTACCGCTGCCACGTTCCACCATTCCTCGAGAGGAATGGCCGCTGGCGGTACAGACTGTTCGTGAGACACTTCAACGGTTGCCGCAGGTGAGGTCGGCAGCCCTGACGAACTCGGTGCCACGCTGGAGCACGACCGCCTACGACGTATCGGTACCAGGCGTGGGTTCGGGACCGGCGGAGAAACAGATATCGCTGGTGCACTCAGTGTCGCACGACTACCTGGAAACGATGGGGCTGCAACTCGTGGCGGGGCGGTTTTTCAGCGAATCCGAGTCACGGTCACACCTGGCGGTGATCAATGAATCTGCGGCACGAAAATTCTGGCCGGGCGAGAACGCGCTTGGTAGTTGTGTAGTGCTTGGCGACCAGGTGGAATCAGAGCCATGCAACACCATTGTGGGTATCGTTGCGGACATGAAGTGGCGGGGCATTTCCGAGAGCACACAGCTGCAGGTGTTCGTCCCTCACGAGATGGAGGGCCAGACATCCCCTTTACTGCTGGTGGGAATGTCGCATCCGCTGAGCGAGGACATTGGCTCGCTGGAGAACGAAATGCGACAGGCCGCAATGTCTGCGGAGCCCCGGCTGGACTGGACAACCGTGCGATCGCTTACGTCCGTGCTGTCTCCCGACTATCGGTCCTGGAGGCTTGGCGCAACCATGTTCAGTGCGTTCGGATTGCTCGCTCTGGTACTCGCGTCAGTTGGACTCTACTCGGCCATCAGCTACATGGTGGCGCAGCGTACGCATGACATGGGCGTGAGGCGCGCACTCGGAGCCTCACGCTGGCGTGTGGCCCGACTGGTAGTACAACAAGGTGTAACGGTTGTGGGCGCAGGCATCGCGATCGGGCTTGCCGTAGCGATTGGCGCGGCTGGCAGGCTGGAGGGCCTGCTCTTCGAGGTGGCACCGCGGGATCCGGTGATTCTCGCATTCACAGCGCTGGCTCTGCTTGTAGTATCAGCGCTTGCATGCGCGGTTCCGGCACTACGAGCGGCGCGTGTAAGCCCGATGGAAGCGCTTCAGGAGTGAGCATGCAGTTTGTGCCACCTCACGCGGCACCAGCCTGCTCACGGTGTCAGGAGCTCAGCGGTAGCAGCTGCAGGAGTGAATGACCTGAGCAGACATTGCCGGAATCATCTCTGGAAGTAATCCGGCCAGTCGCTGCAACACGACTGGCCGGGCCTTCTGGCTTGTCAGAGTCAGATGATGACGATTCGGCCTGAACGCTGCTTTAACTGCCTTGCCCGCAGCGCCTCCTCGCGAGTGCGCTGGACACCCTCCCGCTGAAGCTGAAGCGCCTCGCGCATACCTTCTGCCTGCGTGCGCTGAAGCTGTGCAGCCTCACGCGCCTGTTCCACCCGGGCGCGCCGCAGCTGTGAGGCTTCACGCGCTCGTTCCACCTGCGCGCGCTGCAGTTGCGCAGCCTGGCGCACCTGTTCCACGTCTACCGAACTGCGACGCGCTTCTTCCAGGGCACGCCGCATCTGCCGCATCGCGCGCTCCATGTGTTCGCCGATCTGCCCCCTCATTTCCGGGTCAATCTCGATGATCACTTCGCGATCGGGACGGCCCTCGAACCGGAAAACTCTCGCCGGCCCACTGTCGGACCAGACACGAAATGCCGCTCCAGGCCCGCTGTCGGACCGGAACTGAAAGGCCGCCGCCGGACCGCTGTCAGACCAGACACGGAATGCCTCCCCCGGTATGGAGAACTCAGCCGACCGGAACATGGCGGCGGGTGCGCCGAACAGCTGCATGGCCATCCCACTCCCCTGCACCTCGCTCGCGGGAGCGGGCGTCACGCGTACGGAGCGAACCTGCCCCGCGCGCCACACGCGAACGTCCATGGCTTCGCCCACCTTCGCATTTTCCATGGCCTGGTCGATTGCGCCCGCCTTCAGCTGTGCCACGTAACGATCACCAGCGTCTACCGGACGAACTCGCAGGTCCGTGCCGTTGATGCTCACAATGCGGTCTCCTTCATAAATTCCGGCCTTTTCTGCCGGCCCGTCAGGCGACACGCTCGCCACGAATGCACCCAGCGTGTCACGCGCCGTGCCGGTTGCCTGAAGCGTCAGGCCGAGTACCGGCCTGTCATTGCGGCCAACAGTCAGCCAGCGCTGCGACGTGGAGTCACCTCCCGTGCGCACCCGCGCGAGATCCATCGGGCTCACCACGCGTAGCTGGACATTGCGCTCGCTGCCATTGCTGCTCACGCGGAGTGTTAAATCATCCCCGGGAGACAGCTCACCAAGGGCCCGCGTGATGCGGCGCGACGCCAGGCCGCGCTGTGCTTCGTCCGCGGCCTCGCTGCGCGTGAGGCGCACGTCCTTTCCGTTCACACCAACTATGCGATCGCCGGGTTCGATCCCCGCGCGATCAGCGGGTCCGCCCTCCGTGACTTCCTCCACGCGTACCCCGGCCGTGTCACCCTCGGTTCCACCGGAGAGTGCCACGCCGATAACCGCACGCCGGGCAGACATGGCGGAAGGGAAGCTGAATGTGCCCACGCGCGGCTCCACCCTCACGCGCACAGAATCACGAGTGCGTTCGCGGGGACTTGGCTCCTGCGCGCTGAGCGGCAGGGATAGCGCCGGCAGCGCCAGTCCCGCCATTGCTGCAGCGAGAATGATCTTTCCGAATGTCATGATGTCCTCGAGTGTCGAATGGCTCCGATCACTGAGACACGGGACAACGGAAGAGGGTTGCAATACTGCAGTATTCAGTACTAAGAGGCCAGTACTGAGAAACAGCAGCAGTCAGTACTGAGGGGTCAGTATTTGGTAGCTGCAGTAGTCAGAAACCGAGGTACTCAGTACTGACCTCTCAGTACTGAGTACTGCAGTTCATCTACACCACCAGGTTCAGCAGCCGGCCCTTGACGTAGATCACCTTTCTGGGCTCGCCCGTCACGAACTTCGACACACCCTCCTCTGCCAGAGCAGCTGCCAGCGCGTCCTCCTGCGTTACATCCGCCGGCACCTGGATCGTACCGCGCAAGCGGCCGCCCACCTGCACTGCCAGCGTGATCGTGTCGTCCTTCGCCAGCTCCGGGTCGAACGTGGGCCACTGCACGTCGAACACACTTCCTTCATTCCCGCGCCGTTCCCACAGCTCCTCCGCAATGTGCGGTGCAAACGGGGACACCAGCTGAATCAGCGGATCCACCTCTGCCCGGTGCGGCAACCTCTCGCCGGCACGCAGCACGTTCATGTACTCCATCATCGCGGCAATGGCCGTGTTGTACTGCAGCTTCGAAATGTCCTCGCCGGCCTTGCGGATGGTCTGATGCAGCTTGCGCAGCACCGACGCGTCAGGCTCGCCTTCGTTCGTCGCCACCAGGGACGAACTCCAGAGGCGTTCCAGGAAGCGCCTCACGCCGCTGATGCCCTGGTCACGGAAGTCTCCGCCCTGCTCGTACGGACCCAGGAACATCAGGAAGGTGCGGAAGGTGTCTACACCCCACCTGTCCATGAACTCGTCGGGGTTCACCACGTTCCCCTTGCTCTTGGACATCTTCGCGCCTTCCCGGATGATCAGGCCATGCGCGCGAAAACGGGTGAACGGTTCTTCGAATGCCAGGTGACCCGCGTCGTGCAGCACCATCGTTATGAAGCGCGAGTAAAGCAGGTGCAGCACGGCATGCTCGTTGCCGCCGATGTAGCTGTCCACCGGCAGCCACTTCTTCGTCAGCTCTGCATCGAACGGAACGTCGTCTCTACCTGCACTCGGGTAGCGCAGGAAATACCAGGCGCTGTCGAGGAACGTGTCGGACACGTCTGTCTCACGGCGAGCCTTACCGCCGCAGGAGGGACAATCCGTGAAGTACCACTGCTCGTGGCGCGCAAGCGGAGACACACCGGTGTCGTCCGGCCTGAAGTCCTCCACGTCCGGCAGCAACACGGGCAGCTGGCTCTCCGGCACGGGTACCGTGCCGCACGAATCACAGTAAACGATCGGGATTGGCGGACCCCAGTAACGCTGGCGTGAAATGCACCAGTCGTGCAGGCGATAGTTCACCTGCGCGTCTGCCGCTCCTGTAGCGTGCAGCCACTCAGTAATGCGGCCGATCGACTGTTCCGCATCCTGCCCGTTGAACTCACCGGAATTCACCAGCGTTCCGCCACCCGAGTACGCCTCGGCCAGCGGAGTGCCGGCTGTTTCACCCGCCCCCGCAACCACTCGAACTATCGGCAGCGAGAACTTCGTGGCGAACTCGAAGTCCCGCTCATCATGGCCCGGAACCGCCATTATTGCGCCGGTACCGTACTCCATGAGCACGTAGTCAGCCACCCACACGGGAATGAGCTGGCCGGTGGCAGGATTCACGGCGTGCCCGCCGGTAAACTCTCCCGTTTTCTCCTTGTTCACCTTGCGGGAAATGAGATCCTGCTGCCGAGTGTACTCGCGATACGCATCCACTGCCTCACGCTGCCCGGGCGTCGTAATGCGGTCCACCAGCGGATGCTCCGGCGCGAGCACCATGTAGGTGGCACCGAATATCGTGTCGGGACGCGTAGTGAACACCTCGATGGAGTCCGCGGAACTCGCCAGCTCCGGGGAGCCCGCATCGGAACCGGGACCTGAACCGCCGTCGGCAGTCGAAATTCCGCTTGCTGCCGCATGGGGCGCCGCACCTGGATCGGCCGCCAGCGGAAACCGCACCCGAGCACCGCTCGATCGCCCGATCCAGTTGCGCTGCGCAGTCTTCGTGGTTTCCGACCAGTCCAGCCCGTCCAGGTTGTCCAGCAGACGGCCAGCATAGTCAGTGATCCTGAAAAACCACTGCTCCAGCATCCGCTGCTCCACCTCGGAACCGCACCGCTCGCACTGGCCCGCGATCACCTGCTCGTTGGCGAGCACCGTCTTGTCCACCGGGCACCAGTTCACCGCCGCGCGCTTCTTGTATGCCAGTCCGCGCTTGTACAGCTCCAGGAAAATCCACTGCGTCCACTTGTAGTAGCCCGGGTCCGTGGTATCCACCTCGTACCGCCAGTCTACCATGAGACCACCACGCTCCAGCTGCCGCCTGAAGTTCGCGATGTTCCGCGGGATCAGCCGCATGGGGTGCTCGCCCACCTTCAGGGCATAGTTCTCCGAGTGAATACCGAACGCATCGTAGCCGAGCGGCTCGAACACGGTGTGCCCCTGAAGCCGCTGGAATCGTCCATAGATGTCATTGCCCGTGAACGCAAAGAGGTTTCCCACGTGCAATCCCTCGGCCGAGGGATAGGGAAACATCATCAGTGCGTAGAAGGGGCGCTCACCATCCTGCAGGTTGGTGGAATTGGTGCCCCGCTCGCGCCACCGCTGCTGCCACTTCTGTTCGATGGAGGCTGGCTCGTACGCCTCGGCGGCGGCGGACTGGTTGGGACTGGACGCGGTCATTTGCTGAACGAACGACGGAACACGCGTGCGGCCGGCTGGCCGGATGGTCGGCGACGCCACATGCGCAAGGGGACAACGGTGTTATGAGTTCGATGAAATCTACCCGCACCGGTGAAGTGCTCCAACCCGGTACCGGAGCG
Source organism: Gemmatimonadales bacterium (assembly GCA_035306065.1). Classification (GTDB taxonomy): domain Bacteria; phylum Gemmatimonadota; class Gemmatimonadetes; order Gemmatimonadales; family Gemmatimonadaceae; genus JBBQHX01. The sequence continues at coordinate 2,132 of DATGOL010000122.1, read as the reverse complement.
CGACGCGCTGAACGCGTGGCGATCACGCTCCTGCCGCGACTGGCCGGCTGGCTCGGCGTCGGAGCGCTCGCAACGAGCCTGCTTGCCATCATTCTCTGGTGGGAAGCTGCGCAAAGTGGATTTCTTGGCGCGGTGCCGCTTGGTCCGCTCATGCTCGGCCTCGCCCTTGGCTTCGGGATGTGTGCCGCCCTGCTCCGCTTTGCCATTGCGCCATCGCTGGAGCGACCCGCAGCGGAGATCGCTGCTGTCGCGGAGGCTGTCGCGGCGGGAAACCTCACCGTGCAGGCACTCGACGAGCGTGGTGGCGGTCACCTGCCGCGGTTGCGTCGCGCGGTTGCGCGAATGGTGGTGTCGCTCAGGCGCCTGGCGGGTGCAATTCGCGGCGCGTCTCATGAAACCGCAGCGCTCGCGGAACAGATAACAGCCAGCTCGGAACACATGGCGGAGCGAGCGCAGCACATGGCGCAAACCAGTTCCGCTCTAACCGGCCGCGTGCACGACATGGCCGGTGTGGTGAACGACGTAGCCAACGACGCGCACAGGCTGGACGAGATCGCGAGTGATCTCTCGAGCGGCGCGCGTGCGGGTGCCGCCCGCAACAGGGAACTTCGCGCACTCGCGGCCGAGAATCGTGAGCGTCTGGATACAGGCGCCGGGGCCCTAACGAGGCTGGAAAGCGAAGTTCATGAAACAGCGCAGGCAGTTGAGGCGCTGGTTGAAGCATCCGAGGAGATTCGCGCGTTCGTGACGCTCGTGCAGAAGATGGCGCGGCAGAGTCGCCTGCTCTCGCTGAATGCGGCCATGGAAGCGGCTCGTGCCGGAGAGCATGGAGACGGATTCGCCGTGGTGGCTGCCGAGGTGCGACGTCTCGCCACGATGTCCAATGATGCGGCGGTTCGTACGGAGAACACCGTGACGGCCGTCCTCGAGCGGCTGGAGACGTCTCGTGTGAACACCGAACGAGCCGTGGGCACGGTTGACGAAGTGCTGGCCGCCACGAGCCAGGCAAGCGAGTCGTTCTCGCGCGTGGAGCAGGCGGTGGAGCAGGCAGACGAGCTGATGAGTGCACTGGAGGAGGCATCAGTTGCCACCACGAGTCTCGCCGGCGGAATGTCAACCAGGCTGGCGCAGGTATCGCTAGGCACGCGCGAGCTCGCCAGCGCCATGCGCGAGATGGCAACGGCGAGCGAGGAGCAGAGCGCGAGCACGCAGGAGGTGGCTGCTGCAGCCGGAACGCTCACGCGTTCGGCGGAGCACCTCGCGTCGCTGGTTGACACGTTCCAGCTGGACAGCGCACCAGGCGATCGAAGGCAGCAAGGTTCGACACGTGCGGGTGAGGGTGCGGGATCCGCAGGCGAGCAGTCAGGCGCGGGTACGTCGCGGCCAGGGTCTCGTGCCGTGGCCGGGACTCAGTCCATTGCCACCCACCCGGCCCTTTCGCCGTCCACCCTCACGAGCGCATAGCCGCCGAACCTGCCGAGCACCTGCAGCGGCTCGTCAGGTGCAAGTGCAACGGCCGGTGCGAGTGGTGAAGGCTCCACCAGCACCTGGTTTCCGCCGTCAAAGCGTTCCTCTGCCAGGGCACGATCCACTCCCTCGAGCACGCGCGGCGGAACGAAGCCGGTGGTGCCGTCAGGCAGCCTGACGCGCAGCAGATTGGTTGACGCGCCCAGTACCAGGAGTGGCGTGCCGCGTTCGATGCTCCTGCGCGGCGCAGGCACTCGGCTCGGGTCCCGATAGACTTCCACGCCGCCCGAGCGCGTTCGCACCCAGCTGCCAAGTTCCACGCTCGCGATGACATCGCGCTCCATGGGCACTCCGGCGCGTACGAAGGGCAACGGATTAACCGCGCCTTCGCCGCGCACGTAAACGCCGAAATGGAGGTGCGGCGGAGTGGTGCGCGCATTGCCCGAATTGCCAACGAAACCGAGGGTGTCTCCGATCTTCAGGCGCTGGCCGCGTTGAACCACCTGTGTGTCCAGGTGTGCGTAGTAGAGCGACTGATCGGCAACCTCGTCCCTGAGCCAGACGACAATGCCGCCCAGGTTGTTGGTGCGCGTGGACCTCACGACTCCATCCACCGCGGCAAGCACCGGCGTTCCGCGTGGAGCGAAGATGTCCAACCCCTCGTG